>JBIOWO010000350.1:0-47603 GCA_044868555.1 Lacipirellulaceae bacterium | reverse complement strand
TCCTTGACCGGAATAGCAGTCTATCGGCGATTACGGTCTCGAGCAATGGTGCCGTAAACGCCGGCTCAGGGAATGCAGTAGTGCTACAAAACGTCTCCATCACACTCAGCACTGGCGGCACGATCAGCGGCTCGCTTAACCTATCGACCGGCAGCAGCCTGGTCGGCGGCGGTACGGTTACCGGCGATCTCATTTCGCGCGTAACCATCAACCCCGCGGGCACGATCACGATTGGCGGCAACTATACGCAAAACCAGAGCGGCATCCTGGCGATTGAGATCAGCGGTCACCAGTCGACCGACGTCGACAAGCTGGCCGTCGGCGGCGCGGTCAGCCTCAACGGCCAGTTGCAGGTGACCCGCCTCGGCGGGTTCGTACCCTCGATTGGCGACAACTATCCGATCCTGACGTTCGCCTCGAGCCAGAACGATTTCGCGCTTAAAACGGGCCTCGACCTGGGCAACCAGAAGATCTTGAAGCCGGTCTTTTCGCCCACGAATCTCACGCTGTTCACCACCGCGCCCAGCGGCACGGGCGTTTTTGTCGATAGCGGGCAGTCACTCGGCAGCACGCTGGGCCGCGAGGTGCGGCTGGGCGACGTGAATAACGACGGCGATCTCGACGCGCTGGTTTCGTCCGACGGTTCGGTCTCGACCAATCCGCTGTGGGTCAACAACGGGGCCGGCGTGTTTTCTGCTGGCAGCGGCTTTGCATCGACGACGGTCGGTCCCGCGTTGGCGCTGTCGGATATCGATAATGACAACGATCTGGATGTCGTGGCCGGCTTCGGTGCTAGCCAGCCGCTGCGCATCTACCGCAACCAGGGCGGCCTGCAGGGCGGCACGCTTGGTAACTTCACGTTCACGGCCGGCAGCACGCTGGGCACCGGCGATATCCGCGGCGTGGCGCTGGCCGACCTGGACGGCGACAACGACCGCGACGCTTTTCTCGCCATCACGGGCGGCGGCAATCAGGTGTGGATCAACCAGGGCGGCGCACAGCTCGGTACGCTGGGCGTGTTTCTCAACAGCGGCCAGAGCCTGGGCAGCCTCAACAGCGTCGACGTCGTGCTGGGCGATCTGGACAACGACCTCGACATCGACGCGGCCACGGCGAATTCCGACGGCAGCACGGTCATCTGGCGCAACAACGGTGCGGGAACATTCACGCAGATCTTCTCGGCGGGCAGCGCCGGAACATTTGTCACGATGGGCGATATCGACGGGGACACAGATCTCGATATGCTCACGGCCAACTCGGGCGCGGGGGCGGGCGGACGCATTATTCGCAATCTGGGCGGCGGTTCGTTCAGTTCAAGCACCGTCTTCACCGGCGGCTCGGTGCTCGACATGGCGCTCGGCGACATCGACGGCGACGGCGACCTCGACGTGTACGCCGCCACCGGCTCGAGCCAGGCCGACAAGGTGTGGTTCAACACGGGCGCCGGCACGTTTGTCGACAGCCTCGAAGTGCTGGGGGCCGGATCGAGCCACGACGTGGCGCTTGGCGACCTGGACGGCGACGGCGACTTGGACGCGTTCGTCGTGGAAGACGGTCCAGATAAGGTCTGGTTCAATCAGCCATCGGCCGACTATGGCGATGCGCCCGATGCGACTTACCCGACGTTGGCGACGAATTCCGGCGCGTCGCACAACATCGTACCCGGCTACTTCCTCGGCGCGGGCGTCGATGCGGATGCTGACGGCCAGCCGCACCCGTTTGCCCTGGGAGACGACCTGAACGGCACCGACGATGAGAACGGCGTTGTGTTTGCCGACACGCTGTTTGTCGGTGTTTCCAATAGTGTGAGCGTAACGGCTTCGGCGGCGGGCCTGCTCGACGGCTGGATCGATTTCAACAACGACGGCGATTGGAACGATGCGGGCGAGAAGCCTTTCGTGAGTGTGCCGCTCGTGGCGGGCGTGAACGCACTCAATTTTGTCGTGCCGTCGACGGCGACGGCCACGTTTGCCACGTTCGCCCGCTTCCGATTCAGCAGCACCGGCGGCCTGGCGCCAACCGGACGTGCGATCAACGGCGAGGTCGAGGATTACTTCGTGCCGATCCGCGAGCTGGATATGGGCGACGCCGCCGCGAACTCGTTCGCCACAACCCTTGACGAGAACGGCGCGCGGCACATGATCGTTGCCGGCTATCACCTGGGTGGCGGTGTCAGTGCCGAGGCGGATGGTCAGCCCAACTCGATGGCAGTCGGCGATGCTGGCGACGACGGCGTGCGTGTGGTCGCTCCATTGGTGCCGGGCGAAATGGCAACGGTGGAAGTGACGGCGTCGGCTCCCGGTTTGATCGATGCTTGGGTCGATTTCGACGACGACGGACAGGTCGATACCGGCGAGCAGGTCTTCGTCAGCGTCCTCGTCAACGCTGGCGCCAACCAAATTTCGTTCAGCGTGCCGGCTTCGGTCAACATCGGCGACGTGGTCTTCGGCCGGTTCCGGTTCAGCAGCGTCGGGGGACTGGGAGTCACCGGTTTCGCGCCCAATGGAGAAGTGGAAGACTACACCCTGGCGATCACCAATGGACTGACGGGCGACGGAAATTTGAATGACGAAGTCGATACGGCGGATTATGTGATGTGGAGGAAGTCGCTCGGTACGCAGGTGCCGCTGTCCGGCGGGGCGGACCACGATGGCGATGGCCACGTCACGCAAAGCGATTATTCGCTGTGGCGGGCCAACTTTGGCAACGTGCTGCCCGGCAGCGGGGCCGCGGCGGTAGTCCTTGCGGTGACGCCGACATCGTCCGTGGCGACGACCGTTGAGGCAGAAACGATTGAGGTTGCACGGCTGACGGCGCTGGTGTCGGATCGCGACACGGTGCGACCGGTTTCGACAACTGCGGTCGACCGCGTTTTCGCCGAGCTGCCTGGCAGCCGGCCCGGGGCTGCTCGCCGGGCCGGGTCGGGTTTCGCCCCGCTGCAGTCGATCCGCGGCAACGGCGGCGACCGGTCGCGCGACCTGTTGGTGCTCGACCGAGTCTTTGCCGACGAATCCCGCACCGACAACAAGTTGGTTCCTGGTAATCGCCGCTCCGATGACCAGGCCTTAAACGTTCGCAGCGAAAAAGCGCTTCGCCGTTTGGCCGAAGCCGTGCAGACGCGTGTATGAAATGCGAATCGTGCGCTCGCCTTCACCATTCCAGAGTGCAAGATCAATGACCAACAGCATACCGAAAATTGCCGGCCCTTCGATCGTCGCCATGCTCTGGCTCGTCGCGATTGCTGATCGGTCCCGGGCGACTGTGTTCGATCGGGTAATCGATCTCGATGATGCGGTAATTCCCGGCGACGACCTGTGGGTGCCGTTTCCGAATACGGTCTTCAATATTGGCCAGATGCACACGTTCAATTTGACGTTTCAGGACGACAAGCGCCTGCGCGTTCAGCTGAACGAGCCCGAAGACCTCTTTCAAGTCGCGCTGAACACAAACGGCCCGTCGGGTCTTGTCGCCATTCTCGGCGGCCCGCTGGCCACGCCCTATGTTGGAAGTTTTGTCGTTTACTTGAAATTGGGAGAAGATGTCGTGGGCCTCGGACCGCCGCCGCCCGATCCTCTGTTTGTTCCACCGGGCGCGCTGGGGATTCCGGTCACCCGCGATTTCAACGCCGCGGTCGATCTCACGCCGCCCGGCGATACGATCGAGTTCGACTCAATCAGGATCGATTGGCTGCCGTTTTCCACTCCCCACCCTAATTCCGCCAACGCCAATTTCCTGACCATTAGCACGCTGGGTGGTGCCGTTACAATCGTCGAAGATGAACCCATGCCGACATTTGACACCTTGTATTGGTCGGGCGCAGCCGGCACGCCGCAATACGCCACAGCCGGCAACTGGGCCGACGATATAACGGCCACGCCTTCGCCGCTCGCGCCGGTGGCGACCGACGCATTGTTGCTCGACGACCGGCTCAACGGCGGGCCACCGGCGGGCACTCACACATATACGCCGATCGAGTTAGACGGCGCGCTGACCAATGAGGCGGCGAGCGTGACGGTCGACGATGCGCGCTATGAGCTGTTCAAGAAATCCACATCGTCTACAGCTGCGTTAATGGTTGGTGGACCGGTCGAGATCACCGGTCTCGACTCCGCCGGCTTGAACATACGTGGCCGCACGACGCTCAACCTGACGCCTGGAGGCGCCAATGGCGATGTGTCGGTATCGGTGAGAACAAACCTTGGAAATATCGGATTGCTGGTACAGGGCGGGCTGATCGCCGATGAAATCAAGCTCAACGTGCCCTCGGGTTCTAGTGGGCAAAGGAGCCTTCTGGTCTCTCGCGACCTCGGGGTTTCCGGTTCCAACGCCTCGGTCCAGGCCCGGCTCCTTAACGTCGAGCACAGCACTGCATCGGCTACAGTCTACGATTCCACTAGCATTGTGAACGTCACGGAAAAGATTACGGTCAACGGCGAGTTCGCCTTGTTCAGCGGCGCCGTGGTGAATACGCCGCTTGTCGATGTTATGTCCACGGGCCGGCTGGCAGGGGGCGGGTTTGGCTTCGGCGCGGTCGGCCAATTGAATGCGGACGTTCTTAATGCCGGCACGCTGGCCCCGGGACGCAGCAATTACTTCGCCGCCGGTACCGCCGGGCCGTATCTCATCAACGGTGACTACGAGCAGACGGCCACGGGCAAATTCGAGGTCCACCTCGACGGTGCAACGTCGAATCACTTCGACAATGTCACCATAACCGGAAACGCAACGCTGGCCGGGACGCTCCTGGCGTCCGTCGCATCCGGCAGCCCGTTTTTCCCGACTGAATTCGAGCTTGATCGCGGTATGGAGTTTCTCATCATGAGCATCACCGGTACGCGCACCGGTACGTTCGACGCGCTGCCTCAGAATTCGCTGGTGCTCAACGATCCTGCTTCCGGCCTGGATGTGTTCATCGACTACCTGGCCGGTAACGGCAACGACGTTCGCCTCTTTACGCTTCCCATCCTGGGCGACTACGACCGCAGCGGCACGGTTAATGGGTCGGATTATGACGCGTGGAAAGCCACGTTCGGCAACGCCGTCAGCCCGGCCGGAAGTGGAGCCGATGGCGACGGCAATGGAGTTGTCGACGCGTCCGACTATATAGTATGGCGGAAACAAACGGCGACAGGTTCCGGCCACTTCGCTGCTCACTTGGCGATCACGCCGGAACCATCCATGGGAACGCTGGTTCCAATGGGTATGATTGGACTCGCAGTCGGATTGCGTCGCAACTCGCGCGGCTGGCGGCCCCGCAACATCGGCGAATTCGCGTAGAAGCTCACAGGCAGCCTCCGCCACACCACTCTTTCTGGTGGCCTCGTTCCCTTGAGTCGTTATATGCGCTCTAATCGGAGCGCTGCGACGCGGCGGCAACCACCGACCTACACTTTCCCGGTGCCGTCGCCTCTTCGCCGCCGGCCGCGGCCCTATCAACCGATTGATGCGGCATGGTCCCCGAGTGCGAGGTCAGTCATGGAAATCAAGGCTTTGGTCGCGAACAGCTCCAACAAGGAGCGGAAGAACATCACCCGGTCGCTGAAAGAGATCGGCGTGAAGGACGTTGTCGAAGCGACTGATGGCAAGCAAGCCATGGAGCTTCTGCAAAAGGGCAAGTACAACTTCATCCTCGCCGAATTCAACACGCAGACCACCGAATGGGATGAGCTGGTCAAGGCGGCCCGGAAGTTTGACGGCCAGTTGCCGATCATCCTCACCGCGCCGCAGTCGAAGAAGGTCGAGGAGTTGAAGAAGGCTTGCCCGAACGCCTCGAAGTACCTGACGATGCCGTTCACCACGGAACAACTGAAGAAGACGGTCGGCGAATACGCTCCGTCCGTTGCCGTCTAAGGATTTTTGCTCTTAACCGAGCAAGGGTCGGCCACCCGCGTCTTCGGGCGCGGGTGGCCTTTTTGTTGAGGGTTGAGGGTTGAGGGTTGAGGGTTGAGGGTATGGGGGTATGGGGGTACCGTTCTGAACTCTGAACCCTTACTTTTGGACTACCGCTCGAGCGACCAGCCGGGGCCGATCCATACCGGTTCGCGGTGCCACCAGTCGCCCGTCGTGCGGCCCTCCGTCGCGTCCGTGAATCGATATTGGTAGAGCGCGACGCGGATGAATTTCGGAGGCGCATCGGGAAATGGAATATCCTGCAGCAGGCCGACAACTTTCGGCTCGCCCTTCAAAAGTTGCAGCAGGAACGACTGGAACCAGGGGCTCATGTGGCGTGGGTCGACGGTGCGCGTGGCGTTGAGGACTTGTTCCAGTCGAAGTGCCTCGAACCACATTTGCCAGTCGAGCCGCGGTTGATGGGGCGTGCAGAATCGCGGCGGCTGCGACAGATCGCCCGGCTTCCAGCGAAATTCGTACTGCTTCCAGTCCGTGCCGTTGGCGCTGGCCTCGATGACGATCTCGGGCCGCGTCTCGGTCATTTGCCGGAATAGCCCGTAATCGTTCACCAGGAAAAGCTGGGTAATGTCCAAGTGCGACGCCAGGGACGGGCGAGACGGTTCGCTGGGCGCAATGGCTTCCTTGACTTGCGAAGCGCCGGCCACCACCGCCAGTACGGCATACGGCACGAGCAGCAAGTTTCGCCAGCGCATGGGCGAGGCAAACATCGGCCGTTCGGTTCCACGAATGCGGCGCTGCAAGAAATGTGGCCAGATTTTGTCGTCGAGCAGGGTCAGTGCCAGGAGCAATGTCAACAGGTTGAAAAAGTTGTAGTTGCCGGTGGAAGCGATGAGTAGCATCAGGAGCGAGATTCCGCCGCAGGCGACGTAGCGCAGCGGGCGCGGCCCGAAAATGAACCACGGCAGGCCCAACTCGATGATCAGCACGACGACAACCGATAGCTTTTGAAACCACTCCGGCAGCTTGGCCGCGTACCAGCTCGTCCGAATGGGCAGCGGCTGCGTCCAGTGGTGAAAGTCGAGTGCGGTAAGCGACTCCCACGTGTTGGAGATGGGCGTTCCATCGGCGATGAGGTGCCAGTCGTTCCACGAAATCTTGACGGCGCCCGATTCAAACATCAGCCGGAACAAAAGCCACCAGGCGATCCAGATCGCCAGCCGGGGCGGATGCGGATCGGCGAGGAATTTCGAACGCAGCGCGAACGGCGCCATGAAAATCGCGAGAAAGCCGGTTTCTAACAGCAGGATGTCCCACTGGAAACTCAGGAACACCTGCCCGACGTGGAACAGGGACAAGTAAATCAGCCAGAGCAGAATTAGCGCCGGCGTCGGCAACAGGCCGGCAATCAACAAGAGCGAAAGCAGTGTGCCGGTCGCGCACAGCACATGGAGGAAGCCGTCACTGGCACTGATCCACGCCAGGGTGGGCAGATTCCAGACAGGAGACGCGGGCGGGTCCTGCCGGGCGAAGTGCTGATCGACAGCGTCCAGATAATTCGTTGCCGGCAGGATTCCGTGTTCGCCGACGAGTCCGTCGATTTGCGTCCACAACGACACGAAGGCGATCACGTAGACCACGCCCAACAGGCGCAGGAACAGCGCACTGGCGATGTGATACGTCGGCGGCTGGAGGTCCTTTCCCCACCAGATGCGGCGGCGGATCGTCGCGAGAATACGGCTTGCCATCACCAGTCGGTGGAGAACGTCGGCAGCGTCGGCGCACGGCGGCAGATCAGTCGACCGGAGGACGGGTGCAGCGGACATGGTTCCGTCCACAAACAGACGAGCCGCTTGTCAGCGATGGTAACGTAGGGGCGATCGCCGCGAACGCGACTTTCGCGTGGCTCCCAATAGAAGCATACCCCGGCCGGCACAGGAATGAAACCGAGGCCGCGGCGTACGGACAGGGCAGACGGCCGGATTTCCAATCCGAAACGCGGGCGAGATCGACGGGTTTTCCGTGCTATTCTTCGTCTACGTCAGACCCGTAAGCGACGCGTCGTGAGCATCCGGCCGATCACCGCGGCGATTGCGCAGCAAGCAAATGCGGACACCTCGGGCACTGCGGCGGTAAACGTCACATCGACGTTAGCAAAAGTGGCCGCGCCGCCGCTGCTGGTATTTTGCAGAAATCCAACGGCATTGTACGACGTCGTTGACACGGTGGAATCAAGAAACGAATTGGAAAGCGAAATAATGGAGCCCGTATCGGCAAACGAATAGGCGACGTTGATGCTCGTGGCGCCGGCCCGCGTCAGGGTGAGGTTGAAGTTGTAGGTTGCCGCCGCATTCAGCAAGGCCGAGGCATCGCTTTGGATGGTAGTGGCGCCCGTACCGCTGAACCAATTTCCAGTATTTGGATTGTTGCGACGCACCCTGATGTTGTTGCCGCTGGCATTACTTAGATTTGCAATTTCGGCCATGTAGCCGAGCCAACCGGTAGGCGTTGCTCCGGTCCACACGCCAACGCCAAGCGTGCCTGTATTGTTGCCGTTGGAATTGTACAAACCGAAGCGAAACGATTGATTGCCATTGATGGCGCCGGCCATAGCCACTCGTCCGCTCAAAACAATCTTGTCGCCGACATTGGTCAACGAGAGCGTACCGGGCAACAGGGCCCGGGGCGCCAAATTGCCGGTCGGCGTGGTGGTGTGGAAGTTTCCAGCCCCAAGCGTGCCGGTATCGTCCGTGACGGTGCCATTGGCGAAGCCGGTTTCCGCCCCCCAGCCCGAGACGAGAGTAGCATGGCAGATCGTGGGAATGCCAAAAACCAAAGTCCCAGCGACGAATAAACAGATCCAACCGCTACGGTTCATCGAATACTCCCTCCCAGCAGACAATGGGTGCGTCGCGACCGGGACGACCGTCCGGACAAAGAGTAAATCGCGCGCCGCGTGCGAATTTTTGCGCAAAAAATCCTGCGATCGCGTCGCCAATGACAAAGCGCCGACGTCGCACTTTGCTGCGATTCGGATCGTAAAGCCAAGTTCCACAAGCAATTACAACTCAAACCGCAAGCGGCAATGCGGCAAGTACGACGCCGAAACTGCCTAGCGTCTAATGAACGTCGTTTCGTCGGCCGCGATTTTTGCCGGCCCGGAGAAAGGGACGTTCCTGGAGATGGCGAGCGGATGGGGTTCGTACTGAGATCGAGGAAAGCGGGTGTTTGCAGCGGTAGTAGGCGAAAGGGGACCAAACGCGGTCGCTTCGGGCGTTTTTCGCGCTAGAATTGGGCCGCTGGCGACGTTTAATAGGGTGGCGGATAGTCGATCCGCGTGAAACATTGGAAGCTGTGGAGTCGAGGCGGACCCGTGCGTGCGTTGATCGCAGGGCTGGCGGAGAATAGCGATGGTTGACGGCAAATCACTGGAGGCCAAACACGACGAGTTCCTGCGTCTTTTTTCCAGCCACTCACAGCGGATTTACGAGTTCATCTTGATGCTCGTCCTGCGGCGTGTGGACGCCGAGGAGATCTTCCAGGACACGTGCCTGATCCTATGGAAGAAATTCGACAGTTACCGAGCGGACGGAAATTTTCATGCCTGGGCCTGCCGGATTGCCTACCTGGAGATCCTGCAGCTGCGTCGCACGAACCGCCGGCTGCAAACGTTCAGCGAGGAAGCCTTGTCGCTGCTGGCGGACAAGGCGCTGGCCCACTCGACAGCGTTAGGACGGCGTCACGTCGTGCTGGAGGAGTGCTTGGAGAAACTGGGCTCGCAGGACCGTGAATTGATTGAACAGCGCTACTACTTCCGGCGGACACCGAAGGAAATTGCCGGCGTGAAGACGCGATCGGTCTACTCGATTTACCGGGCGTTGTGCCGCGTGCACCGGGCTTTGTTCGAGTGCGTTCAGAATCGACTGGCGCGGGAGGAGGGGCAATGACACAACTAACTCGCGAGCAGCAGGAGATCGTCACGATCGTGATGTCGGCCGCCGCCGGCGAGGCGACCGACGAGCAACTGTCGCGGATCAGTCGGCTGGTGATCGAGAGCGACGAGCTGCGCTTGTTTGTGGTGCAATTGTTGAGCCAGGAGGCCTGGCTGACGTGGCATGGCTCGCAGGCGCGGGCGACGGAGGATCGAGCCACGTCCGCCGAGCAGCTCGATCGCGTTTTGTTGGTTGTGGGGCAGGGCGATGCGACAACACCGGCGACGGCACATTCCTCGCGTGCGACGTCGCTCGTAGAGCGTGCAGCGGCCAACTCGACGCCGCACAGCGCACGCGCGTGGGCGGTCCCCGCGACAAGCGCTGTGCTGTTGCTCGGCGTCGGCGCAATGTTGGGAGCCTGGGCGGCGAACTGGGAGGGATGGGGGCGAAAACCGGCGCCGCTCGTTGCGAATTCGGCGCTTCGCGGGCCGATTGCCGGGGATCAAGGCGTCGTGCTCGCCGGGTACGAGGCGCGGCTGATGCACGGGACGGCCTGTGTGTGGGGCCCGGAGATGCGTTTGCGGCTCAGCTCGGACGACAACTTGCGGAGTGGCGAAGCGGTGAATTTGATCGAGGGTCTGGCCGAATTGGAGTTTAGCTGGCCGGCGCGGGGCAGGGCGACGTTGCGTTTGGAGGGGCCGGCAGGACTGGTGCTAATGGCCGATAGCGGAGTGAGCTTGAACTACGGCAAGCTCTCCGCCAACGTCGAGCTGCAGTACGACAACTTTGCCGTGGAAACTCCGCTCGGCCGCATCCTGGTGACGGCCGACGCCCAGATCGGAGTCGCGGCGTCGCCCCAAGCCGTGGAGTTGCACGTTTTCAACGGCCAGGCGGAAATCATCACGCCGTGGGCATCCGATACCCGCTCGCTGGACCGGCTGGTAGTGCGTGCCGATCGATCGATCCGGCTGGCGGCCACGGAAGCCGGGACGGTGAAAATCGTGCGGGGAATCGCCGCGCCGAGTCACTTTGCGTCGCAGATGTCGATGGCGACCGACCTGCTGGAAATTTCGGGCGAGTACGTGGCGGCCATCAAAGAAGCGGCGCCGGTGAGCTATTGGCGCTTCGATCCTCCGGTCGACGGCCTGGTCCGCAATGAGATGGGCGCTAATTACCGCGGCCGTGTGATCGGGCAGCCAGACTGGGTGGATGAGCGCGGTAATATGACGATCGAGTTTGGTACCGGGCTGGACGCCGACGTGTTGCGGGCGTGTGTGGTGGCCGATCGTCCGCTGGAAGGTGCCGCCGGCCACAGCTATTCGATCGAAGTGTGGGCGAAGCCAAGCCACTACCACCTGGGTGCGATGGCCGGACTGGTGAGTCCGCCGGGCGATGTCAACGTCCCGCCAGGCTTGCACGGCGTGCTGTTGGAATTGGGTGGCCAGCGGTCGTTCTATTCCATCATCGAGCATCCCGGCCGAGTGCGGTATCTGCACCGCGATCCGCCCAGTTTCGACCCCGCCCTGGGCACGTCCTGCTTTTCCAAGACTCCGTACGGTCTGCGGAAGTGGCAGTATATTGTGGCCGTCAAGGACGGACCGGAAATGCGATTGTACGTCGACGGCGAGGTCGTGGCATCGGCCGACGACAACACGCCACTGTCCGACGGGCTCGAGTTGCTTGTCGGTCAGTTGGACCGAGAGCGCGACTGGCGTCCGTTCGTCGGGCAGCTTGACGAATTGGCATTCTACAATCGGGCGCTGAGCGATCCGGAAATCCAGCGTCACTACCATCTCGTCCGGCCGATACCGGTGCTGCGTGGCGGGATTTGATCGGCCCTGTGGCGTCTCGCAATCCGCTGCGAAATTACTGCCGAGAGAATTGAGATATCTACATGCATCGAGATTGGCAAAGTGGTTTAGCCCGATTGATGGTCGTCGCTGCCGTTGCCGGCCAGATTTCGGTAGCGCGGGTCGAGGCGGCGAACGATATTGCCGGCAGCATGGTGTTGTTCAACGACAACGCCGGCTGGTCGTGGTTCCAGGACGAGCGGGCGATCGTCGACGCGACGAACAACAAAATCCTCGTCAGTTCCGTGGGAAACACGGCCGGCACGGGCGGAGCGGCGCGAAACGGCGACATCGAGCTGGCGACGCTCGACCTGGCGACGATGACGGTCAGCCCGTTCCAACTGCACGATGCGCTGCAGGCCGACGACCACAACTCCGCAGCCATCATCATTCGCCCCGACGGCCGCTACCTGGCGATGTGGGGGATGCACGTGGCCGGCGGAGAAAACGGGCAACAGTCGTTCTACCGCGTCGGCTCCAACGCGGGCGACTCGTCGAGCTGGGGCAGCATCCAGAGCTTCGATAACAACGCCTCGATGACGTACTCCAATCTGCACTATCTGCCCAACGACAACGGTGGCGCGGGGCGGATGTACAATTTCACCCGCACGAACAACTTCGACCCGAACATCCTGATCTCCAGCAATCAGGGGACCACCTGGACGTACGGCGGCAAGCTGCTCACCGAAGGCGGCAGCAGCGACCGGCCCTACGTTCGATACTGGACCGATCCGAATCGCATTCACGTGCTCACGACGGAACGGCACCCGCGCGATTTCGACAACAGCGTTTACTACGGTTACGTGCAGAATGGCCAGCTCTTCCGGTCGGACGGTGCCACGGCCGACGCGAACTTGTTCGATGGCACGGGCTTTGCGCCGAACACTTTGACCACGGTGTTCGCCACAGGGACCGTGGTAGACGGCGCTGCCATGCGCCGCGCCTGGACCGTGGACGTTGCCGCCGACGCCGGCGGCAATCCGGTCGCCGTGTTTCAAGCTCGGGCCGACGGTTTGACTACGGATCATCGTTTCTTCTATGCCCGCTGGAATGGCTCGCAGTGGCAAGTCAATCCGCTTGGTTACGCCGGTTCTTATCTGTACGCGGCGGAGGATGATTACACCGGGCTGGTGTCGATCGACCCCAGCGACGTGAACACCGTGTACCTGTCGTCCGAGGTGCATCCGGCCACCAAGGCGCAGCTCATCGGCGCCGACGGCCTGCGGCACTATGAGTTGTTCAAAGGCACAACGAGCGACAACGGAGCCACCTGGAAATGGTTGCCGATAACGTTCAATTCCACTATGCACAACGTCCGGCCGCTCGTGCCCAAGTGGGACAGCACGCACACAGCGCTCCTGTGGCTGCGCGGCAACTACTCGTCGTACACGAACTACAACATGGATGCGGTGGGCTTGGTGAATCCCGAGATTCCCGATCCGGATATGGCGCTGGCCGTCGATTTCGGCTTGACGGGCCAGTTGGTCCAGAACGGCTATCAGGCCTTCACGCGGGCCGCCAACCCGCCGGGAAACGAACAGACGGAGCTGTTCAATTCGCCTCACGCCGCGGGTGGCGGCCAGGTTTCCGTGACGGTGGGCGGGGGTGACGTGCAGTTCTTCGATCGCGGCGACGACGTGGCCGGGCCGATTGGGGATGTGGTCGACGATTTCGCGCTGGTCAACGGCGACACGACGCTGACGCTCGCGAACCTGGCGCAAGGGCAATACCAGCTTGTGCTCTACAGCCACGATCGGAATACCAACCAGCTAACTTCAAACATCACGTTGAACGGCATTCCGATTGGCGTATTGAATTCGACGACCGGCGTCAATCCGACGATCGGCGTGGCGTCTTCACGCGTTGCGTTTTCGACCAAAACGGGCAACGTGGCCCTGACGCTCGACGGGCCGGGCGGCGGCGGAAACATTGTGCTCAACGGCTTCGAACTTTATTTCATCGACGGCACCCCGCTGCCGTTGGTCGACTTGAACGGCGACGGCGACCTTGATTTGCTCGATTTCGAGATGTACATCCTCGGCATGCACACCAATCTCGTCGGCTTGACGCCCGCCCAGGCCTATGCCAAGGGCGATCTCAACGGCGATTTCCAGAACAACTTTACGGACCTCGTGATTTTCCGGCAGGCGTACGATCTTTGGAATGGTGAGGGCGCGCTGACGGCGGCGCTGGCGAACGTGCCCGAACCATCGGCCATGGGGCTGATGCTGGTCGGCGTATTATGTGGCCATTGGACGCGGTTGTTTCCCGCCCAGCATCCGCGACATGGTTTGCTGAGTGCGGCGCGACGCGACCACAGTCTCTCGGCCACAGGAAGTTTCGATTGGCAATGATTCGACCGAGCTTAAGTACGTGTTTGACGATGATCGCGGCTCTGGCCCTCGCGGATTCAGCAAATGGGCAACTGGTCACCGGCTGGGGCTACGAAACTGGCTTCGTCAGCGGCACACTGACCGCGGGTACGGCGGGAAGCTTCGGTACGACGGGCGTGACAGCCAATGCCGCTCCCCGTGCCTTGCTCGCCAGTCCAATTGATTTCGCCGACGTCGGCGACATGGCCTTGTTCAGCGGCACGGTGTCGCTGCAAAATGCGCCCGGCAACCAGCAATTCCGGTTTGGTTTGTTCAACCCAAACGGGCAGCCGACCGGCACGCTTTCCGGTGGAATATGGTCGGGCGCCAATGCGACCAATTGGCGCGGGTATATGGTCCAGGTTGGCGGCGGTGGCACGGGCGCCAACAATCGAGATGACGTGAAGGGGCGTAATGCGGGGACGAACGCCTGGATCTTGAATGGTGACGCTTATTCAATCGGCGTTGGCCCCGGAAACGCGGCGAGTCCGCCTGCCAACACGCCTTACAACTTCACGCTCAAGCTGACGCGCACCGCCCCAACAAGCGTCAAGGTCGACTACACGTTTGTCGGCGGCTCGATCAACCGCAGCGGATCGTTTACCGACAGTAACGCCGGCGCGAGCGCCACCGTGCCGTCGTTCAGCGCCGTCGGCTTTTTGATCAACGGTAACACAGGTTCAGGCCAATTCAGTAACGTCAGCGCCGTGGCTCCCAAGGAATTGAGGCTGCGCGTCAACACGACGACCGGCGCGGTGTCGATCGTTAACCCCACCGACGTCGCGCTCGACATCAATTACTACGAGATTCGCAGTGCAATGGGCGCGCTCAATCTGGCGAGCTGGAGTAGCTTCGACGACGGGGAAGGCGGCGACCCGGTCGGCGCGGGTTGGGAGGAGGCCGGCGGCAGTAACGCAAACATCCTTTCAGAAACCAGACTGTTTGGCGTGACGTCGTTGTCGCCGACCAACACAATCGGCTTGGGCAATGCTTTCAGCGTCGGCGGCAATCCGGATTTGACTTTTTCGTATGGCTTGCTCAATCAAACGACGCTGACCTCGGCGTTCGTCGAGTATGTGACAGGAGGCGTGCCTGGCGACTACAACGGCAATAATGTCATCGACACGGCTGACTACGTCGTTTGGCGCAAGAGCGTCGGAGAGGCGACAATTCCCAATCGCGGTGCCGGCATTAGTGTCGACGTCGGACAGGCGGATTACGATTTCTGGCGGTCGCACTTCGGAGCGATCACGGGATCGGGGTCCGGCTCAGTGGTCTCTGGCGGAGCGGTTCCAGAGCCGGCGACGGCGGGACTCGTTGTATTGGCTTGGATTCTGTCTGCGTGTACGTCGCGAACGCGCGCGATTTAGCTGCGGGAACGTCTCTGGGCGCCGAGTTCGGCGGCGAGAACATTCGCGTGCCGAAACCGGGATGGTCCGACTGGTTGGCCGGTCCCTCCGGGCGAATACTCAGGCCCCCGACTCACGGTTGACCGAGGCGCTCTGACCAATCGCCACCGGATTGCCGCGCGGCGCTTCTTGGGCGTCTGCCGAGCGCGGTGGAGCGGTGCCGACGTCGAACGCCTGGTACACGCCGACGGCTGCTTCCGCGCCCGTCGGCATCGCCAGCGAATTTCCCGCACCGTTCAAAATCACTGCCGTCAGATCGTAAGCACTGCTATTGGCGTCGCCGTTCGCCTGGAGCAGTACCATGCCGCTGTCGCTGCCGTTCGCCGGCGGCTGATCGTACGACGGATCGCCGGATGCGCGATGATCGTCCGCAATGAACACCGGTTCCTCCTCGCCTGCCTCGGCTGGCTGATGTGTGCGGGCCGCATCGGACCCGTGCTCATCGGCAAATGGTCCCAATTGGTGCAACTCAGCCAGGACATCGTCGATCGCATCCCGTTCGCGCTGCAATGTGTCGAGCGAAGCCATTACGTCGCCGCGCAGTCGGGAATCGGCAATTGCCTCGAGCTCAACCATCCGCCCGTCGATCTTCGACCGGCGCGGATCGTCATCATCATCGTCGTCCGCCTCCTCGTCATCGGATTTACCGGCGCCGGCAGTCAGCAGCAGCTGCTGGGATGAAAAGTCTTGAAACACTGCGTCGTGGGCGCGGAGCGAAAACGCCGACGTGGGCCTGGTGGTGATCGTGGTTTCTTCGCCGGTTGCGTAAAAGCTGGGAAGCACCGCGGCGATATTGAGCCCGGTGGATGGCGGCGAACCCGTCGATCGCAGCGGGTCGTACTGGGAAAGACTGCCGCCTTGGGGATCGAAGTCATTCGGTGCCTCATTGGGCCCCGGGAAACCCTTGGCCGCGAGCGGAGCGGAATTTCCGGAATCCGCGGGGCGGACCGATCCGCTTTCGAAGTCGATATTCGTTTCGACGTCCGTGCTCAACGTCGGATCGACGAAGAACAGGATGAAGCCTCGCCACGACGGCAGCGGCCGCTCGGAAGTCGAAAACGCCGGCTTCGCTCCCCAAGAATCCGGCACGGCGGGTACCGACGCTCCATCGTACGCACGGTGAATTCCGCTCGCGTGCGGCGGATCGGCAAAGCCCGCGTCGTGAACGGCATGGAGTTCGGGCGGCTTGCCTGGCGACGCAATGTTGCCCGTCACGACGTAGCCCTCGGCGACGATTCGCAGCTCGGCCGAAGGCGCCGTCTCCCACGACGCAACGGCGGTTTCGACTTGCTCCATGCCGACGTGCGCCGCGCCGAACGACGCCGAAAGCACGGTGCGCGCTTCTAGCTGTTCCATGCGGCCGACGGGCAGTTTGTGCGTGCGCCGCCGCCGGCAGGCCACGCGGCGATGAGTTCCAGTCAACAGCATTTGCTTGAGAAGTTGCAACATGGCAGGTATCAATTCAAGGGTGTCGGATTGGCAGCGACTGTGGCGAGACTCTTGCGTTCGCGGTTGATCTGTTCCGCCGCATCGCTCTTCTTCTGCTTCTGCAGGCAATTGGCGTAATTGAGGTAGTGATTGTTCAATAAGTCGCGGAACACGGCCTGATTGGGCGCGGCGTCTAATGCCTGCCGTTGGCAACGAATCGCCTGTTGATAGGCGTCTTCCGCTTCCGCGTATCGTCGCTGCGCGTCGCACAACATGCCGAGATTGTTCAGCACGCCGCCCTGGTTGCTAAGCGTCTTGGCGTCGGCCGGCTCGGCGGCCAGCAGCATTTGCTGCAGCTTAAGCGCCTGCTGGAACGAGGCCTCCGCCTTGACGGGTTGGTCGCCGCGGCTTTGCGCCATGCCCAGGTTGTTGTAGCTGATCGCCAGGTCGCGGCGATACGACGCCGCGAGCGGCGACGCCTTTACAAGGTGCTCTTGAATCGCAATTGCGTGGGCATAACAAGCCTCGGCGTTCTTCCAGTCGCTGCGCTTGGCCAACACGTAGCCACGATTGTTGTACATCCGCGCCAGGTCGCCTTGATAAATGCGATTGATCGGATGACTCTCTACCAGGCGGAGCTGGATGGCAATCGCCTCTTGGTAGATTTTCGCAGCACCGTCGCCCGCCGCCGACTCGTCGAGCGAACCGAGATTGTTATAGCTGGCCGCCAGGCCGCGGAGCACGGTTTCATCGGCCGGAGATTCCGCCAGGCCTCTTTCGTGGAGCGCGATTGCTTCGCGGAACATCCGCCGCGCCTGTTCCCTGTCGCCGGCGTTGCGGAGCGTGAGACCCAAATTGCTATACGTTGTCGCGAGGTCGGCCGAGACCGCCGACAAGTTGGGATCGACGGACAGCAATTTGCGCTGAATCTGCTCCGCTTTGCGGAACGAATCGAGCGCTTCCGCGCCGCGACCCGTTTCTGCGTGCAGCAGTCCGATATTGTTGTGACAGAGTGCGAGATTGCGGGCGTATTCGGTATTCGCCGGCTCGTCGGAGCAGCGAGCCTCCCAGATCCGCCGCGCGCTCAACTGCCGTTCCAGCGCCTCCTTGGAGTTGCCCATTTTTTCTGCGAGGCCGCCCATCTTGCTGTACGCCAATGCCAGGTCGGTCGCCAGCGCGGGGTCGCCGGCGGCCTGTTGCTCGAATTGCTGGTACAGCCCAAGGCTGTCCTCGAGGAGTTGATACCGTACGCCCTCCGCGCCCGGTATCGCGGCCAATTGATCGACCAATTGACTGCCGAAGCGGTCGAGCACTGCGTGCGCCTGATGTAGATGATCGTTCGATTGGGCCAGCGCGCGATCCGTGGCCACTTTCTCCCGCGCGACGAGGAACAATGTGGCGAACAGCCCGGCAAACGCGACGACCACCACCGCGGCCGCGGCGCCAACAAACCCCCGATGCCGCGCCGCCCACTTGGTCGCCCGATTGATCCGACTCGGCGCGCTAGCCAGAATCGGTCGGCCTTCCAGAAACCGACGCAGGTCGTCGGCAAACTCCTGCGCCGTGGCGTACCGCTCGTGCGGAAATTCGGCGATGGACTTGAGCACGATCGTCTGAAAGTCGACGGGGATCTCTCGATTCCAGTGCCGCAGCGGCTTGCAACTGAAACGCGTGCGATCGAAAAACAGTTGGACGTCCGTCGCGTTGCCGGCCGGATGGTGCAGCGTCGCCAGTTCGTACAGCGTGACGCCGAGCGAAAAAATGTCGGTGCGATGATCGATCAAGGCGCTCCGGCCCAACGCCTGCTCGGGGCTCATGTACCGCATTGTGCCGAGAATGTCGCCCGTCTGCGTCAGGCCGCTTGCCTCGCGGCAGCGGGCCAGGCCAAAATCGGTGACCCACAGCTTGCCTTGATCGTCGACCAACAGGTTCGATGGCTTGATGTCGCGGTGGACGACGCCGTAATCGTGCGCAGCGTGCAAGGCCTCGGCCGCCTGAATCGCCAGCCGCGCGACCGCGCGCACGTGATCGCCCGTGTGATTGGTGATCGGCGCCACGCCGTGCCGCTCGATCGGCGGCGAACACGCAGCGGCCGGCCGAGCGTCGCCGTTCGCGAGGTTCATCCCATTACAAACTGTTCGCAGGAGATTCGGCGCCGTGGTCCCCGCCGACGAAGGCCCCGCCAACGAACGCGTCTCGTCGAGTAGCGTGGCCAGCGACTGGCCTGCGACGAGCTGCATCGCGTAATAGTGCATGCCGTTCTGCTCGCCGATTGCGTACACCGGCACGATATTCGGATGCTGCGCCTGGGCGGCGGCCTGGGCCTCGTTGCGGAAGCGGCTGATGTGCTTGCCGTCGTGCCTGGCGCAGAACGGTAGGACCTTCAGCGCCACCCGGCGCTGCAACGAAATCTGCACCGCCTCGTAAACCACTCCCATGCCGCCGCGGCCGATCTCGCGCACCAGCCGAAAATCGCCGATGACTTGCTCAGCGCGTGGCCCGCCGCCGGTGACGAGTGCCGGCCGCGCTTTTTCCGGAGCGACTGCCGCGTTGTGAAACAGCTGCAAGCCGCTCAAGTACCGCCGCAGTTGGACGGCGTCTTCCGGATACCGCTCGAGTAGCTCCTCGGGGTCGATCGGAGCGCCCCGCTCGGCGGCGACCAGGTAGTCGTCGAGGATGCGGGCCAATCGATCTTGTTCTGTCTCCGATAAAGCCTCTGTTGTCGATTCCACGCTTTCCACGTCAGGCCTCATGTTGTCCCTCGTTCCGATAGACCGCACGCAGTTTCTCAATCGCTCGCAGCCAGAGCATCCGCGTCGCCCCGACGGAGCGGCCGATCCGCTGGGCAACTTCTTCGAACGGCAATCCTTGCAGGTTCCGCAGCACGAGCACCTCCCGATAGTCGGGCGGCAATTGTGCCAGGCGGTCGGCCAGCACCACGGCCTCTTCGCGCTGCTGAACCGCCATGCTGGGTGATTTGGAATCAGTCGGCAAGAGCGCGGCCAACTGCACGGTCGATTGCTCGAGCGCCGCGCCCAACCGTTCGATCGACACTTCGCGGCGCACGTCGCGCCGTGCGGCCAACATATGTTGTTCGACGAATTTCGCCAGATTATTCACCAGGATCTGCCGCAGCCAGGCCAGCAGCTCCGGCTCGGTCGTGCCGCGGAACTGGGCGAAATTCTTGTGGGCCCGCAGCATCGTTTCCTGCACCACGTCCGAAGGACTCACGCGCGGCTGGATGCGGTTTTCGAGCTGCGTGGCCGCCAGCACCAGCAGGTAGTTGCGGTAGAGCTGCAACAGCGCCCCGACCGTGCTTTTCTCGCCCCGCCGCGCGCGGCTGATCATCGACGGCACGTCGCTCGACATCTGCGGACCTTTGCTCTGGGACTTACCACGCCCGACGCGGCGCAACCTGTGCCGATTCGATTTCGCGTGGGACGGTTTAATCGCGGACATGCCGTTCGATCCCAAAATTCGTCCCCGCCTCGACACTCCAACCTTGTAGACCGATTCTGCGGGGGCCCCGTCACGAAGATTTTTTGGAGCTGGTCGAATTATTCACGGTCGCACGATGCCCGCCAAGCGATTTAACCCCCGCGGAGCCCCCTGGTATTTGTCGGAGGCGGGTAAACCCCCCGTCCATGGGCCTCGATCCAACTCATCAAGTGACGATTTCCAGCGTGGCGCGGGCCACCTTGGACCGGTCCATACATCATAGCAAGCGGTACCGACCCGGCCCCTTTTTTGGCAATCGTGGGTGGCCGGGACACCGCCCCAGGTATTCCGCGCCGCCCGATGTGGGCCGGCTCAGGAGAGGCACTGGCACGGATCGCAGCTCGAATCAGCAGCAGAGGAATGAGGAGAAAAGGACAATGTTCACACGAAAATATCCCAGCTTTGAACCCCTGGAGAATCGACTGTGCCTGTCGGTGACGGCCACCGTCTCGGACGGCGACCTCATTGTCAGCGGTGATGCAGATGGCGCCGTGGAGATTGTCGCCGTCAGCGAGGGCGCATTTCGCGTGACCGATAACGGCGTCGTCATCGCCGATGAGACGACACTCGTGGGCGTCGACGACGACATCAATATCAAGTTGGAAGCAACTGTCGACGGGACGAACGACACGGTCTCGGTCGATCTGGCCGGGCAAACGGTCGACCGAGTGTATGCCGACCTGGGCGACGGCGACAACTCGTTCGAGCTAGTCGGCGGCACGGCGAGCGGTCTCATCTATCGCGGCGGCGACGGCATCGACAGCGTGTCGATCGGGGCCACGGTCGAATCGCGGGCGTTTGTCGCGCTTGGCGACGGCGACAACGATCTGACCGTCTCCGGCGCGATCGGCAGTCTATCGGTTCACGGCGGCGACGGCGCCGACCTCGTCGCAATCAGCGATACCGCTACCGTCGGCGGCGGCGTGAGTGCCCATCTCGGCGACGGCGACAATTCGCTGACGCTGGCCGGCACGATCGACGGCCACCTACTGGTCTCTGCGCGGGAAGGTGTTGATACGGTGACCGTGGCAGAAGGCGCCACGATTGGCCGCAGCGCCAAAATCGCGCTCGGCGATGGCGACAATTCGGCCACCATTGCCGGCACCATCGACGGCAGCCTGAGCTACGACGGCCGCGACGGGAACGACACGGTGACGCTCGCCGAAACGGCCGTCATTTCCGATTCATTCTTCGCGCGGCTGGGAGAGGGCGAAAACACGGTCACCCACAACGGCACCGTGGACGGCGATTTCAAGGTCGTCAGCGCCAACGAGAACGACACGGTCGACGTCGCCGACACGGCCGTCATCGGCGGCGAGCAAGAGCTTGGATTGGGCGAACAGTACGAGTATCACGATCACGGCGGCTGCGGCGGCGGACGTGAGTTCGGCGTGCTGCAGCTCAACGGCCGCCAGCTCGGTTTTTACTACCGCGGCTTCCGCCGATAGGCCCCGAGCGAGAGCAAGTGTTCTCCTTGGACGCGAGCGGTGGGCCTGCGAGGGATCGCTGCTGCCTGCCTACTGGATCTACCGACGGCATGGCCCGCCGCTCCGCGTCATTTTGTCCAGCGATTTTATAGTCGACCTGCCGCGCATCTCAACATATGTTGACGGGCGTGGCTCCGCCTGCCGGGACACATGTCAATGTTCAACGAGAGAAGGCATCGCCGCAATCGAACCACCCTGACCGGCTGGCTGCTCGCCGTGGCGTTGACCGCACTCGGAGCGAACCGCGCGACGGCCTACGTGCCGGATACGCGGTGGTCCGTTACCGCCTCGGGGTCAACCGGCGCACAGGGCACGCCGGTCACTTTGACGTGGAGCCTCGTCCGCGACAACACGACCATTACCAGCGAGGGCGCCAGCAACCTCGTCAGCTATTTTGACGGCTTGTTTAACGTCTCGTCGACCAGCGGACCGCTGTCGCAACGGCCGTGGTTCCATCTGTTTCAGGAGTCGTTTGATCGCTGGAGCCAACTGGGCGGCATTACATTTGTCTATGAGCCGAACGACAGCGGCACCGTGACGCAATCGAATGCCGGCGTGCTCGGAGTCCGCGGCGATATCCGCATCGGCGGCGCGTTCATCGACGGCGCAAGCGGCACGTTGGCGTACACGTATCTACCCAACGGCGGCGACATGGTCGTCGACACCGGCGAAACAAGCTTCTACTCCAACTCGAGCAACAACTATCGCCAATTGCGCAATACGATCATGCACGAGCTGGGCCACGCGTTCGGGCTCAATCACATCGAGTCGTCCACCGACAGTCTGTTGATGGAGCCGTTCATCAATACTTCTTTCGACGGACCGCAGCTCGACGACATCCGCGGCATCCAGGGCTACTACGGAGACATTTTGGAGAAGAGCCATGGCGGGCTCGGCAACGACACGTTCGCGCGGGCTAGCAGTCTTGGTTCCCTTGCCCTGGGCGGTAATCTGGCGATTGGCAGCAATGCGGTGGGCGGCCAAAGCGTGAGTCCGACGGAGACCGACTTCGTCAGCATCGACACCAACACCGACGTCGATTTCTTCTCGTTCACCGTTGCGGCGCCCGCACTGTTGAACGCCACCTTGACGCCGTTGGGCGGCGTCTTCAACCAGGGCGTGGAGGGCGGGACGCAGTCGACGTTCGACGCCAATGCCCGCAACGATCTGTCGCTCGCCGTGTTCGCACCGAACGGCACAACCCTGCTCGGCTCGGCCAGTTTGACCGCGGCCGGCCAGACTGAAGCGCTCTCCAATCTGCAACTCACGAGCGCCGGCACCTACTTCGCACGGATTACCGGCGCGACCGCCAACGTGCAACTGTACCAGTTACAGCTATCGGCCGCGGCTTTGCTGATCGCGCTGCCCGGCGATTACAATCACGACGACGTAGTCGACGCGGCCGACTACGCCGTGTGGCGGAACACGCTCGGTCAATCGGGCACCGGCCTGGCGGCCGATGGCAATGGAAACGGAACGATCGACGCCGGCGACTATAGCGTGTGGAAGGCCAACTTCGGCAACACGGCCGGCAGCGGCGCGGGCAGCATCGTCGAACTCGCCAGCGTGCCCGAGCCGACGTGCCAAACGCTATTCGTCCTTGCCGCGATCGCGTATTTTGCTCGCTGGCAAGGCGGCGCACTCAAACACACATAGCCCGGCCACCCTCGCTGGATTCGAACCGACCCAAAATGGGTCGGCTATGTGCGGCGTCGCGGTCGCCGCATCAAATAGCCCCCAGCCACACCCGCGAACAGCAGGATCGCCGCCCCTGGCTCAGGAACGGCCGCCACCGTCTGTGAAGATAACATCGTCGCGCTTGTCGATGTGGCCGGCAGCCCTTTCTGAATCGAGAAGTCGAAGTTCACAAAAGTGTCCCACCCCAGGTTACCGAGCGAATCGACCATCACCCACACGGTGTCCCCCACGTTCAATTGGCCAAGGTCGCGGTCGAACGTGGTCAGGGTTCCGCTGGTGGACACGTAAGAGGTCGGGCTGATGAGCTGATTGTCCACATACACAAGTAGGTCGAGCCCATCTTCTCCGGGAGACACGATGCCGTCCCACTTTTGGATCGACGTATCGGCCAGGCGATATTGACCGGCGCCATCCTCCGGCTGAATCGTATATCCGGCGATCGGTGTAAAATCGGCCCGCCCCGGATTCCCGCCGTAGGCTGCCAAAAGCAGGTAATCATCAAGGTGAGTAGTCGTGCCGTCAGGCGTTCGTGTCGCGCCGCCGGTCGTGTTGTAAGCCTGCGCCTCCTTACTCCACCACAGCGGTGCGAATGACGACGAATCTCCGCGTGTTCCCATCGCGTTGTACATATACTTCCAGCCGGTGGCGGGAGTACCAGGCTGAAAATCGGAGCGGAAATCCGCCACGTTGGCCCAGTCGATCGGCGTGGGATTCGACGCCGGTGGCGGATTCACCGGGCTCGTCGCTTCAAGCGGCGCCGAGTACGGATCGAACGTAATCTCGCGGCGCACCAGCTTCGCATCTTGCCAGCGATTCCAGGCGCCCTTCTGGCTGTCGGTGTAGTAGACGTAGAACGATTTGTCGGTGTGGGTCGGATCGGCGCCGGTGCCAACGAGCGAGGGATAGAATTGCTCGCCGGCGTCCGTGACGAGCGCCTGACGCTGCGACCAATTGATGCCGTCGGACGAAGTGGCCAGATACAAATCCGGCTGCGTGGGAGTCCACTGCGAACTGACCATCACCAATTTGTCGAGATAGTCGTTGTACGAGACCGACGCCCACAGATTCGACGGATTCCAGGTTTCCAGCGGTGAGGACAGGCCGCCCCGCCCGGGCTGCGACCAATCGCCGTTGTAGTATTTGGCAAACGAAGTGCCTCGGCCGCCGAGCGCGTTGCTGACGACTTCGGAGATGGGGGCCCGCGCGACGGCCAGTTCGCTGGTGACGCCGTACGGAGCCGTATCCTTGTAGTACACGTGCATGTAATCGCCCACGATCGCGAAGGACCCACCGGTGATTTCGGCCTGACCACTTAACAGGTTCGGCTGGACGATGATTCCCAAATCGCGGAACTGCCTGCCGCTCGCATCGGTGGAAACTGCCATGCCCAGCATGCTGTAGAAATCTTTCGCGCTTCGGCCGTGTGTTTCGGCATGATAGATCATCAACCGGGCCCCGCTGGTGGGGTCCTGGTAGATCGGGCCGCCCGCGATGTAATCGAAGGCCTGCTTCCGGTTGGTGATCGACACCGATTGCTTGGCCCGGCCTGGGTCGGTGAGCGTCCCGGTCGTTTTGGCCGGGCTGCCGCCGTTGGCGCCGTAGAAATCGTAGGTCCCTTGCGCGTTGCGCACCACGCCCAGGTTGCCGTCCGGCCAGGTGCTCAGCTTCTTATTTGTCCGTTGGTTCTTGGAATAGATGATTTCTTTCGGACCAACCGAGAAATCAACCGCCCCAGCGCTGCCGGCGAGGACGAAGACCAAAGCGCTGAGCGCAACGATCGTTTTCAACGGCGCGGCGGCTACGCTGCGCGCGCAAGCGACAAGGAGGCACATCATGGTGGTTCACAATCGGAGAAAAGGCGGGGAAGAGGAGGCGAGGGGACGCCGCGACCGGCGACACGTTGCAGGTCGCCCGGCGGATACTTGGCGGGGGGCCGCTGGCTGCCAATGCCGTGCAATCGAGCACGGATCGGCATCAAGATTTCAGCTTAATTGGAGGATTTGGCCCGTGTTGCAGATGGTGACAAAAAACCACGGCCCCCGGTCGGCCGGACCAGAGAAGTGCCGTTCGTGCCGTTTATGCCACCAAAGTGGGGTCGCCCCGCCGAGAAGGGAAAAAGCGGCGATGGTCCCAGCTGGGTGCCATGGTCTCGCCGCGATAGCGGCGTGAGCATGTTCGGCAACGCTGAATAGATGGCCGAATCAGGCAGCGACGAATCGCGCGCCTGTCGTTGGGGCGGCGACTTCAAGAATCCGCTGGGCGAAATCTTCAGCCGGTCGCAGGCTATGCCGCCGGCGGATCGTGCGGGCGGCCCGCTGGCCCATCGCCTGCCAGTCGTGCCGGCGCTGCCAGGCCCGCTCGAGCACTTCGTCGATCAGCTCGACCGTGGCCGCCGGCGCGATGAACCCGCTTTCGTCGTTGTCGATCAATTCGGCCGCTCGGCCCACGTTGGTCGTGATCGGCACTCGGCCGCAGAGCATGGCCTCGATCAGCGATAGCGCATTCCCTTCCACCCGCGACGGCAGCAGCAGGCCGTGATGCTGCGACCACAAAGTCTCCATGCTGTCGGCAAACCCATCGTAGGAGATCTGCTTATGGAGTTGATGGAGGTCGATCAACCGGTGAAGCTGGCCCAAACTGCCGTTGTCGTTGCCCCACAGCGTGATCTTGAGCGGCCGGGCACGCCATTTTGGCGCCTGCAGCACGCGGAGCAACAGGTCTTGCGACTTGGTGGCGAAATGGATGCGGGCCACGCAAGCCAGTTTCCAATGCGGTTCCGTCGTCGGCCAGGCGGGGGCCGTATCCAGGCCGACGTTAAACGGATTGTCGACGATCTCGCTGCGCGGCAGATCGATCGCCAGATCGGTGAACAGAATTTCGCGATTCTCGGCCGAGACGAAGTAGCATCGCTCGGCGTGCGCGTAGGCGGCGCGGAAGTTTTCCAGGCTGCGCGGATCGATCCAGTTGTTGGGGCCGGCCGCCTGAAGGATGACGGCGTAGCGAATTCCCAGCGTGCGGCAGGTGAGGGCGATTTGCGGATCGTCCGTGTGGCACGAGAAGGAAATGACGACGAGGTCAGGCCGCGATTTCCGCAGCCACGCCATGTACTTGAGGCGCATGAATCGCAGCTTTTCCAGCGTGCGACGCAGGCTGCGGCCGATTCGCCGCCGCGTCCGGAAGCAAGGTGTTGCGCCGGAGTCGATCAATCGCCGCAGCGGCCGAGCTACCGTGGGCCACTCGACGCAGTTGAACGCGACCTCGTGTCCACGCTCACGCAGCACGGCCGCGGCGCGGCTCCACAGCTCTTCGCTGCCGCCCCAGGGAAGGCCCTGCATCGTGGAAAAAAACGCGATCCGCATCGTAAGCATCTCCCATGCTTCGCGGAAGCATGGTCACCGCCCACTTCGCAGGGCGGATCAACGGGTGTTTTGCGCGACGGCTTGAAGCGACGACAGGGACGAAAGCTTCGGAGCGGGGCGCGGAACTCGAATGTGGATGATCTTCGAGCGCGCGTCCGGCTCGTGAACGTCCGCTCGTTCCGCCGGCCGAACGAGTCCCCAGCGGCAGCGAACCGGCCGGTTCTCGGCGAGCAGTCGGCCGACGTTCGAGCCTCGTCGCCATGCGCGGGGGTAGCTTGGATCGGCCGCGTGCCACAGATGGTACACTCGTGTGTAGCGCAGGACCGTATCGATGCGGATCCCCGCCTGCCGCAGCCGCATGCCCAAATCGTCGTCCTCGCACCCCCAGCCGATGAACGTCTCATCGAAGCCGTTGACCGCTGCGAAATCGTCGCGCCAGATTCCAAAGTCGCAGCCATCGAGCTTGGGTTTCGTCGGATGGCCGATCAATTGGTAGTATTTGTTTTTGAGCCACAATCGTAGGAGTCGTTGATGTTCGGCCGGAGACACGAGCTGCCGGAATTCACGCGACGCAATCGACGCTGCGTCGATTCGTTCGCTGGCCTCCCGCGTCAGGCGGTAGCCGTTTCCGGCCCAGACGACGCCGGGCTTGCGGGCGCGAAGGTGCGTCGCCAGATGCTCCGGCGGAAGGATGCAATCGCCGTCGGTGAACAGCAAATACGAGCCACGGCTGGCCCGCACGCCGTCGTTGCGGCACTTCGCGACGTGATAGTCCTGGTGCGCGTGGGTCGTAAGTTGGACGGGGAAATCAACTGCCCGGGCGAATTGATGCACGATGTCGTGCGTCTCATCCTGCGATCCGTCGTCGGCGACGATGACTTCGAATCGACCGGCCACGCCGCGCTGCAACGCGAGCGATGTCAGGCAGCGTTCCAAATGTTTCGGACGTTGATACGTGGTCAGGATGACCGAAAGTTCAAGCTGGGATGCCATACTACTAAGCGCTGGGTACGCGGGTGGGTCTCTGATAACGGACGCTGGTTTCGACGTAGCTATCTGGCCAGAGCGGCGAACTGTAACCGAGAATCGGGGGGGCTGGCAAGACGAAACATTTCAGATTTATCCGCCGAAAACGCGCGAATTTCGCCGAAACAAAACCGCCGCTATTCGGCCTTGATGGCGTGCCATGCCTTCGCCGCGCAGCGGCGTAGGCATGCGATGGTCGTATCGAAACATGTTTACGCGGCTGGCGCTGCGAAAACATGCCACCCGACGGCGACATTGCCCGCAAGTATCGCCGTTGTCACGTTGGGACCGACTTCCTAGACTCCCGCCCCGCCATCGTGGCGAATCCCGCGCTCCCGACGCGCGCAGGGTGCTATCAGATCGACCCGAGCCGTGGCAGACGGCCCGGCACGGAGGCTGTGCGAACCGATGAACAACTTTGCCAGGGCATTGAAAGAGGCATGGCGGCATTGGCCGACGCTAGCCCTTGCGGTCGGCTGTTCGCTCGGAGTGGCGGCCCTGTGGGGCGCCAACATCGCCGCCCTGTTCCCGATCATCGAAACGACGTTGCACGGACAGTCGCTGCAAACGTGGAACGAAAAGCGGCTGGAAAAGGCCCAGGCCGATCTGGCAACCCATCAGGCGGAGGTCGCCGACCTGGAACAGCGCATTCCGCTGGCCGCCGACCTCGCCGCGCGGCGCGAGCTGGAACTGACGCTCAGCACTCGCCAGGCACAGGTCCGCGTCGACCGCGCCTACGTCTATTCGGCGCAGCGCCTGCAGCCGATCTTCGATCGTTTTCTGCCGTCCGGGCCATTTCCGACGGTCGTGTTCGTCGTGACCCTGGTCGCCGCGGCGACGGCGCTCAAGCAGTTCCTGATGCTCGGCAATACGATGCTCGTGTCCTACGTGTCGCAAAGCATTGCTCGCGACGTGCGGGGCAAGTTGTTCGACAAGGCGCTGAGCCTCGATCGGCCCGGGTTCAATTGCTTCGGCATCAGCGGCTTTGCGGCCCACATCACCCACACGACCGACATGCTGTCCGCGGGCATCACCAGCTTCTACGGCGGGGCCATCACCGAGCCGCTGCGGATTTTCTCCTGCCTGTTTGGGGCCTGGTACATCTCGTGGCGGCTGACGCTCGCATCGCTGATCTTCGCCCCACTCGCCGCGTTCCTGATCCTGTTTCTTAACCGCCGGATTCGCGGTCTCTCGCTGCGCGCACTCGATCGGTCGATGGCCTTCCACCATATCATGCTCGAAGTATTCAACGCGCTCGTTACGGTGCAGGCCAATACCATGGAAGACTTTGAGCGCAAGCGGTTTCGCGAATCGACCTCGCACATCCGCCGCACCGCCATGCTGGCCCAATTTTACAACTCGCTCACCAGCCCCGTCACCGAAATGCTCGGCATGGGCATGTTGTGCACGGGCGTTATCGTCTCCGGTTACCTGGTGATCAACCAGGAGACGCGGATCTTTGGGATTCCAATGACCGATCAGCCGCTCAGCATCGCCGCGGTGACTGTCTTTTTCGGCATGTTGATCGGCGCCGCCGATCCACTCCGCAAGCTCTCCACCGTGATTACGGGAGTCAACAACGGCATGGCGGCCGCGAACCTGCTGTACCCCATGCTCGACGTCAAATCGAACCTGATTGAGTCGGTGTCGCCCCGGTCGCTGCCCACTCCGCATGGACAGATCGAGTTCCGCGACGTGTCGTTCAGCTACGACGGCGCGCACCAGGCCTTGCAGCGGGTAAACCTCACCGTCCGTCGCGGCGAGCACCTGGCAGTGGTCGGGCCGAACGGCGGTGGGAAGAGCACGCTGGTCAACCTGCTGTGCCGGTTTTACGATCCGCAAGCGGGCGAAGTGCTCATCGACGGCATCTCGCTCCGCGATTTGTCGCTGGCCGAGCTCCGCCAGCGGATCGCGCTGGTGACACAACAGACGGAGCTGTTCAACGAAACAATTCTGCACAATATCCGCTACGGCCGCTGGGATGCTTCGGAAGCGGAGGTGATTGCCGCCGCCCAGCTCGCGCGGGCGCACGAATTTGTATCGTCGTTCCCCGACGGGTATCAAACGGTGGTCGGTCCGAACGGCCAGCGGCTCAGCGGCGGCCAACGGCAGCGCATCACGCTGGCCCGCGCCTTTCTGCGCAACGCCGAAATCCTGATCCTCGACGAGGCCACCAGCCAGATCGACGTGGAAAGCGAGCGATTGATCCACGACGCGCTCGCAGAATTCGGCCAGGACCGGACGCTGGTCATGATCACCCACCGCGAGAGCACGCTGTCGCTGGCAACACGAATCGTGCGCGTGGAATACGGCCAACTCCAGCCGATGCCGCCGACCGTGCCGCAAGCCGCGTGAATGGCGAGCAAGTGTCGACGTGGCTGGCGTCGAGGCTCCGCCGAGCCCCCAGAAGGCTTGAAGAATGAGTGCCCGCTGACGTTCGACCTCAGCCACCCTCTCGCTATTGGCCCTGTCGAGAGCGCAACAGCCGCCGCATCTTTGGGGGAAGGATGCGTTGGCTGCCGTCCAAGAATCGTTGGATCGTACTTTGCTGGAGCCTGGCAATCTGCTCCTGTTGCTGGGCGATTAGCTGTTGTTGTTTGTATACGGGATGCGCGTAGCCAAACATGCCATATCGTTCGTAGACGTCGATGTACTTATTCGACTCGATCACGCGATCCAGAATTTTCGTGAATCGATCGGCATACAGCTCCATCGAATAGGCCTTGGCGGTTTGGTGGGCCGCGCGGCCGACTGTCTCCAATATGGATCGATCCGCAGCCAGGCGGGCCAGCACTTGGGCCATGGCGGCCATGTCGCCCACCGGCACGACGAAGCCGTTTTCCTGATCGTGGATCACGCCTTCGATGCCGCTGCTGGCCGCCGTCACCACCGGCACGGCGCCGTGGGCCATTGCTTCCAGCATGCTCACGCTGGTGCCTTCAAAGTCGGACACCTGCAGAAAGACGTCGTGGCTGGACCACACGCCCGTCATTTCGTGAAACGGCACGCGCGGGTGAAAACGTACAAAGTCCGCTGGAAAGCGATCCTGCATCGCGTCCTTCAGGCCCGCACAATGATCACCCTCGCCGACAATGTCGAACTGAAATGGCACAGCCGCTCGGACCAGGTTTTCGACTAGCGGCACAAAATCCCAGACCCGCTTTTGGAGCTGCGTGATTCGGCCCGCATAGATCAGCCGCAAGGGCTCGACCTGGTAGGTGCGGTCAAGCGTGCGCGGTATCGAGATGCCGTATGGCAGAGTCGTAATGTCCTCGGCCCGGCACGCTATGCGCTGCGTGAGCCGTTCGGCGCACTCGCGGCTGACGGCAATAAAGTGGGTGATGAAAGGCTCGTACCAGGTCAACGGACTGTAATACTGTTCGTCGCTGTCGGCGTGGCACATGCCGACGCAGTGGACGCCCGGCTCGAACCCCGTCAGGTAGAGCTCCCAGAGGTAGTTCGGGAAGAGGACCGCCGGCGCCAGAGAGCGCACGATCTGCTGCGCCGCCGCCGTGGTCGGCGCATAAATGTCAAGATCGGCCGGCTCATCGGGGCCGATGTACAGCAGCCGAACCTCGTAACGGGGATGATCGGCCAAGGCGTCGCGCAATTGGTCGGCCCAGGTCGTCACCCCGCTCAAGCAATTCGTCCCGGCGATCACTACGGGCAATTTCCGCGTCATATAATCATCACCGGGCATTGGAGCGTTGGTATCGAATGAGCCGCAAGCCGGCCCACGTTGTTGTCTGACCGTTGTCGTGAAGGACTGTTGGCTCGACAGACACCAGGCCGCAATTGGTCAATTCAGCGTGATCGGACACGGCGCCGTCAATCGCCCGTTTAACATCGGGATAATGCCCGTCGTGAAACAGCAGGTAAGCCTCGTTGGCCAATAGCGGAAGCACGGCCCCGATGTCGCGGCGGACAAATTCATAGGTGTGGTTGCCGTCGATGAATGCGAAGTCGAAGGCCACGCCCATTTTCCGGGCAACCTCTGGCAAAATGTCGGGCGACGGACCCTCAAACATCCGCGAGCGGTGGGCGATCTGCGACCACAGTTCCGGCGCCACTTGCGGCATGGGATCAACACACGCGAGCTGACCGAAGCCCGTATCGTCCATCGCGCCGCAAATGATGGCCGTCGAGCCGCCGCGAAACGTGCCGATCTCCAGGCAATTGCGCGGCTGCAGGCCGAAGATCAGGCTATACAGCACGACACGCTCCGGCATCCGCAGTTCGGCCGGCGACGTGTAAACCGAGTTGAAACCGACCAACGGACGAATGTTGTTCAGCTTGGCCTGGTCCTGTGTCAGTCCGCACGACGCGAGCACCTCGCCGGTCGAAATCGGCAGCTCGTCCGCCTCCAGCGGAGGACGGATTTGCCGGACCTGATTTTGCAGCTGCACCGACTGTTGCTGCAGTTGTGTTCGTTGCTGCTCCAGCTCTCGATAAACCGTTTCGATCAAATCGACCGTCACCGCATTGTGATTGAACTGGCGCGAAAACGTCGTATGAATGATCTTGTAAAACAGCTTCTTGAGCGCCGGCAGCGAGCCGGTGACGGGCCGTGTGCGCAGCTCGGACTGGATGTTGCGAAGTTGGACGATCCGCCCAGTAACCGAGCCGTCGATCATCGTGGAGGCGTGGCTTTGATAAAGTTCGGTAGTCATGATTCCTTTCCGTGCAACCTTTCCTTGATCCGTGAATAAGTGTGAATCAGTTTCCAGGTACGCGTTTCATACACCCGGCCCAACTCGGCCAGCAAGGATTGAATGCGAGCGGCCTGTTCGCTCAATTGGGCTTGCTGATTCCTGGACTGGATCTGTTCCTCTTGTAACTTCCCACTCTGCTCGACATGCATCCGTTCGAGCCGCTGCGCGTGCAGCCAGAGGTAGTCGATTTTTTGCTGGGCGCCCTTCGCGTTGTGATTGAACTGGCCGAGCATTTTCTCAGCGGCTTCGGGCGCGAGCAGCGAGACGAGCAATTGCAGCAGACTATGTTGGACCGGCAAACTGATGGGATCGGGCAGGGCGGCCGTAGAATTGGCCAGCGCCGACAGGGGCGGCGACGCCGCGGGAGGAAGTCGGCCCGCGTCGGCCGGCAAATCGGCATGGCATTGGAGCTGGTCGTACAGCTTGACCTGCTCCGGAAAGAGCCTGGCGAAAACGTCGACCGCTTCCTTTGGAAACGGCACATTCTGCAGTTCCTCGGCGTGAAAGATGCGATCGAACGCCGCCGGGTCGAGCCGAAGATTCAAGCCCAGTTTGTGCTCAAGCAGGTCGGCGAATCGCTGAAATTGGCCGACCAGCGCATCGATGTGCACCAGCAGACACTGGTCCGGGTGCTCGTCGTAGAAGGCACGGATTTTGGCGTCGTAAACCTGCCACGCCTGCAGGCCCGCCGCCAGGCACGGATTGCCGTCAAACTCGCCCCGCCGCAGCAGCGAAAATAGCACGGCAAGGGGGTGCCGAAAGACAAACAGAAAACGCGCTTCGGGCAGTTGCGCATACCAGAAGGCGAGGAACAGGGCCGTGCGCGGGTCCTTCCAGCCCCACAGCGGCCGTTCCGCGCGCTGGCTCAGCAGTTGTTGGGCGCGCTCCAGCTCGTCCGGAGTTGGTGCGAAAGCGCAGGCTTCGTCCACGTGCAGGTAGCTTTGTCCGCGCTGATGCAACAGGTGCTCGTGGAATTCATAAAAGTCCACGTCTTCGAAGTACCCGCGCGGATTGGCCACGTTCGCGGCGATCAACTGGTCGCCCACGTGGACCCCGGCCTCCTGCAGCAAGCTGCTCACCAGCGACGTGCCCGATCGATGCATGCCGGTGGTGACAATGACTTGAGACATGGGGCGACAATCCGGGCCGCACATGCTGCGAATCAGCCGTTGGTCAGTAACCCGACCGCCGTCGAACACCACGCGAATTCGACCTGGCCGCGGGCCGCCCGGATGTGCGACGTTTGATACAATGATGGTATATTTTCTGGCGCGTGCCGGAAGCAATACCGAATTGCTAGCGGAAGAGTTTTTCACCGCAAAACGGGCGCTTGATTCGCCGAATTGTTCGTCGCGCCAGTGCGACGCATGCTAGCACCAACTCAACGAGCACTAAACTTGTGTCCGGGCATCCCTCGCCGATTGGTGTCCCATTCCATGCCGCCGCGGCCAGCGCGGCCCGGCGATGCGTGCGCTCGCCACGAGCAGTGTGGGTGCTGTGGATCTTCAACATCGCGGTGCTGCTCGGCCTCGTGGTTTGGATTCTCAGCGACGGCCGGTTCTCAATGGCGACGGAGTTGCTGAAGGCAAGGATCGTCGCCGTGCTCGAACTTGGCACGTCGGCTTCCGTTTACACGTGGTATGCCGGCCGCATTCTGATACTTTCGATTGTCAGCATCCTGGCTGTCGTAAGCGCGGTCGGCATTCTCCTGGGCTTGTTCTTCGGAGCCCAGACCCATCGCCGAGTCCGTTCGTGGTTCGCGTTCACGCTATTGCTGGCCGCCTGGCTGACGCTTTTCGTATCGTGGCGCGAGTTGGCCTGGCGCGGACAAGTCTTCCGGTTGCACCATCGCTTGGACGGATTTGAAACCATTGCCGAGTCGTTGCGTTCCGATTGGCCCGCCGTCGACGGCGAGCGTCCAAACATGGGCCCGTTCATGGCCTACCCGATCGGTCGCCCGACGATGCTCATGATGCTCAAGACGCCGGCCGTGCCGCGCACGATAACGTCCTTCTCAAGTGTTGAACGATCCGATGACGGGGCGCTTCGCTTCGAGCTGATCGGCGACGAACCCGATGCGTGGTTGGAATGGCATCCGACCGGGTCGGCTCCGCAGACTTTTGTCGGCGGGCTGATGGCTGAGTATCCGCTCGAGCGTTTTGCACCGCTCCGACAGGGTTGGTTTCTCGTTCGATACGAACGACCGGTCATGCATCGTGCCGAGACCGATTTGACTCGTGCGGAACTCGAATCGAAGGCGGGAAGATAATTGACATCGCGTCAGGATTCCCTATACTGCACGCCACTGTCATTTTCCACACCCAAGAGCCGGAGATCGAGTCATGGCACGTACGCTGCGTTTCGCCGGATGGTCATTGCTCACCGTGGTCGCGTTGAGCCTCACCTGCACCGCCGTCATGGCCCAGGGGGCCGCGGATGCCAAGCCCAAGTACACGATCAAGGAAGTGATGAAGGGCGCACACACCCCGGCGAAGGAGGGCGAGAAACCGCTCCGCGACATCGTGTTGGGCGGCAAGGCGACCCCCGAGCAAAAGCAGCAGCTCTTGGACTTCTACATCAGCCTGGCGGAAAACGAGCCGCCAAAGGGCGACAAGGAAGCGTGGGCCAAAAAGACCGCGCCCGTGATCGTCGGCGCCGCAATGATCGTCGTCGGCCGTGAAAACGGTGCTGACGTGCTACGAAGGGCCACCAACTGCGCGGCCTGCCACAAAGACCACAAGCCGCCGGCGCAATGAGCGGCAACGCACTTTGGTCTCAAGAACTCCCGACAGCGGTCCGCGATCCGATTCGCCTTTTTACGGCAACTGCCGCCGCGAGGGTCGCCACGAGACCGCACAGCAGAAACGCGCCTGGCTCGGGAACCACTGAAGTGTACGTCAAGAAGTTTGAAAAGGTCTGCGTGCCACCCCACCCGCTTGTGCCGCTGAGGCTGCCGACTGCCTCGTTGGAACTAAACCCAGTATTCGAGATGTAAGTGGCCACGAAATTGAACGACCCCGCGCCACCCATCCCGATTTCTGAGAAATCGAAATCAAATGTGTAACTGGCCTCGGTAGTGCTGCCGGCCGAGAGGTTGACTGTGCCCCCATTGCCGTGGGACGCACCGTTGGCCAGTATGAAATTGTTGCCGAAATCGAAGGAGTTGTTGTGGAGGGCGATCGCATAGTCGGCCAAGAAACCGCTGGCAAAATTGTACGTTGACCGATTGCCGCCATCGAGGCCGGATACCGCGCGGCGCAAATCATCACCGGTGTCGGTGAAACCGCTTGTGGTCGAGAATCCACCGGATTTGGAATCAATGTAAATAACAACGGTATTGTCATGGCTGCCGGCACCACGCGTGAATACGCCACTGATCGTGGTGCCGTTGTCGGTCAGCGTAATACTGCCCTGGCCAAGAGCCCCGCCGAACCCGGCATTCCCATTGCCCGAATATAAGGTCGCCTCGAGTCGCGCAGCGCCGAATAGCGTCGCCGCGAAGGCGGCGAGACCTGCCGCGAAAATTCTAGTTCGTTTCATATCTCCGCCCACCAGTTCCGTTGCATCAATCGCAGAATATGGTGATATTTTCGACCAACGGGGCAAAAGTGTCAACCAAATTCTGAGGAAAATCAGCGGGCCGATATGCCCCGGGCGACCCATTTGGGTTGGGCCGGCGGGCCATTCCGGGCCATCCTTGGATCGGAGTTTAGGTGGCAGGCGCGAGCGGGCAGAGGAACCGCCCTACGGAACGCAGGGAGCGTCATGTTTGCCATACTTGTCGGTGCCGTCGCTGTGTTGTTGATGCTGGTCGACTGCTTCGAGGCGGTCGTCCTCCCCCGTCGCGTCACGCACCGCTGGCGGCCGACCCGGTTGTTTTACCGAACGACCTGGCGGCTGTGGCGGTGGATGTGTGGATTATTTCCTTCCGCCCGCGTTCGCGACAACGCGCTCAGCATCTTCGGGCCCCTGTCGCTGTTGTGCTTGTTCGTCTGTTGGGCGGTCGCGATGATTGCCGGATTCGCGCTCATTCAATGGGGCGGGCAAACAATGTCCAGCACGTCCCAAGTCTCGTTCGGCGATTGTCTCTATAACAGCGGCGAGACGTTTTTCACGCTCGGCTACGGCGACATCACGCCGACGACTTATCCCGGCAAGCTCTTGGCCGTCGCCGAGGCGGGCACCGGCTTCGGATTCATGGCGATCGTCATCGGGTATTTGCCCATGCTGTACCAGACGTTTTCCCGGCGGGAGCTGAGCATCGGGCTGCTCGATGCGCGGGCCGGCTCGCCGCCCTCGGCAGCCGAGCTCCTGCGGCGCTGCCAACCGCTCGACAAATGCCGTGAAATCGAGCCGTTTCTAGCCGAGTGGGAAATCTGGTCCGCCGAATTGCTGGAGAGTCATTTATCGTATCCGCTGCTGGGTTTCTATCGCTCGCAACACGGCAACCAGTCGTGGCTGGCGGCGCTGGCAACGATCCTCGATACGGCGGCCATCCTGCTCGTCTCCGGGAACGAGCAGCTCCGGCATCGGGCCGAAATAACATTCGCGATGGCACGCCATACCTGTGTCGATCTGTGCCTGATATTCGGTTTGCCACCCCGCCATCCCGCCGACGAGCGGATCACCGCGGCCGAGGTTTCGATCGCGTTGGCGACTGCCTCGGTGCCGCAACCAATGCAGTCGCAATCAGGCGATCGCCTCAGCGAATTGAGAGCCCTGTACGAACCGTTTCTCCAGGCACTCGCCGATTATTTTTGCCTGCGGTTGCCGCGATTCTTCCCCGATCAATCGAAACCCGACAACTGGCAAACCAGCGCCTGGACCGAACGAGCACCCGGCATTACCGAGCTGCCGGCCGGAATGCCGATCAGTGGCAAGCATTTTGGCTGATTGGGCCGGCCCGCCAGCGCCGCGGTTCACCAGGTACGCACTCCATTGGGGGGCTCGTCATACGCCAGGATTGACAAATCAAAAAACAATATTAAGATTTCGCTAAGAATTTCAAAGGCGCGAGGTGGGCCAACTCGTCCGCGCCAATTTGTGCGTCCTTCTCGATCTTGTCTCTCTGGTACGCGCCGCGGCGCAGAAACGGAGGGCTAATGACGGGCACTTCGACGCACGGCGAAGACCGTGCAGCTTCGTCGAATCCCTGGCCTGCGGCCCGGATTGCGATGCCATTGCGGGGCGAGTCCGAATCGACTCGTGCGCTCCGCAGCCAGATCGACTTGATCGCCCCACGATCGGCCACCGTGCTGATCGAAGGCGACACCGGCGTGGGCAAGGAAGTCGCCGCCCGCCAGATCCATGCGCTCAGTCGTCGGGCCGATAGGCCGTTCGTGCCTGTCGATTGCACCGCGTTCTCGACCGAACTGATGGAATCGCAGCTATTCGGTCACGTCAAAGGGGCGTTCACCGGTGCGGTCGCGGCCGCGTTGGGATTCGTCCGCTGTGCCGACGGCGGCACGTTGTTTCTCGATGAAATTGGCGAGCTGCCGCTGTCGGTGCAGGCCAAGTTGCTCCGCTGCCTTCAAGAGCGCACGGTCGTGCCCGTGGGCAGCAGCGAGCCGATTGCCGTCAATGTGCGAATCATCGCTGCGACGCACCGCGAGCTGGGCAGCATGGTAAGAGCGGGGACGTTTCGGCAGGATCTCTATTTTCGCCTTAACGTCGTGCGGCTCGCGATTCGACCGCTGCGCGAGCGCCGCGACGATATCCGGCCGCTCGCCGACCAGTTTTTGCAGGAGGTGGCCGACTGCTACGAAGAGCCGGTCAAGGTGCTGGCGCCGGACGTCGAGGCGATCCTCACCCGCTACGATTGGCCGGGAAACGTCCGCGAGTTGCGGAACGCGATCGAGCGGGCATTCCTGTATTGCGGCGACCGCACGATCCGGGCGGACCATTTGCCCAGTGAACTGCAAGAGTTTCGCCCCGAGACGGCCGACGAATGGTCCGACGGAGACTCGGCCGACGAGAGCCATTCGATACCGCGGCTGGCGGACGCAGAGCGGATGCTGATCGCCCGCGTGCTGAAGTTCACCAACGGCAACCAGGCGGACGCGGCCCGCCTGCTCGATGTCGAGCGCCACCGCCTGCGGCGCAAGATCGTGCTTCACGGCCTGGAGCATCTCGCCCGCATCAAGCCGCGGTAAAGGTTGGTGTAGCGGGTGCCATGCTCACGCCGATATTGCGGCGAGAGCATGTTCCAACCTTCTCAGCACATGCTCACCCGCCGCGGCGGGAAAGCTTGCCACCCATGACACCCATGCCACCCCGCCAATTCCGCGTGCGCGCACCGGTACGAATTGTTCCCTTGGAGCGCCTTGTACCGCGGCGAACGCAAGTCGTGATTCGCAACCGTCTTCGCAATTGCGAGCACCTTCAATTGGCATGAAGTGTACCACTTCATCTCCATCTTTACGGACGCCGCAATTCAACGGGCTCATCGCCGTAACTGATCGCGGCGCCGACGCTTAGCGATCGATCTGCCAGCGCATCGCACGTTTGGCACTCCATTCGCAAACACATCGCCCGCGTCCGGCACTTCGTCGGACACGCTCCTCACGGAGGCCGTTCCATGGTCGTGAAGAATTCGCCGCGCGGGCTGATCGCGACGACGCGAGCCGATGCTACGCCGCCACTCAACGACGTGGTTGGCTGTTGCGGCTGGCCGCTGTTGCTGGAAGCCAGCCCGCGACGGATGCAGCGCGAGCTCGCCCTCCAAAATCCGGAGTGCGTGTTGTTCTGGCTCGACGATTGGCGGGCTGTTGCCCCGACGGCGCAGCTCATCGCCTGGTCGCGCCACCGCGGCGCACGACCGTATCGCGTGGCCGTCGCCTATCGAATGAATGACGACGTGGAGTCGGTGCTGCGCGCGGCCGGTGCACACAGCTTCCTGCCGCTGGCCGGTCAATCCGGGAATGTCGTGGCCGCGGCGCTGGACCGCTTGCTATACGAGTCGGTCCGGACCGTCGAGGCGGCGGCGATCACGCCGGCGCTCGCGCCCGCCGGCGATGGTCGAGTAGCGACGCTCGATATGCCCGCCGAACCGGTGAGGCCGCCGTGATCGCGGCGCTGTTGAGTGGCACGCCCAGAGCTCCTGGCGATGGGCGTGGTACTCGAACCGACTGACGAACCACGCCCCTCGCCGGAAGCTTAGGGACGTGCCACTTATCGCCAAACTACACCCTACTTTCACCACTCGAATAAGGACCCCCAACAATGACTACTTGGACGACTCAAGACAGCGCGAATTGGCCGATTGACGACGACGCTTCCGATGAAGATCGCTTTGAAAAGTTCAGCTATCGGCGGCAGGGCGATTTGCCGTGCCGTGCGCATTCCGCGCGAATCCGGGGACGGATGAGAAGCCTCGGCGGGCCGGCGGCCCGACAGAAGGCGCGGTCGTACAACGGCCCCAATCGGCGCGGCACTTCCCCCCGTCAACTGGTTCCCTGCTTCTAGTTCCCGTTACCGCGACGGTGATGACCAGGTCGCGCGCACTGTTGATCTTCACATCCACTTGGAGACTGATCTCATGATCCCCAACAAAATTCGAGGCGCCACCATACTGAGGTGCTGTCTCATCGTCGTCGCGTTCGCTGCTTCCACCGCGGCCCGCGCGGCGTTCATCAACGACCTGTTCAACACGGGCGTCAACAACTTGAAGGTGGCCCTCGGGCCCAACGTAATCGATCCACACTACACCATCACCGCCTCGCCCGGCGGCCCGATGCCTGCCAGGACGGTGATCGACACCGCGTTTCCCTTTCCGCCGTGGGTCGCGAACAGCCCGGGAATCAATGGCTCGCGTTGGATCGGGCCGGAAGCGAACGGCAATGGGCCGGCTGGCCTCTATCGCTATCGAACCACCTTCACCGTTCCCGCCAATGCCATTCTGAGCACGGTGAATGTCAGCGGTTTGTGGGGCACCGACGACCCCAGCATCGCGATGCGGATCAACGGCAATCTGACTCCAAACGTCAGCGGCGGGTTCACGACACTCGTGCCGTTCAACATTAACAGCGGACTTGTCATCGGCAACAACGTGCTGACGTTCGATCTGGCGAACGTGATTAGTGTCACTGGACTGCGCGTCGATAAAGCCGTCGGCACCTACCAAATCATTCCAGAACCAACCACTTTGTGCATCGCGGGGACATTGCTATTGGCTTCGATCGCCGTGCAACGTCGCCGCCGAAGTTCTGTCATTCGTCACACGAGGGGAAATCTTATGATTCGCCATCGCCAATTTGCAACCGTCAGTATGTTGGTCGGCTTCGTCTCGTTCGTCAGCTATTTGGCCACGACGGCCACGGCTGATCCGCTCGTCGGCCGAGACCTGCTGAAATTTCAACAGAAGCCCATGGACGGTGCGCTGGTCAACGACCCCAACGGCATGCCGGGGAAGTACTACGGCCACGACGAGCTTAGCACGGCCTACGGCTTTCCCAACCCCGCGAACGTGATCCCGTTCTACCAGGGGCGGTACATGGCCGACGATTTTGCCGACAACCTCAGCAGCGCTGTGGTCCATGTGAAATGGTGGGGCTCGTATTTGAACAACGTCATCAATCCCAACATGCCGGTGAACCGGTTTCTGATCTCTTTTGAGACGGACGTTCCAGCCGGACCCGCGCCCGGCTTTAGCCGTCCGGGGACGCCGATTGTGACTCAGACGGTCAAGCGCGGCGTGATATCGCCCGGCTCCGGCACATTCACCGAAACGCTCATCAGCCCGGGCGGTGCCCCGCTGAACGAAGACCTGTACGAGTACAACGCCGAGCTCAATCTGGGCGCCGAATTCAAAGAACAGAAGGACACCGTGTATTGGCTCAAGATCGCTGCACTGGTCGACGTACCGCAAGGCATCAATTTTCCACCCAACCAGCCGCCGACCAATGTCACGCGATGGGGCTGGCACAATCGCGACTACACGGTTCAGGACACGCTTGCCTCGCCGAACGTTACGCCCGGCGAGAACCTGCAGGGCCCCATCAACGGTACGCCCATCTGGCATTTTCAGGATGATGCCGTCACCGGCCTCATGCGGTGGGATCCCGTCGACCCGAATCCATTGACCAACCTCAGTCAGCCGGTCGCCACGATGACGCCGACGAACTATCTCGATGGCATCGACGGCCCGGCCGGTGGCGCCGTCGGAGCGCTCGGCATCGGCGCCTTCTCAAAGGACCTGGCGTTCGAGTTGTACACCATCGTTCCCGAGCCCAGTACCTGCCTGCTGACCGTCCTCGGTTTGGCCGGAGTGACCTGGTTCCGCCGACGTTCCACGCCGTCCTGATTTCGAGTTCCTGCTCAGTTCTTGCTGCACCCTTTATCCAAGGAGAAGACTCATGAACGCCTTGCACAAAAGATTGATGCTGACGCTGGCCTTGGCGGCCGTGTCCCTCGGGATCGCTTCCACCGCCGCCGCCGATCCGCTCGTCGGCCGCGACCTGCTGAAGTTCTCCCAGTTGCCGATGGTAAATACGCCCATCGCCTCCCTGAATCCTAATGGCGTACCGCAGACAACGAACTACGGTGGCCACGACGAATTGAGCACCGCCTACGGTTTCACCACCAACGTGGCCGTTCCTCCCCAAGATTACTCCGGTCGATTCATGGCCGACGACTTCGCCGACAATCTTTCCAGCCCCATCGTCCACGTCAAGTGGTGGGGGTCGTATCACAACGACGTCATTAATCCCAACATGCCCGTGAACAAGTTCCTGATCTCGTTCGAGTCCGACGTGCCCGGCCCCGTGCCCGGCTTCAGCCACCCGGGTACGCCCCTCTTGAATCAGGTGGTCACGAAAGCAGCCGCTCTGGCGCCAGGTTCCGGCACGTACACGGAAAAGCTGATTCGCGGACCCGATCCGGTCGTCGGCGAATCGCTCTACGAGTACAACGCGGAGCTCCACCTCGGCAAAGACTTTCCGGAGCTTAAGGACACGGTGTACTGGCTGAAGGTGGTCGCGATGGTCGACGTTCCTCCGACGATCAACTTTCCGCCCAATATGCCGCCGCCAGGAGTGACTCAGTGGGGTTGGCACAATCGCGACTACACGGTGCAGAACACGCTCGCCTCGCCGAATGTCGCGCCGGGCGAAACGACGGTTGGCGTTGTCGGCATCAATACGCCCGTCTGGCACTTCCAGGACGACGCCGTGACGGGCGACGTCCGGATCGTGCCGGACCCCACGATGGGCTTCATGATGCCACAAGTGTTCCAGCCGGTGGCGAACATGTCGCCGACGAACTATCTCGATTTCGCCGACGGCCCTGGCCCGGGCCCGATCCCGGGAACTACGAACATCGGCCTGTTCTCCAAGGACTTAGCCTTCGAGTTGTACACGATCGTCCCCGAACCGACCTCCTGCCTGCTCATGGTCGTTGGTTTGGCAGGACTCACCCTGCGGAGGCGGTTGGCATCCCGGTCGTAGATTCTGTACGCCGGACGGCCCGTCTCTCCAACGATCCTTGAGAGACGGGCTGCCGTGCCAGCGCCACGAAAGACTGTTCGACAATCGGTTTTCACGCACAAAACATCCTTTTGCAAACATACCAAGTCATCACCCAATAATTGAAGTGGATTGTCTCATGAGAATTCGCACCGTTGTCTCGACACTCACGCTCCTTTCGCTTTGTTTCATTGCTGCGACCAGCGCGTTCGCCTACCTGGGCGAATTCGAACCAGTCGACGGCTACCGGCCCTTTTTCGACGACGTCGCCAACTACAACGCCGGTGCACACGGCGCCAATGCCGGCGGCGGACTGTACACGCCGATCGTGCCCAATACCGGGCTGTGGAAGAAACTACAAGGTCCCTTGTTTCCCGCCGTCGGCACGACCGGCAACTTTGCCTACGCTACCGGGCATCAGAACTTCGATCGCACGAATCCAAGTACCGCAGACCAAGCGCTCGTCATCACCACCAACGCCGATGGCTGGGGCGCCGGTCCCCAGGAATACTCCTACAAAGTCGATAGCTTCGATCTGGGAGGAGTGAATCCCGCCACGACGGGCGGCGATGTCCTGAAGATATCCTTCTGGTCGTGCTCGTTTATTCCCGGAACATCCGAAGGCGGCGGACTTGGGCCCAATACGCTCGCCAACACCGTCTCGTTCTACGACAGCGGCGGCAACCTCGGCTTCGCCGTCGGCGGAATTCAGCCCGGCACCAGCACCGATTTCGCCGCCACCAATGTCGGCAGTTGGGTCCAATCCAGCGTCTCAGTCGGCACCAGCACCTACCACCGCTGGGACATCAACCTGGATCTCAACCTGCAAACCGTCTCCATCGATGTCTTCCAGAGCGCCGTCCTCACGCCGCTGGTTGTCAACGCCCCGTTGATCAACACCATGAGCGACCTTGCAGAATTGCGCTTCCTCAGCGCCCCAGGCATCAACAATGCCAAAGTCTGGGCCCTGGATGACTTCACCATGATGGTCCGGCAAGTTCCAGAGCCCTCGGCCGTGCTGCTAATGGGCCTCGGCTTGGCGGCATTCCTCGGACGGCGTTCCTCGTCACGGCGATGCCGCGCCGCGTGATGGAACCGGGTGCCGGCCGAACAACGTCGAGTTTTGTGCGCATTGCCATTCAACTTCCTTACCTGGAGAGTCTCACCATGATTCTTTCGAATTCTTGCCGCATGAGTCGACGACTTCGGCTCGTAACCCTGATTGCCGCCGTCACGCTGGCCTCGGCTATCACGGCACAGGCCGCCTGCATCGTGCCCGACTCGGCCGGCACCGCCGGCTTGCCGCCCGTCGGTTGCGTCTATACCACTCCCGACCTCCGCATCTTCCCCAACAACGATCTATTCATCATCGATGGCTTGCCCGTTGGCACGTTCATCGAGATGGACTCCAACCTGCACAGCTTCTTAGGCATCGTCACTGCACCCGGCGGCGCGCTTGGCGGTGAAACGGAAACGTACCAGGCGTCACTCGATATGCCGATGGTCGGCCATGGGACATTGGCCGGTTTCAATCGCAACATCGTGATGCCGCTCTCCAACGTCCAATCGCAATCGGCTCCGCGCGTTCCCGGCACCACGCCACAGTCGTTTGCCACCGACATGGCCCAATTGCAGGGCCAAATCGTCGGCGACCCCGACTTCGATTTGCTGCGCATCACGGCCGGCACCAATTTTGGGTTGCCCAGCCCGGGCCACACCACGCTGACCCGTTTGGGCCCCCCCGGCTCGAATTGGAATGTCGACAGCTTCTTCGACATTACCTACCGCATCGACTTCGTCGGCCACCCCGGCGGTCCGCTTTCTGGTCGCAGCGGCAGCACCACGGGCACGGCGCGATTCATCGTCGGCGGTGCCGTGCCCGAGCCCGGCACGTTGCTGCTCGCCACATTCAGCCTGATCGGCGCGGCAGCCTGCCGCCCACGGAATCGTGGTGACGTTTTCAAATGACCGGCGATCGAAACTGCCCAACCGGTTCGTGGTATCCACGCACGAGCGGCTTCACACCCCGGCATGCGCGCCGTCACCGCTTGCCGTCTTCGCGATACTATCCCCGAGCCGTCGCGCCGACAGCGATCCGCTCCGCCGCGATGAGATCGACGAGCCCGTCTCCGGCGGCGTCTCGTTGATGCCCGCGGGCCTCGAACGGCTGGTCCCGCCACAAGATATGGCGGACCTCGTGTCGTTCATCAAGAATTGACGGTATCTTGACGAAAGTCCAATAGTGCCGGGCCCCGCCCGCTAAACCGCCCGGCGCCCGCCGCGTATAGTGAATGAGTGGCACGCCCAAAGCTTCCAGCGATGGGCGTGGTGGCACTGCGACTCGAATCGGCCACGCCCTTTGCCGGGTGCTCAGGGACGTGCCACCCCGCCGCGTATAGTGAATGAACGGCGATGCGACCTCTCACCCCCCAACAGCCTGAGCTATCGATCTGGCATCGCTCCTCGGCCGAGGAGCTGATCAACGCCGGCACGCACGCCTTGGGTCTCGTGCTGGCCGTCATCGGCGCACTGATCATGGCCGGCAGCGTGGCGGCCGACGGCGACGCCTGGCGCACGATCGGCTGCGGCGTCTACCTGGCCAGCCTCATCACGGTCTACGCGATGAGCACGCTCTCGCACATGATCACCACGCCGCGTTGGAAGCTGCTGTTCCGGCGGCTCGACCAGGGATTTATCTACCTGTTGATCGTCGCCACCTACACGCCGTTCTCGCTGGCCTACTTGCGCACCGGCCTGTGGTGGGCGCTCCTGGCCGCGATGTGGACCGTGGCCATCATCGGCTTTGTCGCCAAGGTGTTCTTCAGCCATCGCGTGGAAGCAGTCTCCCTCGCCTCCTACATGCTGCTGGGCTGGATGCCAATCATGGCCGCCCCGGCCTTGATGCGATTGATGCCGATCGGCGCGTTCTGGTGGATGGTGGGCGGCGGCGTTTGCTACACGGTCGGCACGCTGTTCCTCCTGAACGACGAGCGCGTCCGCCACTTCCACGCCGTTTGGCACCTCTGCGTAATCGCCGGCAGCATCTGCCACTTCCTCGGCATCCTAATCTTCGTCGTCTAAGACCACCTCTCCCTTTGGGAGAGGTCGCGACGGGCACCGATGCGCAGCATTGGTCGCGAGCGGGTGAGGGTCTTCTCGCCACTCGCCACTCGCCACTCGCCACTCTCACTCGCCACTCGCCACTCGCCACTCTCACCCACCCCTGCGTCGCCCAAGCAGCGATTCGTTCGGCCGCATCACGTCCCACACAATGCCCAGCTTCTCCCACAGGCAGATCGTCCGGTACGTCACGTCGAGCTCCCACCAACGATGGCCGTGGGCCGCCGCACGCGGGTCGGCGTGATGATTGTTGTGCCAGCCTTCGCCGTTGGTGCACAGGGCAATCAGCCAGTTGTTGCGGCTATTCTCCCGCGTGTCGTAATTGCGATAGCCCCACAGGTGAGAGGCCGAGTTGACGCCCCACGTCACGTGCCATGTAAAGATCGTGCGATACACGACTCCCCACAGCAGCCATTGCAGGCCTACCCGATAGCTGCCGGCCAACGTACCGTGGAGAAAATAGCCCACCGCCAATCCGACGACCAGGAACAGCGCGGCCTGCAACACGTAGACCCACACATACAGCAGGTTCCGTTCGAGCCGCATGTAGAACGGATCGCTGAGAATGTCGCCCGCATACTTGTGATACGTCTCCGCACTCGTAGTTTCGCGGTTCTCAATGAACGTCCAGCCGACGTGACTCCAGAACCAACTCACGAGCGGCGTGTGGGGATCGGGCTCATGATCCGAATGCTGGTGATGCAGCCGGTGCACCACGACCCAGCGGGCCGGCGACTCCTGCAAGTTGCAGACGCCGAGGATCGCGAGGCAATGTTCAAACCACAGCGGGCACTTGAATCCGCGATGCGTGAGCAACCGATGATACCCGGCCCCGATCCCCATCGAGCAGAATATATAGTTCCCCACCGGCAGCCACAGCACGCCCCACCAACTGAAGAAGTACGGCAGAAACGCCAGCGGGATCAGCAAATGAAACAGCCCGACGCCGATGATGTACGGCCAGATGATCCGACTCTCGGCATCGACCAGCGGCGGCCGCGGCAGCGGCCCCACCAGCCGACTCAAAGAAACCGGCTCGTCCGGTGCAACCTGCGGATTGCCAATGTCCTCGCGAGCAGCAGGCAGCGGGCGGATCGCGGGGCGCGCACGGCGCTCGGTCTCGATGGTCGACATCATTACCTGCAACAAGCCTGTGGTGCGTCTCAAGCTGCCTCAACCAGCGACCAAGAGTATAGAGGTCGCTACTAACCCGGTCAAACGTTTCGAACCCAGCCCGCTTTGGTAGCTGGATTCGCAAGAATTCAGCCAGCCCGTTTTGGTAGCTGGATTCGCAAGAATTCAACCAGCGGGGCTGAAGTTCTGCAACTTCAGCTACCGTATTTGCGCGACGTCTTCGCAAAGCACTGAAGCGGCCTGCCCAACACCCAATCGAAGCCGATCGCCA
>JBIOWO010000349.1:0-10791 GCA_044868555.1 Lacipirellulaceae bacterium | reverse complement strand
GCGTCAGCGAGCCCCCAGTTTCGACGACTCTGGGGGCTCGGCGGAGCCTCGACCCCAGCCACCCCGTCGCTAGCGCGACCGCTACAATCCGCGCCGTCGCACCTCTCTCAAACGGTTCGACGATCGTCGGCAAGCTACGTTTAGTTAGCAGCTATGCGCGCTTGCGGCCGCGTGCCATGCTCTCGCCGCGTTAGCGGCGTGAGCATGTTCGCGAGTCGCCGCACATGCTTACCCGCCACGGCGGGAAAGCATGCCACCCGGCTTGCGCCTCGCAATTCATGAGCAACCGAAGAACAATCCACTGGTTTTGTCTGACGTGCCTCAGCGCGGCGCTGGCCGGCTGCCAGTCGTCGGATTCCGTGAACGTTCTGACCGATGAGCCGCCGGCGGTTGTGGCGACCCCTGTGGTGAATGAGCCGGCGGATGGCATTCCGGCGCCGGACCCTGCAGCGCCAATTGCATCCCAGGATACGCCGGCTCCCGCGACAACAGCCGTGACCAATTTCTCGCCGCCGTTTCCCGATCGGACCGAGCTGTTCGAGCCGCCCAAGCGGGCCGCCAGCAGTGTTCGCCGCGACGACGAGCACGGCGAATCGGTCGAGCTCAAGGGCTTCATCACCGTCGACAAGCCGCGGGCCGTGCTGTCGATCGACGGCGTCATCTCGCCGGTCGCCGAGGGGGGCGAGAAATACGGCGTGCAGGTGATCTCGATCCAGCCGCCGTCCGTCGTCCTGCAACGCGGCCGCAGCCGCTGGACGGCGACGCTGGAGTGAGAGGTCAGAGGTCGGAGGTCGGAGGTCAGGGATCGAACGACAACTCTGACCTCCGACCTCTGACCTCCGACCTCTCATTTCGCATCCCACGGGCTCTTGGGTCGCTCTTGCGGCAGGGGATGGAGCGCGGCTTCGTCTTCGATCACGCGCGTCGGAGGTGCGATGCGCACCCGCTGCACTTCGCGCACGACGGCCCGCAGATTCAAGAGCAGTATGCACACCGCGGCCGCCGGCACGACGACGACCAGCACGTCGCCCTCGGTCGACATGCCCCCGTTGGCGATGTGGATCAGCGACCAGAACGGGTTGGCAATCTGCATGTAGCTATAGTCGACGTATCGCAATTCGACCGACATCATTTGAATGACCATCGGAACGCCGCTGCCGGCGAGCACCAGCAGGAAATGGATCAGTACGCAGCCGAGCATCGTCACCAGCGCGATCTTCCGCAGCGCCGTGATGACGATCAACCCGAGCCCCAGATAGGCCACGACGTAGCCCCAGCCGATGAACAGCAGGTAGACCAGGTCGCGGGAGTTCAACCAGCGCCGAGCCGCCACTCCCGAGAGTTCGGAGATCATAATGGCGAGCAGCGAGACGACGACAATCGCCGTGCCGTTGGCCACCGCGAACATGTAGCCGCTGGCCGGCCCCGGGTTCAGCCACGTGAAAAATACGCGGGCCAGCGTACTGGAGGGCAACCGCCGCCGGACGCGCTGCGATGTTTCGGGCCGCTCGGCCGTGAGCAGCGTGCCCATCGCGGCCCAGTAGATGCCGGCCATCGTGGCCATCGCCAGAATCGCTTCCAGGTCGAACTGCATATTGAGGGCCCCTACCCACAGGTAGCCGATCCAGCCCACAAACGCGGCCTGCTGCAGCAACATGCAGATCCGCAGCGGCGTCGAACGATTCTCGCTGGCGAACGTGATCATGCCGGCCGCGGCAAAGAACGCCAGGGCGAACGACGTGGCGTAGAACGTTAGCATGCAGAGGTTGGCGCTCCAGAAATCGTTGTCGCCCAGCCACGAATTACTGAACCGCGTCATTTCGCTGGCGAGGACCAGCGAGATCCCGAACAGGTACAAAAGGGCGGCGACAAGCGCCACCGAGAGAAACACCTGCCCCATCCGCTGCCGGCTCAGCGTTGCCAGCAGCAGCCCGATCATCGACAACGCGAGCGACGCCAGAAACGTGTACACGAGCATCAGCATGATCGTCGGCACATCGATGCCGCGCAGCAGGTACGTGAACGCCAGGCACGGCGTGATGGCCGAAAAATATACACCCATTTGCACGATCGCGCTGCCCAGCTTGCCGCTAATGATTTGCCGCGGCTTGAGCGTCGTGATCGACAGCAGATCGTACGTATTGTCTTCCCGTTCTGCGGCCAGCGAGCGAAACGCCGAATATGGCACCACGACCAATAGTGGAAACGCCAGGATCGCATAGTAAGCCAGCAGCATCGTGCCGCCGGCCGCACTGTAAAAGATGCCGGGCCCAATCAGGGCCACGCCGCCAATCGTCACCACCCAGCAAGCCACCAGCACCAGCACGAAAGTGATCGTGAACTGGAAACTTTTGAGCGCCTGCCGCGTTTCCTTGACGAGGATCGGGTTCAAGAAGTCGCCCAGCCGCACCAGCACGCGCTCGATCGGCTGCCATACCGCTGCGGCTCGCACCGCGAGCGAAGTTGCCAGCGCGTCGGCTGACGGGCGTTCAGTCGTCGTAGTTTCGCTGGACAAGCTCATTGCACACGGCCCTCGGTAACGTGCAGGAAGACATCCTCGAGCGACTTGTGCTTCACGCCGAATTCAATCACGGGGAATCCGGCCTCCACAATCGCCCGCAGGAGCGCGGCTTCCGCCTGGCGTTCGCCCGCATGGCTGAAGATCGCCAGGTCGCCGTCCATCCGCAACTCGCCGATGTCCTCGCGCGCTGCCAGCCACGTCTGCAAGCGAGCTGCGTCGTCGAGCACCTTCACGTGCACCAGGCTCTGCACCTGCGCCCGCGCGCTGATCTCGGCCACCGAGCCGACCGCCAGCAGCCGGCCCTGCTCGATGATGCCGACCGTATCGCAGATTTCCGCCAACTCCGTGAGAATGTGCGAGCTGATGAGCACCGCCTTGCCGGCCTCGGCCACCTTGGAGATCATTTCCCGCAGCTCGATGCGGGCCCGCGGATCGAGCCCGGCTGCCGGCTCATCCAGCACCAGCACTGACGGGTTGTGGATCAGCGTCCGCCCCAGGCACAACCGTTGCTTCATGCCTTTCGACAGGCCGTCGATCGGCTTGTCGGCCAGAGTATCGAGCTGGGTGAATTCCATCACCTCATCGATGGCGACCAGCCGCTCCTGACCGACCAGGCCGTATGCACGGGCAAAAAAGTCGAGATACTCGCGGACGTTCACGTTCTGGTACGTGCCGAAGTAATCGGGCATGAATCCCAATCGGCGGCGGACGCGATCCGGATCGTCCACCACCGAGAATCCATCGACATACGCATCGCCGGCGGTCGGCTCGTCGAGCGTCGCCAGAATCCGCATGCTCGTGGTCTTGCCCGCCCCATTCGGCCCGATATAACCAAACACCTGGCCCGCCTCGACCTCAAACGAAACGTCGTTCACGGCGTGCGTCCGATCGAACACACGGTGCAAGCGGCGAAGCTCGATTTGGGGGCGGGCGGTGCGGATCATGGAGGAAGTGAGTAGGTGAATGTTGAGTTAGGGAAGTCGTGTAGTAGTGGAGTACGGCAATATGCGAATTCGCGGCTACCCAGTACCGGGTACTGAGTACTTCGTACTGAGTACCGATGCATCACGATTGTCGACATACCGTCACCCACTCACCCACTCACCAACGCCCAATCAACACATGAAAGCTCGCCTGCTCCTCGGCGCTCGGAATTCCCAGCACGACTTCCGGCCCGGTTTCCGTCACCGCCACGTACGATCGCGGCGGAAGGGACAGCGCTGGTTGTCCGGAGAGGCCGGCCAGTTCCGCCAGCGCGTCGCCGAGCAGGTTGGCTTCCAGCCGCTGCTCGCTGTATTGCAGCCCGAATTGGCGGTTCATCATGCGGCGCGATTGGCGGCGCTGCATGATCTGAAAGTCGGTGTCCTCGCCCGCCAGGGCCGGCGGCGCTTCCGGCTGGTTTTCTGTGATCAGTTGCCGCAAGCGGCGGATTGCGTCCACGCGCTCGATCGGCTCCAGCACCGATTTCGACTCGCGGGCCAGCTTCTCGCCGCTAAAAAGTTGGCCGTCCTTGTCGGTCACCAGCACAAAACGGATTCCGGTGCCAAGCTGGTTCGCGGCGCGAATCTTCCCGGCCGCAGGCGTCAGCTCGAGTCGATGGGGCGACTTGCGGGCGCGAACCGTGAGGTACTGTGTGGGCGTCCGCGACCGCAGCCAGCCGCGGGTCATCTTGGCCTCATTCTCTTCCCACATCAGCTCGCGCTCCGCGCCAATGCTGGCGTCCACGCCCGAGTCGTTCCAGCCGGGAATGATCGGGTAAACGGCCACGTCGTCGGGCATCGTCAGCCCCTGGCCGGGCGCCAGGCCGGCGTAATACGAGAGCCGCGACCAGCAGGCCGCGTCGCCCGTTCGCTGATCGAGCGTGGTGACGCTCTGCGCGCGGACGGTCGTGCCAAATCCGTCGGACAGGATCGCGTACGCGAACAGCGAGCCCGTGAGCAACATCGCCGCCAACGGGACGGTCAGCACCAGCAATTGCAGCCGGTTGTACCGCTTCAACACCCAGTAATTCAACGGCCCGATTGCCAGCACAAACAACGTGATCAACACTTGGAATTCGGTCACCGGCGCCAGTCCCACGTCGGGCACCAGCAGCTTGGCGAAGTCCTGGTTGGCTCCATCCGGCCTCATGCCGTGGCGCGAATCCCAGCGGCGCGTGGCCCGCAATGCCAGTTGCAAGGGAGACTGCACGCGGGCCGGTCCTTCTTCTTCGGCGGTGGGATCGGCGGCAACGATCGGCTGGCCGGGCGGGAATAGTATCGACGCCTGCTGGCCGCGAAACGCGCGGAGCGTGCCCAGGCCCAGACGTTGGTCGACGAACCACCGGCTCGAGTCGCCCGGCCAGCGCCGCCCGGTGCCTTCCGGCTCCGTCTCGTACGACTGGTTGGTGACCGCAAAATTCGGGTCGTTCTGCAGCAGATCGATCGTGGCCTGATCGCGCGCCACCCGCGTCGTGCCATTGTTCAGATCGAGAAATGTGACCACCCGCCCCAACGGGCCGTCGCGGCCGAATCGCACCGGTCGCCAGGCGCTGGCCGTCACACTCTCGTCAACTGCGTCCTCTGTTTTCGAGTCGTTGTCTGCATCCCCCTCCATGTTCTCCGCCGCCGCCTCATCGACGCCCATGATCGTGGACGGCACGCCGAGCACCTTGGCCACGTCCGCCAGATGTTCCCAGCTCGCACCGGCGTCGCTGATCCATACCTGCCCACCGGCATCGGCCCAGTGGCGAATCGCGGTTAGCGCCGTCGGATTCGACTGAGCCACACTCTGCAGCTCATCACGCGACAACGAAATGACGTCGAAGCACGTGTAATCGATCCAGCGCTGCGGGAATTCCTTCGCCGGCAACGACAGGACCTCGAACTCCTGGGTGTTTGGCGTGGTGAGCCATCGCTGCCGGCCGCTGGGTCCGACCGCCAGCACGGACAAGCCGTTCCCGGCGCCGGGCGCCATGCCCGTGCCGACGGCCGTCACCGGGTATTTCTTGTCGCGCGACAGGTCTTTGTCCTTCACGCCGTCGATCCACACGTCCCACGAGTAGTATTGCGTCGTCAATTGGTATTGGGGGCAGGCCACGAGCGCGGTCGCCGTCGTGCTGCCTTGAAGCATCTCGAAGTCCTGCTCCACGGTCATGCTGCCGCGTTGCGAGCTCATCCAACCCGTTTGGATCCGGATCGTGATCAGATGGTCGGCGGTGGTCGGCCTGGGCGATTTGACGGTGACCTCGAGCGGCCGGTAGCCGTAGTTATTGGCCCAGCGGGTATCGATCGTGAGCGACAGCCCGCTCCTTCGAGACACTGGATAAATCATCGGCATATGCGCTTGGACGCCGTTCTGCTGCTGCATGACGACACCGGCCTGCCCGCCGGCTTGCCACATCGCCTGCTGCGCGTGCGTGACACGTGGCGCGACGAGTAAGACGGCCATCCAGGAAACGACCGCCAGCGTCCCCACCAGCCGGCGCGCACGCGACCTGTCGGCAACCGAGCGTGGAACGGGCCGCAAAGTTAGCGCCGCTGTCCTGTGGCGTCGCAAGATCAAGGGTTCGCCTCGACTCGGTTCTCGGAACGATCGGCCGCTGTATCCCGGGGCGGTACGTTCGACGCGGCGGCGACCGCCCGCGCTGGCATGGCAGGCTGTGCCGCGGGCAAACGCGCAAATATCCACACCAGGCCGAACCAGGCCGCGTGGACCAGCATGGTTACCGCCAGGCTCACGAGGCCGATAGTAATCCCCCAGGCCCAATTCTCCCCCCGCACTGCCATGCCCATGACGACAAACACCACCGCGCAGCACGTAACTCCCACAAGCCCGGTTCGAATCGTAAAGCGCGGCATGATCATCGCCGTACGTCAGGCTTTCTCCCGACGCCATATTCTAAAGTCAGGCGGAACTGCCTGACTCACTCACCCGATTCTCGCATAGCGGGGCGTTTTCGCAAGGCTTCGGCAAACTGTCCACTGGGCGCAGCTTGCCGCGCCGTATGTCGTGGCAGCAGATTTATTCACGTCGTTATTCGCCCACACCGGCCGATTATTGGCAGACAACTGCGGCGAGCGCATTTGAACCCTTGCCGGGGGCGATTTGGCCCGTATAGCATGAGGGGGCATCGAGGCCGAAATCTCCACCACATTTTGTGGGAGCACGGCGCATGCACCCCACCCACCATCGCCGCCACATCCCCGCCCGCGGCAACCAACAATCGGAACACCGTCACCGAGAGGCTTCCATGACACTTCGACAACTGGCCGCTGCATCGGCGCTGGCGATGCTGCTTGCAACAACATGCCAGGCCGCAATCCGCGCCGAAGCGTTTCGCGGCGAGCCCTATGGCATCGGTCGAATCAGCGTCGACTTGCCGCCGGGCGCGTCGAGCCTGCCCTGGGGCGATGATCGCTTCGCGCTCGTCGAAGCCGATGGCCGGGCCATGTATCCGGTCCTCGAAAACGCGCCGGTCCGCCGCCTGGTGCGCCAATTTCTGGGGATCGAAACGCCCTTGCAGGTGACGTTCTATTTCATGTTCCGCGGCGACGAGCCGCTCCAACTCACCGTCTATTCTCCCGAACCGCAGCAGCTTTCGCTGCGGCCCGAGAATCGCCCCAACAAGTTTCGCGATCTCGAGGACGACTGGTGGAAGGCCACGCAAAATCGCTTCCAGCGCGTCTACCGGCAGGCCGAGTATCCGGTGCTCGTCGAGAACTACCTGGCCTCGACGTGGGCGCGGCGGCTGGGACGCGAGATGCCCGAGCCGCGGATGTACCTGTTGCGGAAAATCGAATGGGGCGATCCGTGGGTCTCGCAAATCACGGCGAACGAAGCCTACCAGATCGATGTCGAGCGCGACATGCTGCTCGGCCGCAGCGGCGCCGGCGAACCAGCCACCATCGCACTGCCCACCGGCGAGCCCGCTTCAGCGGGCGGGAGTGTACCCGCCAACGGCGAAGTCCTCCCCGCCCCCGCGCCGGAACAAGCGCTCGAACCGATCGCCTCCCACGTCCCATCCGAATGTTTCTACCTCCGCTTCGGCAACTTCCCAAACTACCTGTGGTTCCGCGATTTCTTGAAACAGTCGCAGGGCGACTTGGGCAACATGATCGTCCTCAAGGCGATCGACCACGGCAACAGCAGCCGGTTGCAACAGCAACTGGCCGTCGGCGAAACCGCGATCGCCCGCGTGATGGGCCCGGCCGTGATTAACGACGTCGCCATCATCGGCCTCGATTCGTATCTCCGCGACGGGGCCGCGATGGGCATCCTGTTCTACGCCAAGAACAACCTGCTCTTGGGCAACAACCTCAGCGAGCAGCGGCGCGACGGCATGGCCGCCCACAAGGGTGCGACGGAGGAAACAGTCCGCATCGCCGGGCACGACGTGTCGTATATTTCCTCGCCCGACGGCGAGCTGCGCTCCTACTACGTAGTCGACGGCGACTATCACCTCGTCGCCACCAGCCGGCGGCTCGTCGAGCGATTTTTTGAGGCCGGCGCCGGCAACGGCTCGCTCGCCGCGTCGCCCCAGTTTCAGGACGCACGCATCGCCACGCCCCTCTCCCGCGACGATACCGTCTTCCTCTACCTCTCGGCCGACTTCCTGAATCACCTGTCGAGCCCCCACTATCGCGTCGAGCTCGATCGCCGCCTCCGCTCCATTGGCGAGATGCGTGCGCTGCAACTGGCCCGGTTGGCGGCGGCCGCCGAGGGCCTGTCCGCCAAGTCGATCGACGAGCTCGTCGCGGCCGACCTGCTGCCCCGCGGCTTCGGCCAGCGCAGCGACGGCAGCCGCCTGGTCGAAACCAACAGCGGCTTCCGCGATTCGGTCCGTGGCGAGCCGGGCGCGATGCTGCCCGTGGCCGACGTGCCGGTCGACAAGATCACACCCACCGAAGCCCGCCGCTACGCCGAATTTCAACAGGGCATCCAAGCCTACGTGGGCAACTTCGTGCCGATCTCGCTCGCCATCCAACGCACGCAATCGCCGGCGAACGCCGACTGGGATCACATCACGGCCGACGTTCGCGTCGCGCCCTATTCGCAAACGCGGCTCGCCAAATGGGCCAACTACCTTGGTCCGGCCGAGCCGCTCCGCGTCGCGCCGGTCGCCGGCGACGTGGCCTCGATCGAAATCATCATCAACGCGCTCGGTCGCCCGGTGCACGCCTTCGCTGGCCTGCGCGACTTCCTGACGCCGCTCGTGATCCGCGAGGGCGAGGTGCGGCCGCCCGGCTCGCCCGCCGACTACCTCCGCGCTTATGTCGGCACCTGGCCGCGGCCGCTGGCCATATTGCAGACGCTCGTCGGCGATCCGACCGGACCGTTCGATGACCACGGCATCGCCCGCAACAACCGCCTGTTCGATCTCTGGCACTGCAAGCTGGACGATTTCTTCCTGTTCGCGTTCACTCGCGACGTGCTGATGGAAGTCGGCCCGCAACTGGCGATGGTCGAGCCAGAGCGGCCCGCCCAGATTCGCGTGCAGATCGACGACCTGTCCGACAAGCAAATCGCCACCACTGTGAACGCCTTCGGCTACATGCGAGCCCGCGACGCCTCGGCCAGCGGCGCCCGTTTCATGAACAGCCTCGTCAGCCAGCTGCACGTGCCGCCACAGGAAGCTCGTACGATCGCCGAGCAACTAGTCGGCGGCAAATTCGACTGCCCCCTCGGCGGCGATTACGAACTCCTGGGCGCGACAAACGGCGAGGAACTCCCCGCCCCCGGCGGCGAGCCCGCTTTAGCGGGCGGGAGAAACCTCTGGACCTCCACCGCCACACCGCCCGAAAACCGCTTCCTCCTCACCGCCATCCCAGCCGACTACACCATGCCATTGATGAACTGGTTCCGCGGCATGTCGGCCGAAGTGGCCCGCGCGAACGACGCCTTCACGCTCCACGCCGAACTCAACATGGTCCGCATCGAAGTCGCTCCGCCCACCGCGCCGGAAGCCGGCGGCTTCAAATTCCCCAGCCTCGGCAGCCTCTTCGGCGGCTCGGAAGAAAAAAAGGATGAACGGAAGAAGGATGACCAGGTGAAACCAGCCGCGGCGACGGACGGAGACAATCAATAAGAGCGCTTCCACCGCTTGCGGTTTAGCTCCGCACGTCGCCAAACCGCGCCACGTTCACTTCCGAATCTTCACCGTATACGTCAGCGCCGGCTCGAACTTCGAATCCGACAGCGTCGCCACGCCGTTTTCGACGCGATATTCGAACGGCTCGCCCGTCGCCGGGTTTTCCGGCGCCGGCGTCTCGATCACGTCGGCCAGCTTCTCTGGCAGCTTTCCGCCGTTCGCCGCCGCGTACGATCGTAGCGCCTCGACCGCCGTCAGCGCCGCCAATTCTCGATCGCTTTTTGCGAAACTCTCCACAACCTTGTCCATGCCAATGGCCTGGAACGGATTTTCCGGTTGTTCTCGTCGAAGTTCCGCTGCCTTGTCTGAGTGCTCGCGAGATAGCCGCAGCAGGATTGGGTAGGGAAGCCCGCGCAACTTGAATTGTTCGTCAAACGCGTTTTGGTATTGCCGATAATAGAAGTCACCGAGCACGACGACCGGTTCTAGCTTCGCCACGTCGCCTTCCGACATCGAATAATTCGTCACGTACGCCTGCCGTGCTTGCTGTAGAACCTCGTGGCTGGCTTTGTCGAGGCGATCCGGCCGCTTGGAGCCCTCGCCAGGCGAACCTTCGTGCAGCTTCCAGGCATAATCAAGCAGCCCGCGCCATTCGTCCGCCGAAAGCTGCCCGCCGCCGCGCAACTTCATAAGGCTCGGCACCGAGGTGACAAGCCACGCCCGCTCGCCATCCAGGGCATGCCGAAAAATTGGCTTCCGCGGCTGAATCTCGCTCAAGGCCCAATAGAGGTTGGGCGAATCGGGCCGGCTTATCAACTGGGCCATGCTGTCGTTCACAAGTCCTGTGACCGCCAAGGACACAAGACCAGAGATGATAATTGGCTCTCGCCCTATGTCATTTGAAAGCTCATAACCGATTCTCATCGTTTTGATCGCCTCGTCGACATCTCCCTGCTCGATCTGCCGCAGAGCTCGAATTCGCAACATGCGCCCCACGCCCTTCACAAGCGGCTCGAGATGCGGCAGCAACGTATAGGCGCCCATCTCGCGGTACGGCGGTTGCCAGTCGCAGTCGGTGCGCCGCGCCGCCAATTCAAGCTGTTGCATCACCGACGGCAGCTCCAGCTCGTCAGCCAGCTGATTAAATTTCACTGCGTCCTTGCCTTCCACTTCGAGTGCCTGATCGACCTTCTGACGTCCT
>JBIOWO010000348.1:0-28073 GCA_044868555.1 Lacipirellulaceae bacterium | reverse complement strand
CCACCCAGTACATAAAAAGGAAATTTGCTCTAGTATCCTTCGCCGCGAATCGCAACATTCGAGGCCGCTGCCCACGCCCGCTCCCGTTCCGCCACGCGGCGGCGGATCAGGTCGAGATCATCCTTCGGCGTGGCGTCGATGAGTTTCCGCGTGTAGGCTTCGCGCGGGTTGGCGTAGATGTTTTCCGACGGGCCGAATTCAACGATCTTGCCGTTGTTCATCACCGCCATCATGTCGGCCATGAATTTCACCACGCTCAGGTCGTGGCTGATGAAGATGTAAGTCAGGTTGCGTTTGTTCTGCAGCTCTTTGAGCAAGTTGAGCACCTGGGCCTGCACCGACACATCCAGCGACGACACCGATTCGTCGCAGATGATGAACTCGGGATCGGCGGCCAGGGCGCGGGCGATGCAGATTCGCTGCCGCTGCCCGCCGGAAAATTCGTGCGGGTAACGCCGCAGGTAACGCGGCTCCATGTCGACTTCCTTGAGGAGCGCCGCCGCCCGCTCACGCCGTCGAGTGCGCGTGCCGCCGATGCCCTGGATCACCATCGGCTCCACGAGCGCCGATTCGATGCTCATCCGCGGATTGAGCGATCCATACGGGTCCTGAAACACGATCTGCATCTTCCGCCGCATGCGGCGCAAGTCGCCGCCGCTGAGCTGGCCCAGGTCGACGCCTTCGTAGCTCACGCGGCCGCCCGTCGGCTCGATCAGCCGCAAGATGGCCCGGCCGGTCGTCGTCTTGCCGCAGCCCGATTCACCCACCAGCCCCAACGTCTGTCCGCGGTAAACGTTGAAGCTAATGCCGTCGACCGCCTTGATGTGATCGACCACGCGGGCCAGGAGGCCGCGACGGACCGGAAAATGCACCTGCAGATTCTCCACTGTGAGCAGCGGCGCGGTCCCTTCGGCAACGGTCCGCGTATCGGGCGGATGATGGCCCTCCTCCCACGGGTGCCCGATCGCCGCCAGCTCCGACTTCGGCGCGAGCAGCCGCCCGCGGCCCTCGTTTTCGAGGTGCTTCAGCCGGGCCGCGTCCATCTGCTTTACGATGATGCGTAGCTCGCCCCCCTCGCTAACCGTCTCCATGAAATCGTCGACCGTCGGCAGCCGGCGATACTTTGTCTCCAGCCGCGGCCGGCACGCCAACAGCCCCTTCGTGTAGGGGTGCTGCGGCCGGCTGAAAATATCGAGCACCGGCCCGTATTCCACCTCCTTGCCCTGAAACATCACCAGCACCTCGTCGGCGATCTCGGCGATGACGCCCAGATCGTGCGTGATGAAAATGATGGCCATGCCGCGGCTGTCGCGGAGCCGCCGCAGGATATCGAGAATTTGCGCCTGGATCGTGACGTCGAGCGCAGTCGTCGGCTCATCGGCAATCAACAACTGCGGATTGCACGACAGCGCCATCGCAATCATCACCCGCTGCTTCTGCCCGCCCGACATCTGGTGCGGATACGAATCGATCCGCTGCTCGGGCTTCGGAATGCCCACCTCGCGCAGCAGCGCGATGGTCTTCTCCCTGGCCTCCGTCTTCGCGACCTTCTGGTGCAGGATGATCGCCTCCATGATCTGGGCGCCGACGGTGAACACGGGATTCAATGAGGTCATCGGCTCCTGAAAGATCATGCTGATGTCGCGCCCGCGGATCGACTGCATCTGCCGCTCGGGCAGACCGACCAGGTCCTTGCCAAGAAAAGCGATATGGCCCGACTCGATCTGCGCATTGGACGACAGCAGCCGCATGATCGACAGCGACGTGACGCTCTTGCCCGACCCGCTCTCTCCGACGATGCCCAACGTCCGGCCCTGTTCAAGCCGGAACGACACATCATCCACCGCCTTCACGACACCTTCCTCGGTGTGGAAATAAGTGCGGAGCTCATCGACTTCAAGCACAGGCGTGGGCATAGCTCTTTATCCGTCGTTCAATTCACAGTCAAAACAGGTCTCACGCAAAGGCGCCAAGGCGCAAAGGAAACAAAACTTAACGAGCACCGCTAATCGACGCTAATAAGCGCTAACAAAACTCATTCGCCTCCCATTCGCGACTATTAGCGATCATTAGCGGTGCCTTTGCTCGAATTCCTTTGCGCCTTGGCGCCTTTGCGTGAGACACTCATGTGGTCATGCATCAGTTCCCCGGTTGCCGCAATCGTGGATCCGTTGCCTCCTGCAATCCTTCGCCAATCAGATTGTACGCCAGTACAGTCAAGAAAATCGCCGCTCCGGGGAACAGGATCAGCCACCACATGTGTTGAATCGCGATCCGGCCCGCTTTGAGCAGCGTACCCCAACTCGGGTTGGGCGGCGAGGCGCCGAAGCCCAGGTAACTGAGGCCGCTTTCGATGAGAATGGCGGCCGCAACGCCGAACGTGATCGGCACCAGGACCGGCGCCAGCGCATTGCGCAGCACGTGCAGGAACATGATCCGCGGCCCACTCGCGCCCATGGCCCGCGCCGCCGTCACGAATTCCATTTGCTTGAGCTTCATGAACTCGCCGCGTGTCAGCCGGGCAATACTCGTCCAACTGGTCACGCCGACGATCACCATCAAATGGTAATTCGTCGTCTTGTCGAGCATCGCCACCAGCGCCAGGATCAGCACCAGCGACGGGATGCACATCACCAGCTCGATGAGTCGGCTGAGCACGACATCGGTCCATCCGCCGAGGTAGCCGGCCAAGGCGCCGATCGTAATGCCGATCGTCGCCGCGATGCCCATCGACACGAACCCCACGCTGAGCGCGATCTGCGTGCCGTGCACCATTTGCGCAAATACGTCGAAGCCCTGCTGGTCGGTGCCGAACCAATTGAGCCGGCTGGGCGCTCCCTCGGTGCTCCACGGGTTTTCCGGCCGGCCCGGCCACTCATTTTCGCGCACGCGCCAATACGGATCCTGATACACGAGCGGCCAGACCGCCCAGCTCTCGGGGTCCAGCTCCTTCATCCGCGTAGGATAGTGGTGGTCCAGCCCGGCGCGGCGGAGCACTGGGTTTTCCCACGATCGCACGTAGTAACCGAGGCAGGGGAAATAAATCTGCCCCTTGAATTTGCAGACGATCGGCTTCGTGCCCGCGATCATCGGCGCAAACAACGCGACGCAACACAGGAAGGCCACGAACACGAGCGCCGCCATCGACAACTTGCGCCGCCGGAAGTTCCGCCACACCTCGGTCCAGAACCCGCCCGTCGGCGGACGCTGGAGCGGCGGTAGATCGATGATGGTCGGTACGTTTGCCATGAGAATCTCAGCTGTACGTGACGCGCGGATCCACGACCGCATACATGACGTCGGCCAACAACTGACCCAGTAGCGTCAACATGCTGAACATCAGCGTCAGCCCCATGATCGTGTCGTAGTCGCGCTGGCCGATCGCTTCGAAGTACAGCCGGCCCATGCCCGGCCAGGTAAATATCTGTTCCAAAATCACCGCGCCGCTCAGCAAATGGGGCAGCGTCAGCCCCATCAGTGTCACGAGCGGGATCAGCGTATTGCGAAACGCGTGGTGCCAGATCACGCGGCCGGGCGAAACGCCCTTCGCCCGCGCCGTGCGGATGTAGTCTTGCCGGATCACTTCCTGCATGTTGGCCTGGATGAACCGCGAATAGTACGCCAGGCTGCCGTAGGTAAAGCAGATGATCGGCAGCAGCGAGTGCTTCAGCAAGTCCGCCGCCTTGCCGGCCGTCGACAGCGAATCGTAGTTGTCGCTCACCATGCCGAACAGCGGCAGCCAGTGTAAATGAGAATAGAACAACAGTTGCAAATAGAGCGCGGCCACGAACGCCGGCAACGAGTACAGCATATACAGCGCCGTGCTCACCGTTCGTTCCCGAAACGTGCCGCTCCGCACCGTGATCCACAGCCCCAGCGGAATCGACAGCAGGTAGGTCAGCACCAGCGAAGTGACCGAGAGCATCAGCGTGGCCGGCATCCGCTCGACGATCAGCCGGGAGACCTGCTTATTGTTCTGCGGAATCGACCGGCCCAGATCGCCCCTCGCGACGTTGCCGAGCCAGATGAAGTACGCCTGATACCACGGCTTGTCGAGGCCGTAGAGCCGGTTGAGCCGCTCGATTTGCTCCGGCGACGGCATTCGCCCGGGGTTCATCATCGCGGGGTCGCTCGTCAACGGCGTGCCCGGCATGTGGCGCACGAGCGCGTAGACCACAAACGTGATCAACAGCAGCGTCAGGATTGCCAGCGCCACGCGGCGCGCCAGGTAATGGAACATGGTGAGGAGGTGAGGAGGTGAGTAGGTGAGTAGGTAAATCTGGCTCGTCTTTGCACTTACTCACCTACTCACTTACTCACCTACTCACTCCGCCGTAAAGATGCCGTTGATCCCGGGATCAAAATAAAACGGCCCGGTAGGAGCGAAGTCATATCCGCGGAGTTTTTTGCTGAAAGCGAAGAACGCGTTGCGGTTGAAGAGCCAGGTGTAGGGTTGATCCTTCCACAGCAGATTGTGGATCTCCCCGTAAATCGCCTTCCGCTTTTCATGGTCCGTTTCTCGCCGGCCCTGCTCGAACAGCTGATCGACTCGCGGATTCGAGTAATGACCGTAGTTGCGGCCCTCGTCGGTCGCGTACATGTTGGCGCTCGTATCCGGATCGTTCCCGGCTCCCCAGCCGCCCATCGCGGCTTCAAACTTGTGTTGTTGCTGGCTGTCGACCAGCACTGTAAATTCGGTCGGCTTGACGTTGCACACGATGCCAAGCTGGTCGAGGCAACTCTTCATGAGCGCCGCCGCCTGAACGCCCGTCTCCGTTTGATACGTCAGCAGCGTGAACTCGAATGGCACCAGGCGGCCGTTGATTTCCTTGTCGCGGATGCCGTCGCCGTCGCTATCTGTCCAGCCAGCCTCATCCAATAGCGCCGCCGCCTTGGTTAGGTCCTGGTGATACGGCTCGGGCCCGTCCTGGGGGAACATCCAGGATGTGGGGTGATACGGGCCGCGACACGGCTGGTACAACCCTTGGCAGATGGTGTTTAGGAGCTCATTGTAGTCGAGCGCCCACGACATGGCCTGCCGCACGCGTGCATCCGAGAAAAAAGGCGACTTCAAATTCCAAGTGAGATGAAACTCGGTCCATTCCACGGCCGTCACCTTGGTGTTCCGCGCGTAGAAGTCGTCGCCCACCGTCTGGCTCTCCCACTGCTCGGGCCGGAGCATCATCTCTTCAATCTGCCCCGCCTTCAGCGCCAATAGCGCCGTGTTGTAATCCTCGATTACCTTGACGCGGATCTCCGCGAAGTACGGCTTCGGCCGTACCTGCTTCCCGTCGTGCATGTAATAACTTTCGCGGCGGCGGAGCACGAACTCCTGGTTCCGCGCCCGTTTCACCAACTCGTACGGGCCGCCGACCACCGGATGATCCTCGAGGTTGGAATGCTCCTCGCTGCGGGCCATCGTCGGGTCTTCCGCAATCGATTTCTCGTAGACGTGCTTGGGAAACGCCGGAAAATTTGCCATGTTTTCGGTGTTGGTCGCAAACGGCTCCTTAAAAAACACGACCAGTGTTTGGTTGTCGTAGGCTTTTACCCATCGCACCTGAATCATGTTCTGCCGCAACGCCAGCACCGGCACCGCGTCGGTCATGATCACCTGGAACGCGAATTCAAAGTCGTAGGCCGTCAATGGCTTGCCGTCGGACCACGTGAGGTCGTCGCGCAGCACGAACTTGTCGATCATCTGGTCCTTGCTCGTTTGCCACGAGACGATCGTCGCCTGCGACGCGAAGTACTCCAGATCGCGGTCGTAATTCAGCAGCGCTCCGCCGTTGAGCGCGGTTAGCGACTGATACTCGAATTCCGTCTGGCTGCTGATGAAGATTGGATTGGAGCTTTTCAGATCGCCGGAAACATGACGCACCCAGGTTGCATCGAAATCCACGCCGGCTCCATCCGCTGGAGCCAGGCGGCCGAGCGTGGCCTTGATCTTTTCATTGTTCTCGGGCGAATCGTTCCGCAGCGCCAGCGCTTCTTCCACGGTCACAGGCGGGGGCCCGCTCGCTGCCAGTTGCTGTCGCAGATGTTCCGCGCCGTCGAGCACCGGCCGATCGATCCACTGGGCCGTTTTGTCGATTTCCGTCAGCGGCGGCGGATCGAACGGTTCAACCAGGTCGCCGAGTCGGAACGGTTTGTTCGCTGCGGCGTCCGCACTCGCGTCATCGTCGGTCGCATCCGCGGCCGCATTCTCAGGTGTCGAATCACTGGCCGAACTGCAGCCAAGGACGAGAACCGTTGCCAGCAGCCATAACCAGTGCGTGATGCACGAGCGAATGTTTGTCATCGAGGGATTTTCCGAGGTAGCATGCGCGCGAAGTGAACTGGCCACCGTCATGCCAGCGTGTCGTCGGAAAACTACGCTACAGAATGATTTACAGCGAGTCAACGACGGTCAATGGCGGAAGGGTGAGTAGGTGAGCAAGTGAGTAGGTGAGTAGGTGGAAGGAGATGGACAAATTGGAGTCATGCAGCTAGCACAGCCTACTCACTTACTCACCTACTCACTTCCCCACACGACTGCTAAGCTTCCGCCGCAAGTACTGCGTTCGATTCACTCGATTTTTGAGGTAGCCATGAGGCGTCTTAACAGCAAGCCGCTGCGCTTAAACAGCAAGCTGCTGCGCATGCGCATTCGGTTGGCGGTCGTCCTGTTGTCCGGCCTTTCCCTCTCTATCGCTTTGACCAGCCCGGTTCACGCCCAGCGCCAGCGGCCCAGCCGCGTGGGCCCAGCCCGTACGGCGCAAAACCCGAACCCGCGACAGGACGCAACGCAACCGTCCGCGCGCCAAGCCAACCCAGTGCAAGGTACCGCGTCGCCGACTCAGCGGCTTGCTCAACCGGTGCTGGAAAAGGCCGACCCGGAAACGCGGGCCGCGTTCCTCAAGCTGATCGGCGCCAACTGGATTTGGTCCCCGGCCTATGAAAAGGACAACGTGCCCGTCGGCGATTGCTACTTCCGCAAGACGTTCCCAGTCGGCGCGCAGGCCGAGCTGGCCCAGGTCCATATCGCCTGCGACAACCAGTACGAACTTTACGTCAACGGCCAGCTCGCCGGCCGCGGCGCCGATTGGCGCAAGATGGACGTGCACGACGTAACGAAGCTGCTCGCCACGGGCACCAACGTCATCGCCGTCAAAGCCACCAACGCCGACGCCGGGCCGGCCGGCCTCGTGGCCCGCGTGATCATCAAGCAGAAGGGCGGCACGTTCGAAAGCTTCTCTTCCGACGGCACCTGGAAGACCAGCGTCAAGCAATTTGGCAACTGGACGCGGCCCAACGTCCGAGACTCCGAATGGTTGCCCGCCAAAGTGTACGGTCCGCTGGGCGGCGTGCTGCCCTGGGGCGACGAGATCGTCATCGCCGATGAAGGCTCGCGGTTCCTGATCGATCCCGAGTTCGCCGTCGAGCGGCTGGTCGCCGACGAGCAATCCGGCTCGCTCATCGCCATGAAATTCAATGCGGACGGCAACATCCTGGCCTCCCGGGAAGGCGGTCCGCTGCTCTTGATCCGCGACACCGATCGCGACGGCAAGTTCGAGACCGTTGCGCCGTTCTGCAGCGAAATCAAAAACGTGCAGGGCATCCTGCCGCTGGGCAACCGCGTGTATGCGATCGGCGAAGGCCCGGACGGCGGCGCGCTTTATCAAATCACCGACCAGGACGGCGACGGCCGCAGCGACCAGCTCACAACCCTCCTGAAGTTCCGCGGCCTGATCGGCGAGCACGGCCCGCACGCCGTGCATCTCGGCCCCGACGGCTTGCTCTACGTGCTCGTCGGCAACTTTGCTCAGGTAGCCGCCCAGGCCGATCCGCGCAGCCCGTACGCCAATGCCTACGAGGGCGACCTTGTCCAGCCGCGCTACGAAGATCCGAACGGTTACGCGGCCGGTGTGCCCGCGCCGGGCGGCACCATTCTTCGCACCGACATGGCCGGCAGCTTCGTCGAAGTGGTCGCCGGCGGGTTCCGCAATCCGTACGACTTCGCGTTCGACGACGACGGCGAGCTGTTCACGTACGATGCCGACATGGAATGGGACATCGGCGCCCCCTGGTATCGGCCGACGCGCGTCAACCACGTTCCCATCGGCGCGGAGCTCGGTTGGCGGAGCGGCTGGGCCAAGTGGCCGGAATACTATCTCGATAACCTGCCCGCCGCGCTCGACGTCGGCCCCGGCTCGCCCACGGGCGTCGTGTTCTACGATCACGTGATGTTTCCCGTCCGCTTACAGAAGGCGTTGTTCGTCGGCGACTGGGCGATGGGGCAAATTCACGCCGTCAAGTTCGAGCGCGACGGCGGAACCTACAAGGCCAAGGTCTCGACGATCCTCAAAGGCCGGCCGCTCAACGTCACCGGCCTCGACGTCGGCCCCGACGGCGCCCTGTACTTCTGCACGGGCGGGCGCGGCACCGACGGCGGCGTGTATCGGCTCCGCTGGACCGGCAACGTCCCGCCGCAAGCCATCCAGTTTGGCCAGGGCCTTCAACAGGCTTTGCACCAGCCGCAGTTCCAGACCGATTGGGCCCGGATGCGGATCGCCGCGGTCAAGCGTTCGCTCGGCGACCAGTGGCAAACCGAATTGGAACGGATCATCGCCGACACGCAGTCGTCGCCGGCGGACCGCGCGCGGGCCGTCGACCTGCTGTCCATCTTCGGTCCTCCGCCGACTCCGGAGCTGCTGGTGAAACTGGCCGCCGATCCAGCGGTTGAAGTCCGTGTGCGCGCGGCCCGGCTGATGGGCATGCGCAATCACCCGTCGTTCGCGCAGCCGCTGGGCGAGCTGCTCGGCGATTTCGACCCCTGGGTCCGCCGCGTGGCCTGCGAATCGATCGGCCATCGTGGCGACCAGGTGCCAATCGGCACGCTTGTCGGCCTGTTGTCGGATAAGGATCGCTTCGTGGCGTTTGCCGCCCGGCGGGCGCTCGAACGGCGACCGGCCCAGGAGTGGCAGGAGCAAGTCCTTACGGCTTCGGTGCCGCGCACGTTCTTCAATGGTGCGACGGGGCTGCTTGCCGCCTATCCTTCACCCCAATTGGCCCAACAGGTCCTGGCCCGCTGCGAAGCCATGCTCCGCGGCGAAGTCAACGAGCCCGGCCAGCAACCGGGTCAACTCGCCAATGCCACCTACCTTGATCTACTGCGCGTGACGCAACTGGCCCTCATCCGCGGCCAGATCGCCCCGCAAACTGTTCCGACGCTGTCGCAAGAACTGCTCAAGAAGTATCCGACGCGCGACGCGATGATGAACCGCGAGCTGGTCAAGCTGCTGGCCTATCTGCAGCCGCCGCAAGCGGCCCACGCACTGGCGGCCCAGTTGACGACCAATATTTCAGACGTCGAAAAACTCCAGATCGCCGCCTACGCCCCGCGGATCACCTCCGGCTGGGAAACGCCCGACAAGCTGATTATGCTCCGCTATTACGAACAAATCCGCGGCATCGAAGGCGGCCACAGCATTAACGGCTACGTCGAAAACTTCGCCCGCGATTTCTTCGCCAACTTCACGCTCGCCGAGCGGCGGCAGGTGATCGCCGTCGGCGAAAGCTTCCCCACTTCCGCGCTTTCGATCCTGGCCAAGCTGCCCGAGAATGTCGGGCCCGATGTGCTGGCCGAGGTTCGCAACCTGGACGGCCGGCTGGAAGGCAAGTCGGGCGAATCGTTCGCCCGCCTCCGCGTCGGCATTGTGGCCGTGCTCGGCCGCAGCGGCGAACCCGAGTCGCTCGCGTACCTCCGCAAAATCTATCTCGCCGACCCGGCACGCCGAGCTCCCGTCGCCATGAGTCTCACGCAGCACCCGGACGGCGAGAACTGGGAAATCCTGGTCGACTCGCTGCGAACGCTCGAGGGCGCTCCGGCCCAGGAAGTGATCAACGCGCTCGCACGCGTCAATCGCCGACCGGAAACATCGGAGCCGTACCGCAACACGATCTTGCTCGGCTTGCGCTTGCAAAGCGGCGGCGAACCGGCCGTGAAGCTGGTGGAGCATTGGACCGGCCAGCCCATGGGACAATCCGGCGCGCCGCTCGAACAGCGGTTCGCCGCCTGCCAGGCGTGGTACGCCGGCGTATTCCCCAACGAGTTGCCGGCCGAGCTCCCCAAGGAATCGCAGCCCAACAAGTGGAGCTTCGACGAGCTGGCCAGCTTCCTCGATAGCCCCGCCGGCCAGGCGGGCAGCCCGTCGCGCGGCGCCGAAGTGTTCCGCACCGCGCAGTGCGCGAGTTGCCACCGCTTCAACGGCCAGGGCGAAGGCATTGGCCCCGATTTGACCGCCGTCAGCCAGCGGTTCCAGCGCAAGGAAATTCTCGAATCGATCGTCTATCCGGCGCAAGTCGTTTCCGACCAGTACGCCAGCCAGATCGTCACCGCGGGCGGCCGCACGTACGTCGGCATCGCCGCCCGCCAGCCGGACGGCAGCCTGATCGTTCTCCAGTCCGACGGCCAGAAGGCGCAGATCGCCGCCGCCGACATTGAAAGCGTCGAGCCCAGCAAACAGTCGGCGATGCCTGAAGGCTCGCTAAACCGTTTGACACTCGACCAGGTGGCCGACCTGTTCGCGCTGCTCATGAAAGCGCCGGAGCCGAACGTGGCGACGCGTGGAGCGGGGGCACCACGCTGATTGTCGTCGCTCGTTGCGCTTGGCAAGCACTGCCTTGACTGCACTCAAGTCGAGCAGCGATCCGTGCTTGCGCTAACGATGGCCGAAAAACCGCTTGACTTGCCCCGCGGCTTTTCCTATTGTTGGCTCGATGGCCCTCATTTCCGCGGGGTGCCAGAAACAGCCAATCCATGAGCAAAAATCACTGTCATTCCAGTCCCCGGCCGCGGCGAAATTCGTTCGCCTCGCTCGTGGCTGCGCCGATGCTCATGGGTTCGCTACTGGGCATTTTCGTCGTCGCCATTCCGATGACCCGGTCGTCGGAAATCAACGAGCGATCCACGTCCAATGAGCGGTGTGAAGAGCTCACGATGACCGGTCGCTGCGACCGAGTGCGAAATTTGGCGCTCGAATATCTCCGCGTTTCGCACGTGCATGGGCACGCGCTCGCGGTGTTGGCCAACATCGGCCGTTCTCAGTTGCCCGATCTCGATCCGCCCGCCGGCCATCGCTTGCCGAATGGCCTTCTCGCGCCGCTTACGTGCTGATCTGCGCATCGCGCCGCGCCCGCGCGGCCTCGGCACGTAATTCTGTTTGATTCCACGGCTTTCCAGGCGGTACGAGTTTTCGCGTCCGATCGTCGCTGCGGCGCAGGGCTCAATCCCTCCCACACGCTTCGACGCGAGTCGTAACTCCACGCTGTAGTCGGCAATCCGCTCTACGGATTCCGGCCGCCGCGCCGACCTCGTGCTGCCGATCGTTCGAGAGGGAAGGAACTAACATGCGTCGACTGCTTCAAGGCATTCGCCGGTTTCAGCACAACGTGTTTCCAGGCTGTCAATCCAAGTTCCGAGAGCTGGCCTCCGGCCAGCAGCCACCCACGCTGCTCATCACCTGTTCCGATTCCCGGATCGTTCCCGAATTGATCACTCAAACCGAGCCGGGCGAACTGTTCGTCCTCCGCAATGCCGGCAACCTGGTGCCGCCCTATTCTGGCCCGCCCAGCGGCGAGGCGGCCACCATCGAGTACGCCGTCAAGATGCTCAAGGTCGAGGACATTGTCGTCTGCGGGCATTCGCACTGCGGCGCGATCACCGGCCTGCTGCGTCCCGAAACGCTCAAGGATTTGCCGGCCGTCGCCGAGTGGCTCGTTCACGCGGAGAAATGCCGCCAGGAAATCATGGAGCATCCTTCGGCGGCCGATTCGGACGACGATTTGCTCACTGCTGCCATCAAGTCGAACATCCTCGTGCAGCTCGACCACCTGCGGACCTACCCGGCCGTCGCTTTGGCCGAGTCGACCGGCGAGCTGGCATTGCACGGCTGCTTTTATCGCTTCGAAACCGGCGACGTCTCGGCCTTTGATAGCGTCTCGGGCAAGTTTATTTGCGTTCGCGGCCGCCTGCCCGATGAGGCAGTTGTCGCGTGACGAAGTCCCGACGCCTTCGGCCCTCCCACCGAAAGTTTCACCGAGCGTGTCACGTTTCCTTCCGACTTATTTGAATCACCAACCAAGGAATGCCCAACCATGCATGCACCGCTGAAACCAAGCCGCGACATCCAAGTTGCCGATCCAGCCGACGGCACGCTGTGGCAACGTCTCCGCTTCTTTTGCACGCCGATCGACGGCCGCTTCGAGGACCTCACGAACGGCGCGTGGTATATGAACGTGTTCCGCGATTTCACCGCGGGACTGATCGTCGCTATGGTCGCCATTCCGCTGGCGATGGGCATGGCGATGGCGTCCGGCCTGCCGCCCGCCATGGGCATCGTCGGCGGCGCGATCGCCGGATTGGTCGGCGCCCTGTTCGGCGGCTCGAAGTACCAGGTCTACGGCCCGACCGCGGCGTTCATCCCCGTCATCCTCGGCATCACCACCAAGTACCAAGGCTACGACTTCCTCATCTGGTGCTCGCTGGCTTCCGGAATCGTGCTGATGCTGATGGGCATCAGCCGGCTGGGCAAGCTCGTGGCCCGCGTGCCCAATTCGATCGTCGTCGGCTTCACGATCGGCATCGCCTGCGTGATCGCGCTCTCGCAGATCGAGCAGGTGCTCGGCCTGAAGGCCAAAATCGGCTACGGTTTTTTCACCAAGATGCAGGGCATCGCCCAGCACATCGGCGAAGTAAATTTCTATGCGATTCTCATTGCCGCGATGACGTTCTTCGTCACCAAATACCTGCTCAAGATCTCGAAGTTCATCCCGGCCCCGCTGATCGCTTTGGGCCTCGCCACGTGGCTCGGCGCGACCATCTTCAGTGACGCCGGCCTGTCGCTCATTAAGGACAAATACGGCGCGATCCCCACCAATCTGCTGCAGTTCACGCCGCCGGGCTTCCTCGAGCTGACGCCGACTGTGATCTGGGACCTGATTTATTTCACGATCGCGATCGTGTTCGTTTCCGGAGTCGAGAGCCTGCTGTGCTCGCGGATGGCCGACCGTTTGGCCGACAACCGCGGCATCCCATACAACCCCAACAAGGAACTGTGGGGCCAAGGCTGGGTGCAGATGCTTGTGCCGCTGGTGAACGGCTTCCCGCACACTGGGGCGCTCGCCCGCACGGCCACCAATATCAAGGTCGGCGCGGTGTCGCCGCTGGCCGGCGTGTTCAAATTCGCGCTCAAGCTGCTGCTGGCCATCTTCCTGGCCCGCTGGCTCGAAATGGTCCCCATGGCCTGCATCGGCGGCATTCTCATGTTCGTGGCCGTCAACATGGTCAAGCCGGCCGAGGTCCGCGAAGTGTGGAACCACAACCGCTTCCACGCCGGACTGATGGTCTACACGGCCGTCATGGTCGCCGTGACCGACTTCCTGATCGGGGTGCTTTCCGCCCTGGTGATTTATGCGGTACTCTACAAGTTCCTCGATTCGCCGGTCGCCACGCGGCCCCATTTGGCCGAGGAGCCCGAGGCCGACGCGAAACCGCAGCCCGTCGTCGAGACCGAAGAGCCGCGACGCAAGCAGAGGCAGGCGTCATGACCGCATTCGAACGACCACTGATCGCGCTCTCGCTCACCGATGCCGACCAGAGTCTGCTCGATTACGCGGCGGTGCTCGCCGGGTCGCTCGCGTGGGACGACATCCTGTTCGCCCACGTGGCGGCCGGCGATCCGCAGCCGTGGCGACAGAAGTTGATGGACGAAGTGCGCCGCGTCTTCGGCCAGCCGCAGCCGCCCCGCCAGCAATCGTTCCACGCCGTCCGTGGCGCACGGCTCGATCAGCTCCTCGGCCTGGCCGTCGAGCGGCAGCGCGACTTGATCGTGCTGGGCCACCGCCGCGCCCGCAGCGGTCGCCGCTCGCTCGCCCGCCGCCTGGCCATGGTCGCGCCGTCCAGCGTCTGGCTGGTGCCCGAGGGCTCCGCCGCCCAGATCGCGAATATCCTGGTGCCGATCGACTTCTCCAACCACAGCGCCGACGCCCTGTCGGTCGCCGTCGGGATTGCTCGCGCCATTGGGCTCAAGCAGCTCCGCGCCGTCCATATCTTCTTCGACCCTTCGACCATCCGGTACGACGAGCATGTCGAAGAGATTCGCGGCCAGGAGGAGGCCGCCTTCGAACGGTTCATCGAACCCATCGATCGCCAGGGCGTGGAAGTCGAGCCCATCTTCATCGAGGGCACCCGCACGGCACAGGACATTCTTCGTCTGGCCGAGCACAGCGATACCGATCTCATCGTGATGAACACCCGCGGCCGCAGTCATGCAGCCGGAGTTCTGCTGGGCAGCGTCACGTCCGACACGATGGCCGCCACGACCGTGCCGCTCCTGGCGGTCAAACACTTCGGCGGCCGCATGACGCTTCGCGAAGCACTCGTCAATCACCGCATCTGGGACCAGCCTTCGCCAAAGACCAACTGACGCTTACGTAGCCCGACCATCTTGGCCGAGCTCAGCGTTGGTGTGAGATTCCGGTAAGTCTCACACTGCCAGGCAATCGACCCAACATGGGTCGGCCAAGTTTCTGCTGAAGTGCCCCGGCCCCCTCGCTGCCAGCATCTGATAAGCTGTAGCGATTCTCCGGGTTGTACCGCCGGTCCGCTTATGCGGGTCGTGCCGGTCGTGCCAGTTGTGCTGATTGTGGCGGCCCGGCGCGGACGAATCTCTTGATTGCGGAGCCGTGAATTCGTGCCCATGACGAGTCGTCTCGAGTGGGGAGCAGGATTCGTCGATCGCCGACGACTGCTCCAACGTGACGGCCGCGCTAGCACCTTCACTCGGGAGCCGTACCGTGTCGTCCGCATCTCATCTTCCGCCCCGCCGGCAGCGGTTTTTCCGGCGGCGAGCGGCGGCAATCGTCGCAGTCGTGGTTGGGGCGATCGTTGCGTTGGCATCGCTCGCGGCGGCGCAGGAGGCGCCGCCTATGTTGGGACCGCCGCCGCAACTACCGAACACGCCGATCGTCGAGCCGACCACAGAACAGGCCCCGCTGCTTCCACCACCACCGCTCCGGCTCGGTCAAGCGCCGGTCGGAACGGTCGAAACGTTGCCGGCGCCGGCGCAAGGCGCTGTGCCGCTCGTCGAGAATCCGCCGGACGATGAAGGCGAGGAAGTTGTTCCTGGTGCGACGACCCACCTCGACACGTCCGCTCAAATCGACGCGATCTTGAAGCGCCTCGATCAGCTCGAAATGGGCACCAAGCCGGCCGGTGAACAGAAGAAAGCTGCACCGGAAAAATCTCTCGGTTCCGAGTGGATCGATATGTCGGCCGAAAAGTGGACCGTCAAGCTCGGCGGCCACATGCAGCTCGACAACATCAACTGGGCCCACACGCAGGATCCACCGGTGCCCGCGTTCAACTACATCGAGTTCCGCCGCCTCCGCCTGTTGGCCGACGGCGTCGGCTACGGTGTCTACGACTTCCGCATCCAGATCGACATCGAGCCCGAAAACGGCGAGGGCACCGACCGCCCCGTCACCGATATCAAGGACGCTTATTTCACGATTCACGATCTGCCGTGCAACACGCGCCAGGCCCGCATCGGCAACTTCTTTGTCCCGTTCAGCCTGGAGCAGGTCACGAACGACACCAACAACATTTTTCTCGAGCGATCGATCCCGACGCAGGGCGTCTTCGCCGCCGACCGCGAAGTGGGCGTGGCCGCGTATGGTTGCAACGAAGCTCAAAATGTCACCTGGACGTTCGGCACGTTCGTCGACAGCATCAGCGAATCGCTCAAAGAACGGCAGGATGATAATCAGGGTCAGCGCATCAGCGGTCGGCTGACGTTTTTGCCGTACTACGACGAACCTTCGAACGGCCGCTACCTGGTTCACACTGGCGCCGGCCTGCTCTACACGCGAGACCAGGACGGGCAGCATCGTTTTCGCACACGCCCACAAATTCACGAAGGGCCGTTCCTCATCGACACCGGGGTCTTGCCCATCGGCGAGTACACGACAGGCAATCTCGAATTTGCCGCGGTTTGCGGCTCTTTCTCAGTGCAGAGCGAAGCCTTCCTTTCCAGTGTCAACCAGATCGCCGCGGACACCGTTTGGGTTGGCGGCGCTTATGTTTACTGCAGCTACTTCCTCACCGGCGAAAACCGCCAGTACGAGCGCTTCGGCCAGCACGGCGCCCAATTCGGCCGGACCCAGCCCTACTCAAATTTCTTCTGGGTACCCGGCTGCTGCGGGCCAGGTGCCTGGGAAATGAAGGCACGCTGGTCGAACCTGAATCTTCAGGAGTTGAACAACACCGGCGAGTACAACGATCTTACGCTCGGCTTCAACTGGTACTGGAGCGACCGTACTCGCATCATGTTCGATTACATCCACCCCGTCACTAGCGGCGGCTCAAAACCATTCGGGCCCACCGATTCTGACATCATCGGCATGCGCTTCGACTACAACTTCTAACGCTAACTCCCCTCCCCTGGCCGGGAGGGCAATGGAAGGGAATTCCAGGATGACCGCCACGAGTTCGATATATCGCAAAAGTCCCAAGCGTCGCGCTGCGTACTTAGTACCCAGTACTTCGTACTCAGTACCTGGTACTGAGCACGTCGCACGCAGCACATTTCTCATCCTCTACCTCGCGCTGTGCTCCCAACTTTTCACCACCCGCGCCGCACATTCGGCCGAACCATGCTGCTGTTCCTGCGGCTGCGCTGCGCCGTGCCAGAAGGTTTGTCGGCTCGAGTGCAGCGAAAAGAAGGTCGAAGTCATCTGCTGGGGCTGCAAATGCGAAGACTTTTGCGTGGCCTGCAAAAGCCAGCGTGGCTGCAAGCACTGCGAGACAGTGTGCGAAAACTGCGGCGACAAGGCCGATACGGAAGTCTGCTCACAGTCCAAGAACTTTGTCTGGTTCGACTGGATGCCCGGCGCCGCGAAGATTCACACGAAGACCAAGCTGATGAAGAAGATCGAAACCGTCACCGTCCCCAGCTACAAGTGGGTCGTCGAAGACATGTGCCCCACGTGCGCCGCAAACGCCGCCGCAGCAAATCCAGGCACGATCGTTTACGCCGCGCCGACTGGGACACCAACCACGCCCGCCAACGAGGAGGAATCCATCCTCAGCCTCGTTCGCCTGCCCAGCTTCTTAACCAAATAGCAGCGAGCTGATCCGCAGTTAGAAATCGCTCGCCACGCGAATGCCCCAGCCGTTGATCCAGCCGTCGCCCAGGTTGCCGGCCAGCGCCGCGTCGCGGTGCGTGGCCATGTAGTCGAACTGGATCTTCATGTTCGGGTTCCAGAACCAGTTCAACCCGGTGGTGACGTTGTGCAAGATGCCGCCGTTGAGCCCGTTGTCGTTCAAGTCGAGATAGTTGTACCGCGCGCCGATCTGCCACGCGCCCCGGCCACCGCCCACTTGGCCAGCGCTATTCCGCAGCACGAAGTAATTCTCGTGCGGAATCACGCGCTCGAATGCACCATACAGCTTGTTATAGCGATCGTGTTCGCCGGTGAGAAAGTACAGCACCTGCACGTATCCGCCGTTATAGTTCACCGTTCCGACGCCCGGCTGCACCACGTTGCCTACGATTGCTGCCGCGTTCTGCATGTAGCTCGTCGTATACTCGGCCTGGAACGTCCACGGCCCCTCGACGGCAGCCAGCTCGCTATTGATAAACTGGATGTCATCTCCAGAAATGTCGCCCGTCGACGCCGGCACCGGCCAGCCACTCGACAGTCCGGTGCGGATCGCATCCCGCGTGCGAAAGATATGTCGATCGTCCACCGGCGCCTGCTGCATCACCGAGCCGCCGACGTGAAACAAGCTCGCCCCTTCGCACTCGTACCAGGCGAGCCGCGTCAGCCGTCCGACCACGGCATAGTCGCCGTCCGTGGCGTTGAATGCGAACACGTTGTTCGTGGGCTTGAATAGGCCCATGTTGTAAGTGCCGTGTTCGTCGTCGCCGTACGAGTCAAACGCCGCGATCCCCGGCCAAAAGCCGTTATACAACCCACCGTAAAAGGCATCCTGACTGTACGATCGCTCCATGAACGGCAGGAATCGGCTGCTCACCAGATGCTCGAACCCGATCGCCGGCTTCTGGTTGCCGAACCGCACGTGACCCAGGTAGGGCGTTTCCTTGCACTCCCACCACAGATCGGTCGGAGCGGTCACGGCCCGATCGACGCCGTCGATGCGAATGGCGTTGAAGAAGTCGTACTCCACCGCGAACTCGATCACTGAGTACATGGTGCCGTCCACGCGCAATCGCCCGCGACGGAAATCGACGCCGTCCTCGTACGGATTGTTAATGTTGTTTTGCACGTTTGGCGGCGCGTCGAACCAGCCGGTGTCGAACTGCGTTCGCCCACCGACGTGGATGCGAAAATCCTTGTTCTTCGTCGCCAGCTCCAGGCCATGATTCCACTTGGCGGTCATGCTCAAATCGTCGTCTCCGGCCCCATCGTCGCAGCCGCCGGTCGGGCAGGGGAGCGCCTCATCGCCGCCGACCTTTGCCTCCACCTCACAAAGCCGCTGCTCCATCTGCCAGATGACCGTGCCGTCAGCACCCCCACTGTCTTGCGGAAGGCTGAGTGTGGGCGACTCAATTGGCGCTGGCGTGCCCGATTGCGTCGCCCGCAGCGCGCGGTTCTCCGCTTCCAGCGCGTCGAGCCGCGCGACCAGTTCCGTCATTCGCTGCTCGACGCTCGCCGTTTCCGCCGACCAACACCAGGAACTGCCGCCAACGACTGTCAAAACCGCCACGATTTGAGCAAGCAAGTGCTTCATGCCACGAAGATTCCGCAATTTGATTGGATGTCGGCCGGCCCGGCACGACCTGTCCGTAGATGCCCTAAATATCGGACGTGCCGATTGCAGCGATTAACGCAGTGGCTCGGTTGATTCGCGTCCCGGAGCCGACTGGTTCCGATTGTGCCGGTTGTAGCGATAAGTGCGATGGCGGAGCCACAACCGGCGCTCCACGCCCGCCACGATGGCTAGATTCGCTCTACCGCCAGCTCGAAATCGCTGACGTAAACGTTTTCAATCGACAGCTCCGGCAGCGTGCGGCGGAGCTGCAGCAGTATCCGTCGCCGAAAGCTTTTCAACTCGGGATCGTCAAAATCTCCGAGCGGCACCAGCCGAGTTACCACGATCACCTGGTCGCGCAGCTTGTGCATGCGGTGCTCCAACAGGTGCTGCGACTCCGAGAGCTTGTCCTTGGCCACGGTCGCGTACAACGCAAAGGCCGCCGTACTTTTCTGGCTCTCGGCCGCGTGGTAGGCCTTGATACGGAACTCGCCCAGCTCCATGCCGTTGGAGCCGGACTTTGTCGCGTCTTCCGTCTCTTCCGGGACATCGTGCGACGGCGCCGCATGGGCCGACTCGGCAGGCGCCGCGTGATCGGAGGCCAAAACACTCCGCCCCGGGCCAAGCAACGCCAATGCGAACGCAGCAATAGCGAAACGGCGAGTCCTGAGAGCGAATCGAAGCTTCGATTCCAGCATGGCAATCCTTCCGCTTGCGGTTTAGCTTCCGCGCTACAACCGCTTACTCTTCACCTCGGCGATCACCAATTGCCGTATTTCCTTATCGCCCAACTGGGCCTGCACCGCATCCATCAAATGGGCCCGGAGCTCCTCCAGATCGTCCAGCGACGCGTTGCGGCACACGCGAATCACGCGGTCCCGGATCTTGCCTTCATGGCGCTCCCACGAATCGGCGATCCGCGACTCTTGATCGCGCTTGACCACGGCGATCAGCTCGAAGTCGAATTGGACCAGGTTCCGCCGGTCGCGCGATTCGCCGGAGTCCACTTCGGCGACGGGAATCGGGATCGCGTATTTACCCAGCGAAAACTCCGTCAATTCCTCTTGCGCCGGAACCAGGTCGAGCTCGTCGAACTGAAACTGCGACTTCGAACTGCAGCCGCTCGTCCAGGCAGCGCTCGCCAGCAATAGGGCGACGAAGTGCCAGGATGGTCGAAGCGTACACATGGTCGGATTTCGAGGTTTCCGGAGCGCCAATCTGACGGCGTAATTCGGCCGGCGCGAACCGCATCCACGGTGCGACCGGCCGCACGCGCCGGCCGCCGGCCCGCCCTTCCCAAACATACGCCAGCCTGGGCAGCCGAATGCGGGCTATGCTTCCCGGGGACTGTTTGGGACCGATACCGATGGGGAGGGTTTCAACGATGATGCGGACTACGCCGAACATGCCGGGCCCGCGCCAGCTTCTGCCGGCCCTGCTGCTGGCCCTCGGCCTGAGCGGCGGCTGCTATGACGGCGACGCGCTGATTAACGAGGTGCGGTCGGCCGCACTCCGCACCCGGCTGGTCGAGGTCGACCTGGGCTCCTACCGCACCACCATGCCCCGCCAGCCGAACGAGAGCGAAGCCACCGAAGTCGAGCTGCATATCTTCGGCACCGTGCCACGCTACCGCATCCCCGAGATCGAGAAGCAACTTACAGCCGACGGCTTTCGCCTCCGCCACGAAACGCTCACCGCCGTCCGCAAGACGACGGAGGAGGAGCTCGCCGAACCAAATTTGACCGCCCTCCGCGCGCGGCTCGAACAAGTCGTCAACGAACAACTCGCCGACGCGCCGGTCAAGTCGATCGGCTTCTACGAAGTGCGGATGGGAACGCGGTAAGGGTCAAGGGTCAAGAGCGGAGAGTCAAGGGCCGGAAACTTTCCGGCACTCGACCCTCGACCCTAGACCCTCGACCGTCTTCGCAACTGCCCGCAAGCCGCGTCGATCGCATCCCCCTTGCGATGCCGAAACCGCACGGCAATTCCCCGCCCCTCGAGAATCCCGCGAAACTTCTGCTGCGCCGCCGCGCTCGGCGTTCGGTACGGCAGCCCGGCCACCGGATTGTAGGGAATCACGTTCACCAGCGCCGTCCGCCCGTCCAAGAGATCGGCCAATTCGGTGGCGTGCTGCGAACTATCGTTGACGCCGGCCAATAGCACGTACTCGAACGTCAGCCGCCGACCGGACACATCAAAGTAATGATCGGCCTCGGCCAGTATGTCTGCCAACGACAGCTTGTCGCTCACCGGCACGATCTGGCGCCGCACGGTGTCGTTCGGCGCGTGCAGCGACACGGCCAGACGATACCGCGGATTCGTATCGGCCAGCCGCCGCATCGGCTTGGGCAACCCGACCGTGGAAATCGTGATCCGCCGGGCGCTGATCGCCAGCCCGTCGTCGCGGCTGGCCTCGGCCAGGGCCGGCAACAGCGCATCCAGATTCGCCAGCGGTTCGCCCATCCCCATCACCACGATGTGACTGAGCCGCTCATCGGGTCCCAGCAGTTGCTGCAATCGCAGCATCTGCTCCACGATCTCGCCCGTCGTCAAGTTGCGCGATAGTCCATCGAGTCCGCTGGCGCAGAACACACACCCCATCCCGCAGCCCACCTGCGTGCTGATGCAAATGGTCCGCCGCACTTCGTCGCGCAGCAGCACGCACTCAATCTGCCCGCCGTCGGCCAGCGTCAGCAGCAACTTTTCCGTGCCATCCTCGGCCCGTGTGTGCCGCGCGATTTGCGTGCTCCACAGCGCAAACTCCCCGGCCAGCTCCTCGCGGAGCGACTGCGGCAAATTGGTCATCTGCCGAAACTCGTCGGCCCGCCGCCCAAACAGCCAATCACGAACCTGACCGACACGATATCCCCCCTGACCGCGCTCCCGCAGCCACGGGGTCAACAATTCATCAATCGCGTCGAGCAGATGTACCATAGACAAGAGTAGTAGTGCAGCAGAGGAGTAGAGGAGGAGACAATTCCGCTACTCCGCTACTCCACTATCGCTCTATTCTCGCGAGCTCGACATTAGCGTCGGCAGCCAGGTCCACAGATAGTACGCCCGCGGGGCGGTCAGATCGATCAGGCCGGCCAGATCGACATCGCCTCGGGCGGGGGCCGTCGCTTCCGCGCCCAGCAATTCGCCCATCAGCGTGGGGGACCGCTCGTATTTGACGCACCGCACGTTGTCCGCGCTCTGGCCGGACAATTCCACGGCCCGGCCGATCGCGTCCTCGATGAATCCGATCTTGTCGATCAGACCGCGCTCGAGCGCCTGCTTCGCCGTGAAGATTTGCCCGGTCGCCGCGGCATCCAGCGCGGCCGGATCGTCCTTGAACTTCGGCCGCCCGCTGACGATCACATTTTTGAAATCCGTGAAGCTCTCATCGACCAGCGTCTGGAGAATCTTTCGTTCCGCGTCGGTCAGCCGCTTCGTGGGCGAGCCCAGCTCTTTGTAAGGTCCGCTCACGATCGAGTCGTCTCGGATGCCCAGGCTAATCAGCCCGGTTGAAATATCAAAATGCGGAATGATCACGCCGATCGACCCGGTCCACGTCGTCGGCTCGGCGAAGATCGCGTCCGGCCGGTCGCCGACCGTCATCGCCAGATAATAACCGCCGCTCGCACAGATGCTGCCCATGCTCACGACTACCGGCAGCTCGCGCTTCGTGATCAATTCGCGCAAGTGGTGGTACAGGTAGTCGCTGCCGGTGATCGTGCCGCCCGGCGAGTCGATCCGCAGCACCACCGCCACCACATCCTGATCCTCGGCGACGCGATCGATCTCGCGCTTGACGAAGCCGTCTTCCACGTCCCAGATCGTGCCGTTGACATTGATGATGGCGATCTTCTTGGGTGCGTGGCGGGCGAGCGAATGGTATTTCTCCTGCGGTCCGTCGGCCGGGCTGAAGTAGCTCTGGTAACGGCCGTACAGGCTCACCAGCGCGACGATCGCCAGCACCAGCCCGAGCGCCAGCCATTTGCCGTAGCGACCAAATGCGCTCGTGCGCTCTTGAATGACGATCTGAGTAGTCGGGCCGGGTTGGGAGCTGTCTGAGGACATAATCGGTGCCTCCAAGGAGCGAAAGCGTGCTAGCGGCGCGTACCGCAGTGGCGTACCGACATTTTACGGCCGGAAAAGACACGGAGACAAGGAGACACGGACACAAAGGAGTAATGCCTTCCGGCGAGTCTCCTTGTCTCCCCCTTTCCTTGTCTCCTCGGCTTTTCTTCGCATCCCGCGGGGTGTTGCCACAACCGCCCGCTTGCCGCTAAAGTGGACGCTCCAAGAAATGACGAATTACCGAATGACGAATGACGAATTGGCCTCCTTCCATTCGTCATTCGTCATTCGTCATTCGTCATTTGGTTGGCTCACCTACTGACCTTCCCACCGGAGTGTCCCCCGCGTGTTCGTCTCCGCATCCACCGAGTGCTTCCCTGACATGTCGCCGCCAGACGTGTTGGAGTTCGTGGCCGACTTGGAATACACGGCCATCGAGCTGCCGATCCATGAAACCGGCCGGTGGCTGAAGCCGTCGGAGGTGCATGCCGACCTCGAGCACAGCATTCGCTTCTGCCGCGACACGCACCGCCTCGATATCGCCGCGCTCTCCATCGAACTGGCCCCCGGTCCAACCTACTACGAACATTTCACCGCTTGCTGCAAGTTGGCCAAGGCGATCAAGGTGGTCTCGCTGGTGGTGCCCTCGTCCGAGCTGGGCACGCCGTTCAACGAAGAGATTGAGCGGCTGCGGAAGCTGGTCGAGATCGCCTCCTACGAAAGTGCCGTGGTCGGCGTGAAGACGCAGATCGGCTGCATGACCCAGGACCCCGACACGGCCGTGGTGCTGTGCGACAACGTGAAGGGCTTGCGGCTCACGCTCGACCCGAGCCATTACGTCACCGGCCCGCATCAGGGCGGCAGCATCGACAAGGTGATGAAATACGTCCAGCACGTGCACCTCCGCGATTCCACGAAAGACAAGCTGCAGGTCCGCGTCGGCCAGGGCGAAATTGATTACGGCAAGTTGATCCAGCAACTGGAGCGCGTCGACTACAACCGTGCCCTGAGCGTCCACATGACGCCCATCGAAGGCTTCGATCACCGCGCCGAAATGCGCAAGATTCGCCTGCTCCTCGAAAGCCTGCTCTAACCTCAATCCGTCGTTCACCCGTTCCACGACGGTCTGGTCACTTCAGTTACCCGTGGGCGCCGGTCGCCGCCCCCGGCGGAACCGCCAGCCCCCAGCGGGGTTTAACCACGTAGGAAAAGCCCCTCCCGGCGCCGATCGCTGGCGGCGTGTGGACTGGCTCGCCGATCGGTCGGCCAACGTGTACAGTGGAAGATGCGAGGCGGACGCGAATTGTCGGCCTGGCGCACGCCCGGCCGCCGTGCCGGATCCCTCGCCCATACCCGTCGCGGGGCACTCCTCGAGCATCGAGATACCCTTTGTCGATTAGCGAGTCGACTGCCGAAAGGTACACGCTGGCCGACCCGGACGTGCGGCTGATGCTGCAGGTGCGCGACGACGATGCGCAGGCGTTCGAAGAGTTGATGCTCCGCTATCAACATCGCGTGCTGTCGCTGCTCGTGCATCACACCGGTCAGCGGGACCTGGCCGAGGATTTGACTCAGGAGGTGTTCCTCCGCGTGTATCGGGCGCGGAAGCGCTACGCGCCGGGGGCCAAGTTTTCCACCTGGCTATTTACGATCGCCGGCAACGTCGCCTCCAACGCCCTGCGAACGCTGGCCCGACGGCGTGAGGTTCACCTCACGCCCCGCGCCGATACCTCGGGCGGCATGTCGCTCGAGGCGGCCGCGCTGGCGGCCAGCGGCCTCATGCCCACCCGCCAGCTCGACAAGGCCGAGCTGTGCGACGCCGTCCAGCAGGCGATGGGCGTGCTGAACGACCGCCAAAGGATGGCCGTGCTGCTCGCGAAGTTCGAACATTTCAGTTACACGGAGATCGGCGAAGTGATGAGTATGTCGCCGCAGGCGATCAAGTCGCTGCTCTCGCGGGCCCGCTGCAACCTCCGCGAGGCGTTGCAGCCGTACCTGGAGCGCGGCGCGAAAATCAACGGCGCCATCGTCGAGACAGTTTCCGACAGCCGCTATCCGTCACCCGAAACGAAATCGTAGACCGCTTTTTTCGTCACGATCTGTCATGTCGACCGTCAACGATCCACAACCTGAATCGCCCGCCCCCGCCCCCGACCCGGCGTCGGAAGAGTTGGTCGCGTACCTCGACGGCGAACTCTCCCCGGACGACTGCCGGCAGGTCGAGGAGCGGCTCGCCGTGGACGCCGATTACCGCCAACAGCTGCGCGAGCTGGACCAGGCGTGGGAAGCGCTCGAAGCTCTGCCTTCCACAAGCCCGGGGGACGATTTCGCCCGCACCACGATCGAGATGGTCGCGCTCGCCGCCCAACAGGAGCAGAAAGAGCGCACGGTTCAGGCCGTTGCCATCAACCGAAGTCGACGGCGCTTGTGGGCGATTATCGGCGGCGTGGCCGTCGTTGCAAGTTTCGTTGCCGCCCGCCTGCTGTTGCCCGACGCCAACGCCCGCCTGCTGGGCGATCTGCCGGTCATTACGCAGATGGATTTGCTGGCTGAGATTCAGGACATCGACTTTTTGCAGCGACTTTCGCAGGATGTGCCGCTCGACAAGTTGGCCATCGATCAAACCGCCGTCGAGCGCGAGATCAAGAAATTGGCCGCGGCGAGCGACCCTTCGCTCGAGGTCCGCCGGCAATGGATCGAGTCGTTGCCGGCGGATCAAAAAGCCGATCTCGCGGCCCAGTCGAATCAGTTCAACCGCCTCCAAAACGAGGAACGCGACGGGCTCAAGAGTTTGGAGCAGCAGATCGCCACAGCGCCCGACGCCGACAAACTGCAGAAGACCCTGGCCGCGTACGGTCTATGGCTCGCCCGCCGCACGAGCGGCGAGCGGAGCCGGCTGCGCAACCTGGCCGCCGACGACCGCATCCGCAGCATTCGCGAAATTGTCCGGCAACAGAACGAGCAGGCGGCCCAACAACTCACCGAGGCGGACGCCAAGGAACTTAAGCAAGAGATTCTCGAGATCTACGACGAGGTCAAAGACAAAGAGGATTTCGCCAAGTTCATGCGACGGCGCGACCGGGACGAACGCGTCCGGCGATTCGAGGCCACGCCCGATGACGCGGCGTTGCTCGCCGCCCTTTGGGCCTTGTGGGACAACAACGACATCGACGACAGAACGCAGGAGCGAATCATCCAGGATTTGACTCCCGAGGCGAAGAAACATCTGGAGCAGCTCAAACGGCGCGGCGGCGAACGGCGAGTCAAAGTGCAGCTCTGGCAATGGATGAGCGAGGCGATGCAACCGAAACGACAGGCCGGCGAGATCGAGCGCTACTTCGCCGAAGAGCTCGATCCCGACCAGCGCGAGCATCTGCTCAGCCTGCCCAGGGTCGATATGGAGGCCGCCTTGGAGCAGATGTACCTTGGCTCCCGCTTTGGCCTGCGCGGCACGGAGTGGCTCGGCAACTTCGGCGAAGCGGGACGCGGCCCCGGCCCCGGCCGACCCGGCTGGCGTCCCGAAGGGCCGCCGCCCGACGGCCCGCCCGGCCCCGACGGCCGACGTCGCCGCGGACCGCCACCCGACCACCCGCCGCCTCCCGGTCCCGACGGCCCCCCGCCGCCCGAACGAAGCCGGCAACCAATCTAGGCCGCTCGCGGCTCAGTGCTACACCTCGTACCCGCTGCGGTACTGTGTGCGCACGATCCGCGCCAGCGACGGATCATTGAGCGGCTTCAGATTGACCGGGTCCCACTCCACGCGGCCCCGCTTCCACACGGCCAGATTGCCCAGCAGGATCGTCTCCGTCAGCGGACCGGCGTAGTCGGCGAAGTTCGACATCGCCGGCTTCGACTTGTCGCGCATGGCCACGAACCATTCCTTCTCGTGGCCCACGCTCCGTGGATACTCGTTGCTAACCTCCGCCGGTTCGCCGATCACTTCGATGCCGGCGTCGGCATAGTCGCCTGCCGCATACATCGTCGCCTTGTCGCCGATCAACAAGACGCCGCTGGGGCACGGCGGCGGGTACTTCTTGCCCTCAAACTCGGCCTCCAACTTCAGGCCTTGGAACAGCTCCGAAGGCGGAACCTGGCCACCGTCGTACCAGTGCATCGTGAACGCCGCCCGCCCGTCGCGCTCCGGAAAATCGAACTTGATCTTCGAGGAGATTGGATAGCTGTCGCCATCGTGCTCCGGACATTCGGCCTCGACGGCTATCGGATCGCGCATGGCGAGCGCCATGAACGGCAAGTTGCACGTGTGACAGGCCATGTCGCCCAGGGCTCCCGTACCGAAGTCCCACCAGCCACGCCATTTGAACGGGTGGTAGCCTTCGGCGTATGGACGATAAGGGGCCGGTCCCAACCACGCCTCCCAATTCAGCGTCGAGGGAATTGGCTTCATCGGCGGACGGCGTTCGCCTTGCGGCCAGATCGGACGGTTCGTCCAGATGTGCACCTCCTTGACCGTGCCTAACTTCCCGTCACGAATCTGGTACGCCGCCTTGCGCATGGGGTTATAAGCCGTGTGCTGATTACCCATCTGCGTGGCGACTCCCGTCTCCTTGGCGATCTCGCCCAAGCGGCGCGCTTCCCAGATCGTATGCGTCAGTGGCTTCTGGCAATGCACGTGCTTGCCCATTCTCATCGCCTTGGCCGCCATGACCGCGTGGTTATGATCCGGCACGGTAATCGTTACGGCGTCGATCCGGTCGCCCATCTTGTCGAGCATCTCGCGGAAGTCCGAAAAATTGTGCTCGGTCTTATACAACTTTGCGGAACCATCGAGAAAGTCTCGGTCAACATCACACTGTGCGTAGATCTTTCCGAACTCGGACATATTCTTGACATCGGACGACCCCTTGCTTCCTCCAACGCCAATGCAGCCGACCTGAATCTTCTCATTGGGCGACTTGCTTTCCTGCGCTTGGGCGCCGCCGGCGAGCCAGTAACCGATGCCGGCCGCGGCCGAGGCTTGCAAAAAATTACGACGATTTGCGATTAGCGACATCGAAAGTATCTCCCTGCGAATTTCGAACGAAAGAAATGGCGCCCCGAAACGCCCACGCCCTGGGAAGGTGACCCCATCAGCATAACGCAAGCCGGAACGGCGATCAAACAGTAGCAGGCACACTCCGCGTGCCGTAGCAGAGCCACCCATAATTGCTACCCGGCATGTTGGCTTGGCAGAACG
>JBIOWO010000347.1:0-6426 GCA_044868555.1 Lacipirellulaceae bacterium | reverse complement strand
TTGGCAATTTGCAAGTCCCGCTCGGCTCGCGGGACCTACGGGCAACTTGCGGGCTGGCCCTAACCCATTTATAGTGGGCGGTTTAGCGCACAGGGGCGGGTGCCTGGCCGGCTGCGGACGATGATTGGCCGCGGCTTCGTCCTCCATCGATGAACCAGCGCTGGTGCTGGAGCGTAGCGATTGAGACGGGGTGGCGTGCGCCCGCTTTTCAGACTTTTCGCGGCGGGAGTGAGGTAGTGCATGGCGGGTGAGACTGTTATCGAAACGCGAGCCCTGTCGAAGGTGTATCGCGACTTCTGGGGCCGGCCCAAGGTCCGGGCACTCAAGGCGCTGGACTTGGAAATCCAACGGGGCGAAGTGTTTGGTTTGTTGGGTCCGAACGGATCGGGCAAGACGACGACGATCAAGCTGCTCTTGGGTCTGTTATTTCCCAGCGAAGGCCAGGCGCTTGTGTTCGGCAAAGATGCCACCGACGTCAGCAAGAACGAGCGGCTCGGCTACCTGCCGGAGGAATCGTACTTGTATCGCTTCCTCAACGCCGAGGAGACGCTCGACTTTTACGGCCGGCTGTTCGACATGCCGCACGACGTGCTCCAACAGCGAATCGACGAGCTGATCAAAATGGTGGGCCTCGACCGGGCCCGCAAGCGGCAGTTGAAAGAGTATTCCAAGGGCATGACGCGGCGGATCGGCTTGGCGCAAGCGCTGATCAACGAGCCGGAGCTGATCCTGCTCGACGAGCCCACCAGCGGCCTCGACCCGATCGGCACGCGGGAGATGAAGGACATGATCCTGCGGCTGCGCGACGAAGGTAAAACGATCGTGATGTGCAGCCACCTGCTGGCCGACGTGCAGGACGTGTGCGACCGAATTGCGATCCTGCACCAGGGCGAGCTGAAAGAGCTGGGCCGCGTGGACAGCCTGCTCACGGTGGCCGACGTGACGCAAATTCGCGCCAAGCGGCTGAGCCCCGACTGTCAGAACGAAATTCGCCAGGTGATCGAGCGGCACCAGGGCGAATTGGTCAGCGTCGAACATCCGACGACGACGTTGGAAGAGCTGTTCCTGTCGATCGTCCGCGACAGCGAGGCGCGGCCAGGCCGACGGGCGCCGGCGCCGGAAGGCAACGGGGCGGCGTCGTAAGATTGCGGATTTCGGATTGAAATGCACTCGCAGAATCCGCAATCCACAATCCACAATCCGAAATCCGAAATAGATTCAGTCGCAATCGTTTCATCATTTTCATCGTTCATTCGTACGCAGTACTCTCCCTCCCATGGTTGTCGAACAGGAACTTCTCCCCTACTGGGATTGGCTGGCCGGTGATTGGTGGCGCGGCGGCGTGCAGTTCGGCGCCGGCCTCCAATATCTGATCACGGCCGTCGCGCTGGCGATTTGCGCGCTGGTGGTGGGCTACCTGATCGCGCTGGTGCGGCACGGGCCGCTCAAGGGGGGCGACATTACTCTCCATGTCGTGACCAACGGCCTGTCGGAGCTGATGAAGATTTCGCCGCGCCGCGTGTGGGCGCTGGCCCGGCTGGCCGTGAAGGAATCGATCCGCCGGCGCGTGGTTGTGGCGCTCGTGATTTTCGCGTTGATCCTGATCTTCGCCAGTTGGTATTTGCCGGCCGGCTACCAGGAGCCGGCCAAGCTGTTCATCCGCTTCATGCTCACGGCCACGACGTACCTGGTGCTGGTCACCGCGCTGTTAGTGAGCGCATTCAGCCTGCCGAACGACTTCAAGTCGAAGACGATTTATACGGTGGTCACGAAGCCCGTCCGCGCGGGCGACATCGTGCTCGGACGGATCATCGGATTTACGATCGTCGGCACCGTGCTGCTGGCGATCATGGCCATCGGCAGCTGGATTTTTGTCGGCCGGACGCTGTACCACACGCATGAAATCGAAGTTGGCAGCCTCGAAGAGATCAAAGACGCCAAGGGCGAGGTCATTGGCATGAAGGGACGCACGACCCGCAATCTTTTTCATCGCCACGAGATCGAAGTGGACGACGAGGGCAACGGTGTTGCTCATTCGGCCAACAGCCACGAACACTCGATCACCGGTGCGGGGACCGGCGGCAACACGCGGTACGTGGTGAGTGGCCCGCTCGAATTGTTGCGAGCCCGCGTGCCGAAATACGGCAAGCTGCGGTTCTGGAACCGCACGGGCGAGGAAGTGGCCCGCGGCATTAGCGTCGGTAGCGAGTGGACGTATCGCAGTTACATCGAAGGCGGCACCCAGGCCGCGGCGGTGTGGACCTTTAGCGGCGTCGGGCCGGCCGACCTGGTGGCGGACCCCGCGGATCCCGCGCGTGGGCAGGTGCTGCCGCTGGAGTTGATCGTGCGCGTCTTCCGCACGTTCAAGGGAGATATCGAGAAGGGCATCGGCGGGAGCCTGCAGTTGCGCAATCCGGACGCCGACCCCGTCACCAAAACACATCTCACAAGCAGCCCCGAGGTCTTCACGGCGAAGGACAATTCGATCAACCGCTTCGACATCCCGCGAAAGCTCTACGACACGGACCAGAAATCGATTGACCTCTTGAACGACTTGGTGAGCAAGGACGGTCGGTTGGAGGTTGTCGTGCATTGCCTCGATCGAGCGCAGTATTACGGCTTCGCGCAGCCCGATTGCTACATCCGGCTGCCGGACGGTTCGCCGCTGTGGAATTTTGTCAAGGCGCAGGTAAGCATCTGGATCCAGATGGTGCTGGTGATCGCGATCGCCGTCACGTGCAGCACGCTGGTGAACGGGCCGGTGGCGATGTTGTTTACTTTGTCGTTCATCCTGCTAGGATTCTTCCGGCAGTTCTTTGCCGACGTCGCTACCGGCAAGCAGTTGGGCGGCGGGCCGGTCGAGTCGTTCGTGCGGCTGGTGACGCAGCGCAACATGATGACGGAAATCGCTGACGGTTTCGGCACGCGCTTGATGCACGCTATCGACACGGTGCTCCGCACGGCGATGCAGGGCCTGACGCACGTATTGCCCGATTTCCGCTCGTTCAGCACCATCGACTACGTGGCTTACGGTTTCAATATCCCCGCGAATCAACTGGCCCAGGACGTGACGATCGGCCTGGCGTACGTGGCGGGCATGTGCGTCGTCGGGTATTTCCTGCTCCGCACCCGCGAGGTGGCCAAATGAGTGAACGTCGTTCGTTTTATCGCAAGATCGGTTACGCCGTCGCCATCATGGCGCTGCTTTTTCCGCTGGCGTGGTTGAGCAAGCCGGCGACTTCGCGCGAGCCGGGCGGGCAACTGGCCAAGTTGCGCAGCGAGCATCGGCTCGGGCAAGCGAATCTCGGCGAGATCGATCCGGCCAGCGAAACCATGAAGTTGGCGACGCTCGGCCTGCGCGGTGTGGCCGTCAATTTGCTGTGGGAGAAGGCCAACTACTACAAGAAAGTCGAGGACTGGGACAACCTCTCGGCCACGCTCAGCCAATTGGCCAACTTGCAGCCCAATGTGATCGCGTTCTGGAAGTTCCAGGCGTGGAATTTGAGTTACAACGTGTCGGTCGAATTCGACGACTATCGCGACCGTTACGCCAAAGTGATCGAAGGCATCAACTTCCTGATGCGCGGCGAGCGGTACAACATCGGCAACGCGCAGCTCCTGTCGGACCTGGGCTGGTTCATCGGCCAGAAGATCGGCCGGGCCGACGAGCACTTGCAGTATCGGCGGCTGTTCAAGGCGGATGACGACTTCCATCCGGCCGACCGGCCGCAGGATCAGCGCGACAACTGGCTGGTCGGCAAAGAGTGGTACGAGAAGGCCGTGGAGTGGGTGAATCGCGACTCGAAGCGGCTGGGTCGCAAGAGCCCGCGGATCTTTTTCGAAGGACCGGCCAAATCGCAAATCAATTACGCCGAGGCGATTGAAGAAGAGGGTTTCTTCGACAAGGCCCGCCGCGCTTGGCTCAAGGCGGGCGAGGAGTGGCGCCAGTTCGGCCAGGTGCCGATCGAACATTCCACCGGCGTCAAGCTCAAGCTCGGTGATAAGGCGAAGCTGGAAAAAGAGGTTGCCGAACTGCGGGCCGAGCTAGACGGCATGTTGCCCGATGCGCGGGCGAAGCTCGCGGAAGAAAAGCGCGCGGCGCTCGCGCCGGAGGAGCGTACGGTGCTGGATACGCCGCCGGAGAAGCTCACCTCGGACCAGGCTGCGAAGCTGTACGACATTCAGGCGAAAGTGGAAGTGACCGATCGCGACGTCGCCGATCGGATCGCCCACGATCAGCCGGACAATGCCAAGCGCGCTCTGCGATTGGCCAGCGAGCTTCAGCGGCAGGACACGTTGCTGCAGTACACGAACAACTACCGCCGCGACAGCAATTATGATTTCTGGGAGAACTCGTGCAAATTCGAGCCCACGCAAAACGCGATCGACGCGCGAAGGGACATGTACAACGCGCGCAAGGCGTTCCTGGCGGCCGACGTGGTCACCGCCAAGAAGCTCTACGAAAGCGGCTTCGCGAAGTGGCGGCTGGTGATCGATGAATTCCCGATGATCATGGACGATGAACTGACCACGGGCGACGACTTGATCGACTACATCAAGCACTACCGAAATGCGTTGGCCCAGAACGAAGAAACGATTCCCGAGAATTTTCCGCTATGGGACGTGATCGAGAAATTCGACCGCGAGCAGAACTTCACGGATGAGCTGAGCCAGCACAAGAAGCGGCAATCCGACGCGGCCGGCAAGAGCACCGGCGAAGCGCGGGCGCCGGCCGCTGCAAAAGAAGGCCGCTGAGCGAACGAGTCGGGACTGTTTTACAGAAAACATAGCCCGGCCATCTTGGTCGGAATTCTGTTGGCGCCATTTCTTCGTGAGTGCTATTCCGCGACGAGAAATCGACCCAAAATGGGTCCGCCATATTGCCGAATTGGCGGCATCTCTAGTCGCAAAACACTCCCGACCCCGTCTGGCTCCCGCGACGTTTTGTCTTAGGCTGCGCGCACTGCATGAGTGCTTCTCTGGCCGCAGTCGCTACCTAATCGACAAAGTTTGACATGGCACCGGTTTGCCGCAGCAAATCGCCTTCGGCAGGGCGGGCGCGGCGGTCGATACATTCCGAAGAGGCGGAAATCTCGCCACGATTCGGAACTGTCGGAGTCCGACCATTGCTGCGCGATGGTGCCCGCGACCCGGCTTGCTGGAGGGGCTTCGATTCAACTATGCGACGACTGCTCTACCTATTAGTTTTTGGTTTGATCACCGTACTCGGCGCCCTGGCGTCGGCCGCGCCGATTGTGTTGCATCCGCTGCACGTGATCGAGTGTGCGGCCGATGTGGATCAGCGCCCGTCGGTCGTGACCGGCGTGGCGGTTACACCGGACGGAAAAACGGTCGCCGCCGCGACGGACAACCACGAGGTGACCGTTTACGACGCGGCGAGCGGCGCGCTGGTGTCGCGGCTCGGCAGGCACGGCGATTGGGTGCGCTCGGCATGCGTGTCGCCCGACGCGACGATGTTCGCCACCGGCGCTCGAGATCACAACTTGTGCTTGTGGGACATTCAAAGCGGGCAGCGGCTGCTCGAGTTGCCGGCTTGCGAAAGCGCGGTCCATGCCGTGGCGTTCCATCCCAATAGCCAGCAAGTGGCGGTCGTCGGCTTCGCCAAGCAGATGCGAATCGTCAACACGTCGAGTGGGCAGATCACGCAGCAGCTCGAATGTCCTTGCCCCGATCCGAGCACGGTGACGTTCTCGGCCGACGGCGCGCGGATGGCCGTAGCGGGGCGGACCGGCTGCATCCGCGTCTGGAATGTGACGAGCGGCGCGCTCGAGCGCGACATCACGGCCGACGGCCGGCGGATTCGCACGATCGCGTTTTCGCCCGACGGACGATGGATTGCGGCGGCGGGGAACAGCCCGCACGTCAATATCTACGAAGTGGCCAACGGCCAGCCGGTGATGTCGCTCGACGTGCGGCCGGCGAAGGCGTTCACCTTATTGTTTCTCGATAGTCGGCGGCTGGCCACCGGCGGCTCCGACAACCTGATTCGGATTTGGGACCTCAACAGCCGCTTGGTGACGACGGAGTTGGTCGGTCACACGGGCACGGTTGCAGCGCTCGCGCGGAATGCGGCCGGCACCGTGCTGGTTTCGGGCGGCTACGATACGACGCTCCGCGTGTGGAGCCTGGCGGAGCCGACCGCGCCGGCCACGGCCTCGCGCGAGCCAGTCGACGCGGCCCGTTAACCAGTTTAAGTGCCCGGAGTAGCTGAATCGCAAGAATTCAGCATGAGTTGTGAACGGAATCTGAATTCTTGCGAAATTCAGCTACCAACTGAACGTGACTGCAGGGAGGCAGCTCGTGGGATTCTTCGACGCCTTACGCGATTTGTTTTCGGGTGATACGGAATCGCAAATTGTCAATTCGAGCGAGCCGGGTCGTCCTCGACCCCGAACGGGCTCGAGG
>JBIOWO010000346.1:0-53607 GCA_044868555.1 Lacipirellulaceae bacterium | reverse complement strand
GACATTCGCCAACTCGATCCACGAAATTCCATCCTCACCAGCGTCACCTCCGTGCCGTTGCGAAAAGTAAACTGCCCGAAGATGATTACGAATGCTAGCGATCATATGGTTCTGAGATAGGTTCTAACAACTTTCGCCTCCCCTACTACAACCCGTAGCCCAAGTCCAAGCTATTTCTTTTCCCGCGGCGCGCGTCGATTTCGATCTCCCTTTTCGCTCCCCAGACATCCCCACCAGCCTTCCAACCTCCAACCTCCGACCTCGGTTGGTTTCTGGCTCTCAACTCTCAACTCTCGACTCTCCAGCAGTTAGCTTTCCGAAAGCGGCAGCGTTTCAGCCTGGAAGAAACCCGCGCCAAGCAAATTGATCGGGCGCTCGTCCCCCTCGACGAGCTTAAGAAATCGCTTCTCCAACAGGCCTTTTCCGGCCACCTCTAGGCCCACTTTTCGGAACGCCCGATATGTCGTCGCCAGCGACATATCCTCGTGGATATGTCGCCAAAATCGAAAAATTAACCTATGTTCCGTTGACGTGTCGCCAGCGGCGACATATGCTCTAAGAGCGGAAAATGCCCGAATAATGCCTAAAACCTCGAAAAAACCGCTCCCGACCCGCTCGAAATGCCAGCCGGAGGTCCCCTACAACGACCTGCCCCTTCTGCCACCCCCGATCGATCTAGAGACCAAAGCGGTCCTCAAACAGTGCATCTCCGCTCGGGCCGCCCTCGCAGAGTTGAAAAGTGCTGCCGAGCTCATCCCAAATCAGGGGATTCTCATCAACACCTTGCCGATGCTCGAAGCACAGGCCAGCTCCGAAATCGAGAACGTCGTCACCACCTCCGATCGTCTCTTCCAATACCATCAGGACGATGACCACGCCGACCCCGCCACCAAGGAAGCACTCCGCTACAGCCACGCCTTGCTCCATGGATTTCGAACGCTTACTGAGCTTCCCTTGAGCACCCGCACAGCCGTGCAGGTGTGCACAGAAATCAAAGGCGTGGAAATGCGCATTCGCCGCATGCCGGGCACCGCGCTCGCCCGAAATGGCAAAGTCGTCTACACGCCTCCGGATGGCGAGGCATTGATCCGCGACTTGCTCGCCAATTGGGAAAAATTTCTTCACGGCGCTACGGCGTTTGACCCTTTAATCCGCATGGCCGTGGGGCACTATCAATTCGAGGCCATCCATCCCTTTACCGATGGCAATGGCCGAACCGGCCGCGTGCTCAACAGCCTATTCCTCATCCATACCGACTTGCTTTCACTACCGATACTTTATTTGAGCCGGCATATCATCCAGAACAAATCAGATTACTATCAGCTATTGCGCGGCGTGACGTACAAACATGAATGGGAAGACTGGGTGTTGTATCTGCTCAAAGGAGTTGAAGAAACTGCTAATTGGACAAACTCGAAGATTGCGGCAATTCGGTTGCTGTCAGTACAAACGTCCGAATACATCCGCACTAAATTGCCAAAAATTTACAGCCACGAACTGGTGAATCTTATCTTTGAATTACCGTACTGCCGCATTTCCAATTTGATCGATGCAAAAATTGCCGGGCGGCAGGCCGCTTCCCGTTATTTGAAGCAATTGGTGTCAATCCGCGTGCTTGAGGAGAAGGCCGTCGGACGAGACAAACTGTTCGTTCATCCAAAGCTGTTGCAACTTTTAACTCGCGACAGCAACAAGTTCACCGCGTACGCATGAACGAAGCCGAAACACGCGCCGAGCATGTCGACCCGGCTCTCGCCGCTGCCGGCTGGCGCGTCGTCGAAGGCAGCCGCTTTCGCCGCGCTCTCCTCCAACACGTCGGCGGATATCACATTCCCGTGACCCAAGTCCAATCTTTTTCTTTTCCCGCGGTGCGCGTCGATTTCAATCCCCCTTTTCGCTCCCCAGACATCCCCACCTGCCTTCCAACCTCCGACCTCTACCCTCTGGCCTCCGACCTCTGCCGTCCGACCTCCGACCCGCGACCTCCGATCCCTGTTTGGCTCCGCGTCCTCCGTGCCTCTGTGGTGAATCCTTCCGGCCGTGGCCAAAAATAGTTGCTGTAATTGGCCACCCGTTCTGCTAGTCTCAATGTCACGCTGCAATACCAGCGTATCGCTCCTTGGCAACTTATCGTTCGTCCATCGTCCACCCGCTAGTGGCGTGCGCTATGGGTATGTGCGCCCAGCGAAGCGAAAAGCCCGACCCAGCTTCATCGCTCCCTGTTTCGCCCAGTTCGCCGCGGTTGCCGCGTAGATGCGCAAAATTCGAGGGGGGGATTTTGAGCATCTTCGCATTTTCCCGAGAGAATTGTGGTCCCGCGAAATGCAACCGGGGCGGACGGAGCACGCCGCCGATTTTGTCCGAGCCGCGGAGGATTTTGTCCCACACCCGGGGCGATATTCAAACGATATCGCCCCACCGCCATTCACGAACCTTTGGCCGGCCAACGACTTGCTACGACGAGGTGAGGCGATATCGACCGAATAAGGCCTCACTGAAAAAAGAAAAAAATTCGCCGAGGCGAAATCCGTCAACTCTCAACCCTCAACTCTCAACCTTCAACCCTCCTACACCGCGGCCGCCGCGCGGCGCTTTTGCCATTGGTTCTTGGCCCAGCGCGACCATTGGACGGTCTGGGAACGCCACGAGTTGAGTGGTGCGTACGTGAGGCGGTGCGTGCTTTCGACGCGGGTGCGGAGGCGGCGTTTGTGTTCGCGATCTCCGGGGCCGAAGTCGATCGATCGGTCGCCGCGGGCGATGCTGTCCTCAATCGATTTGAGGATCAGGGCGAAGCCAATGCCCCGGTCTTCGAAGCGGGCGTCGTAGCCGGTCCGCAGGGCACTGACGTGGCCGTCGTGGTGGTAACCGTAGAGGAAGGCGGCGGGTTGGCCGCCGATTTTCACGACGTTGACGTCGACCATGCCGAGCCGGGCGGCGGCGGCGTGGGCGTCGCGGAAATAGTCTCGCACCCGGTCGTGGGTAAGCGTGTTGCCATTGGTGACCGAGCCTTGCCAACTGGCCAGGGCGACATGTTCGCAGTTTTCGTAGAGGTCCCAACGGGGGTCGCCGTCGCCTTCGGTGGCCGGGGCGGGCCGGTGGCGGATGAATTCGACGCCGGCCTCTCCCAGGTCCTTGACCGAGCGGCGGAATTCGCGGCGGGCGTTGCGTGACTTGGCAGCCAGGAACTCGTCCCAGGTGGCGGGCAGGTCGACGACCGACGTAGTCTGATATTCATGCTTTTCAGTGAGCAGGTTGGCGACCCGCATCGCGCGGGCAGTGCGGCCGCGTTCGGCCGCGTTGGGGCCGACCCATCGCAGTTCGATCATGTCCCAATCGCGCGGACGGCGGCGAAGGTGCTGCATCGCGGCCAGCATCGTGGCGGACGGGTTGGGGCCAATCGGGCCATACCAAGTGCCCCAGTTGTCGAGCGGATAGGTGAGGACGCGGACCGTGCCGACGCGATACTTTTCAGTGCGGATGCAAAGGGGCAGGATGCCGAGCGGCTGGCCGGCGGCGCGGGCCACGAGCACGCGGAGCTGTTGGTTGTGACCGAAGTGCCGCCAGGCGGTTTCCAGCCAGTCGAGCGTGTGGAAGAACGTGGCGCCGGGCGTGGCGCGGAACAATGAATTCCACAGCAGGCGGCATTGGGACAGCTCTTCGATGTTGTCGATTTCGTGGACTTCTACCATGGTGAGTGTTCGGCAGAGCCGCCCCGTGGGTGGAAAAGAGTGGAATGGCGATGCGATGAGCGGGGAGGAGGATAGCGCTAAGCCGCAAGCGGCGCGCCGGATGCAAAAAGTCCGGGAATTCGCGTGCTTTCGTGAGGTGGCGATTTCGGCGTGTTGCAAAAAGGCAACGTGGCGTCGCGTGGCGGTCCGGCGATGTTGAGAAAAGGCGGCGGCTGTTAGACTGGCAGGCGTGAGCACCTCGAACCAACAAGCGAAGATCGAGCGGATTCACGCTTCCGGCAAGCAGTTTTTGCTGGCCGTTACCGGCGGCGGAAGCGGGGCGATCTCCGCGCTATTGGAAGTGCCGGGCGCCTCGGCCAGCGTCGTGGGAGCGATCGTGCCGTATGCGCAGACCGCGCTTGCACATTGGCTCGGCGGGCCGTTGGATCAGGCGTGCAGCGAGCGCACGGCGCGGGCGATGGCGATGCGCGCGTTTGAGGTGGCCCGCGGATTTTCGGATGCCGACGCGGGCACCCTGCGCGGTGTTGGCGTGACCGCCAGCCTGGTGAGCAATCGTCCGAAACGCGGGCCACATCGCGTGCACGTCGCGTGGCAATCGGCGGACACGACGGTGGCGATTTCGTGTGAATTGGAGAAGGGCGCGCGGACTCGGATCGAGGAAGAGCGGATCGCCGCGTGTCTGGTTCTGGACGCGGTGGCGGAGGCGTGCGGCGTCGATGCGACGCCACTGACGGAGCCGGCCGTTTGGGCGAGCGCTGAGCGTCGAGAGAAGAAGGCCGAGGCGGGCTGGTCGGAGTTGCTGCTCGGCCGGCGATCGTTCGTCGACGTGCCGGACAAGCCTGCCCCAGCGCGTCCGCCGAGCGTGTTGTTTCCTGGCGCGTTCAATCCGTTTCATGAAGGACATCGGCAGATGGCCGAGGTGGCGGCGGCGCGGTTGGGCACGCCGGTCACGTTCGAGCTGTCGATCGTCAACGTCGACAAGCCGCCGCTGGATTTTATCGAGATGTCCGAGCGTCTTGGACTGCTGGCGCCCAACCGAGCGCTGCTGACGCGGGCCGCCACGTTTGTCGAGAAGGCGCGGTTGGCGCCCGGGTGCGTGTTCGTCGTGGGGATTGATACGATGGAGCGGATCGCGGAGCCGCGGTACTACGGTGAAAACGTGGCGGAGCGCGACGCGGCCATCGCGGCCATCGCGCAGGCAGGATGCCGCTTCCTGGTGTTCGGCCGGCAGCAAGGGGATCGCTTCTTGACGCTGGCCGACGTCGATCTTCCCGCCGCGCTGCGTGTTCTATGCGACGAAGTGCCGGAAGCGCTTTTTCGCGCAGACATTTCTTCCACGCAATTGCGGAAAGAAGTGTAGTCCTTTCGTTCCGAGAGTGGAGATCCATTTCGCGGGACGAGATGAGTACACTGGGCAATTGCTCGCTCGGCGACCCGGCCTTATACTCGATGGCTCGTCCATCCGACTTTTTTTGGCAGCACTCCACTTACCTCGAGTCCAGTGCCCATGCCTGCCGCCGAATCGTCCACGACTGGGTCCGCGGTGCAGAAGCCCTGCTTCGTCGGGATCGACGTGGGCGGCACGAACATCAAGACGGGGCTGATCGACTTCACGGGTCGAACACTCTCTTACCACTCGATGCCGACTGAGGAGAAGAAGGGTGCGGAAGACGCGTGTCGGCGGATCGGTGAGCTGTTTCCGAAGCTGGTGGCGGAAGCGGGTGTCGCGGCGAGCGACGTGGTGCGGGCAGGCCTGGCCACCCCCGGGCCGATGGACATACGGGCCGGCATGATTCTGCGGCCGGGCAATCTACCGGGCTGGTGGGATTTTCCGATCCGCGATCGCGTGAGCCATCATTTGGGCCTACCGGTCACTTTCGCCAACGACGCGAACGCGGCGGCGTACGGCGAGTATTGGCGCGGCGCGGGCACCAATTTCCATAGCATGGTGCTGTTGACGCTGGGGACCGGCATCGGCGGCGGGATCATTGTGGGCGACATGTTGATCGACGGAGCGCATAGTTGCGGCAGCGAGTGCGGCCATATCCTCGTGAATCCGGCCGACGATGCGCCGCTGGACTCGCTCGGCAAGCGCGGCTCGCTGGAAAGCTATGCGAACGCGTCGGCACTGGTGGCGCGAACCGTGGCGGCGCTGAACGGCGGGACGAACAGCTCGCTGGCGAAGACCCGCGCCCAGGGCGAGGCGATCACGCCGCGGATTGTGGCCGAGGCGGCCGAGCAAGGCGACGAACTGGCCCGCCGCGTGATCATGGAGACGGCGCACTGGCTGGCGATCGGCATCGTGTCGCTGGTGCACACGATCGATCCGGACGCGGTCGTGCTGGGCGGGGCCATGACCTTTGGCGGCCAGGCCAGCCCGTTGGGGCGCGACTTTATCCAGCGGATTCGCGATGAAGCGAGGCCGCGGCTGTTGGAGCCGCTCCGCGACACGCTCATTCTCGAGTTCGCCTCGCTAGGCGGCGACGCGGGCTACATCGGCGCGGCGGGGCTGGCGCGATTCGAGCAGCGCAGGTTGCGAGCGGCGGGCACCGGCCATGGAACCTGACGACGAGTTGTGTCTGTGCTTTCACGTCTCGCGGCGGAAGGTGATCAACTTTCTGCGCGTAGAGCGGCCGCAGCGCGAGAGCCAGATGTCCGAATGTCACGGCGCGGGGACCGGCTGCGGCTGGTGCCGGCCCTTCTTGAAGAGGCTGTTCGAAGCGGCGCAAGCGAAGACCGCCACGCCTGAATTACCCGCGGCCGACGACTACGCCCACGGCCGCACGCGCTACGTCCGCGCCGGCAAAGGCACGCCGCCGCCGGGGGCGACGCCGATTGAGGCGGAGTGACAAATAACTGTGCGGCTAACGTGGCAGGTTTTCAGTAGTTGGCCGTTGAGCACGACGTCAATTCTTCGACTTGATTTCGGATCACCGCGAAGTGGAGTCCGATTGGGACGTGGCTGCATTCGTACTGCTGGAGGTTGCGCTGTCGCCGGCCGGGCCGAGTAGTTTCTGCAGATACGCGTCCAGCATGGGCCCGCGCGCCAGCAGGCTCGCGACGTTCCCTTTTTGATCGACGAGAATCGCCCGCGGAATTCCCATGATCGCATACTTCTGTTGCAGCGGATGTGCCCAGCCGTTTCCCGCCGGCGTGTCGGTGAATATCGTCGGCCAGATCATTCCGGTTTGGCGGATCACCTGATCGGCCAGCTTGCGATCGTTGTCCAGGCATACGCCGATGACCTCGAAGCCCCTGTCGTGGTATTCGTGATAGGCGTCGAGAATGTTCGGCACCTCCTTGATGCACTCCGGGCACCAGGAGGCCCAGAAATCGACCAGCACGACTTTGCCGCGATAGGCGGCCCAGTCAAGCGGCTTGCCGTCCAGTAGCGTACCTTCCAGTTCGAGCTTGCCACCCGGCAAATGGAGCCGGCGACTAATCCCTTCGATGGTGGCCAGCAGATCCTGGACAGCCGGTTCCTTGTTTCCCTGAAGGCCCTTTTGGAACGTCGGCAGCAGCGCGTCGACCGCGCGCGTGGCCAGCTGGGTGTCCAACGGATTCGGCGAATCGCTCAACTCGTCGGCCAGACCGAGGAGCAGTTGAACCTGGCCGGGGGTTGGTCCGGCGGCTTTCACGTCGGCAATATAGCTGTCGATGGCGGCGGTGCGTCCGGCGCCGTCCAATTGCATCCAGCGGCGCATCTTGGGCAGCATCCGCAGCGGTCCGACGACGCTGGCCACCTCGAACCGCGGGTCCTTGAGGGACGCGTCCAGGAATTCGGTGCGCAGTTTATCGGCATTCTTGTCGCCGAGCATCGCCATGATGCGGAGCCCCTCGGCCTTGAATTGAACCGCTTGGGAGGCCTCGTCGGGCGTCGGCTTTGCAGCGAGGACCTGATCGCCGCCCGTTGTCATCGCGACCGCGGCCTGACGCCAATAATTATTAGCCTCGGCGGCCGAAGTGAATTGCGTGGTCGGTTGCGTGAGCTTGTCAAGAAAAGCGAGCTTCTTCGCGGCGTTGCCATCGGGCACCGCGTATTGGGGATCGACCGGCCCGGCAGCAGGCGTTGCGGCGGCAGGCGCTACCGCGTCGGCCGACGGCTGCGTTTCGACGGCAGATTCCGTGGAGATGGGCGTGACGGAGGAGGTCGACGCGGGCGTCGTGCCCTTGTCCTCCTGGGCAGCGGGCGAATTGATCAAAAACACTCCGGCCACCAACAGGATGGCCAGCGATAGGCTCGTAAATGCAGTACGGCGGGAAAATTTCATGGTGTGTCCGATGGTGGGTGGGAGAATGTGTTCGGCGGGGATCCAGGACGGCAATCTGCCGACGCGAGCTTCGGCCGTTTTCTAAAATCTGCGTTCGGTCGGAACGCGATCGCCACGGCGCCCAGAACAGCGCTAAAGGTTACTACTTCGTTACGCAGCCATTACGGCGGATGATCGCCGGTTGGTCCGCGATTGGGGCGGGGATGCCTTAACTGCCCTGAGAAACAGCGTCTCAGAGCCCAGATATTATGCCAAATTGGCCAAACTAAGCAAGTTGAGAACTTGGCCGGCGGTGGGCCAGCTTGCGTTTTGTCACCAGCGTTTGCCAGCGGCATGCTCCCTCAGTGGGCCCTCACATCCGCCGGCTCCACCTGCCGCCATAGATGATCTATATCCCCTCCGGAGTTTTGATCATCTATGGACAAACGCCGGAAAAAATGCCCCTCGCTGGACTCTTGAATTTAGATCATCTATGCACGTCGTTGCACCAAACGGACCCACTACCGAGGAGTCCCGATCCCGCTTGCGGGTTATTCGCTGCCGGCGATGGTGCGGCCGCCGTCGACGGGGAGGCAGACGCCGGTGACGAAGTCGTTGGCGAGCAGGAACGCCACGGCCTGGGCCACGTTTTCCGGCTTGCCGGGACGCTGGAGCAGCGTGCCGGCGATCGCGCGGTTCTGCTCGTCGGCCGAGAGGCTGTCGGGCAGCAGCACGGGCCCGGGCAGCACGGCGTTGACGCGGACCTTCGGCGCGAGCTCGACGGCGAACATCCGCGTGAGCGCGGGGATTGCGCCCTTGGAGATGAAGTAGGCGCTGTAGTCGCGGTAGGGGCGGGAAGACGCCCAATCTCCGATGTTCACAATCGCCCCGCCGTCGTCCTGGGCGGCCATGATCAGTCCCGCGTGTTGGCAGCAGACGAACGTGCTGAGCGTGTTGACTTCGAAGAAGCGGCGCACGTCGTCGGCCGCGACGTTTTCCAGGGGTGTCTTCGACCAGCTGGCGGCGTTGTTCACCAGCGCGTCGAGCCGGCCAAAGTGGCGGCGGGCGCGATCGATCATCGCCTGCACGGCGCCTTCGTCGCGCAGGTCGGCGCCGAAGGCGGCCGACTCGCTGCCGGCCGTGCGCAACTCCTCGACGAGTGCCTGGGCTTCGTCGAGCGAGCGATTGGCGTGGATGGCCACGCGGTAACCCCGCGCCGCAAGTTCGCGAACAATCGCCCGCCCGATGCGGACGGCGCCGCCGGTGACGAGGGCAACAGGATTATTGCTTCCATCGTTCATCGCGCATCACCCGGTCGCCGCGGCGACCTCGCCGCACTGCTCCTTGCTCCCCACTCCCTGCCCCGTGCTTATTTCAGGCCGTGGAATTTGGCGATGATCTGCCATGCTTCCTGGGGTGTCTCGGCGTAGTCGATCAGCTTGAGATCGTCGTCGGCTACGGCGCCTTCGTTCGTCAGTTGGCGGAAATTGACGATCGAGTCCCAATACTTGCGGCCGTACAGGATAACCGGGATCTGCTGCATCCGCTCCGTCTGGCGGAGGCAGAGGATTTCGAACAGTTCGTCGAGCGTGCCGAAGCCGCCGGGAAACAACACTAGCGCCGCCGCCCGTAGTACGAAGTGAAACTTCCGCATTGCAAAGTAATGGAAGCGGAAGCACAGCTCGGGCGTAATGTATGGGTTCGGCTCCTGCTCGTGGGGCAGGTCGATGTTCAGGCCGATGCTCTTGGCGCCGATTTCGAACGCGCCGCGGTTGGCAGCTTCCATGATCCCCGGTCCGCCGCCGGTCATGATGACAAACTTGCAGCGGCCGTCGCGCTGGCCGCATTCGGAAACGATGCGGCTGAACTCGCGGGCATCTTCGTAGAAATGACTCTTGGCCAGGATGCTTTCGGCCCTTTCGACCGCGCGGGCCAGTTGTCGATCGGCGGGCGATTTTTTGGCCGCCGCGCGGGCGGTTTTCAGGGCGGCCTCCGCCAGGTCGTGCGGCACGATCTGCGTGCCGCCGAACACGACAATCGTTGAATCGACTTGATTTTCGCGGAGCAGCGTCTCGGTCTTCAGTAGCTCTAACTGCATCCGCAGCGGCCGATTCTCGGGCCGCTTGAGAAAATCGAAATCGAATTCGGCCAGCTTGTAGCTGGGCGAATCGAGAATCGCCCGGCGGTTGGCCGCCACGGGGTCGGAATGCGTTGTCATGTCGATGAATCTCGCTCGCCGTTGGCTCGCGGCTAAACGAATGGGGCTTGCTATTGAACTCTGATCCCTCTCTTACACCAATTCGTGCGATTCGCCAAGCGCGGGAATGTGGACGTTCCAGCCGCGCTCGCCGCGGAGCGTGTGGGCCAGTGCTTCGGCGCTGTCGGGCTCGCCGTGGACCAGGAAAACGGCCTTGGGGCGATGAAGCGGCTGCAGCCAGCGCAGCAGGGCGCTGCGGTCGGCGTGGCCGCTCAGGCCGGGGATCGATTCGATCGCCGCTCGCACCGACACGTCCTGGCCAAACATGCGGAGCCACTTGGCGCCGTCCTGCAGCATGCGGCCCCGGGTGCCGACGGCCATGAAGCCGCCCAACACCACCGTATTGCGAGCATTCGGCAGCCGCTGTTTCAAGTGGTGCACGATGCGTCCGCCCGTCATCATGCCGCTCGAGGAAATAATCACGGCCGGGCCGGCAATATTGTTGAGCGCCTTGGATTCGTCGGCGGTGCGGCAAAGTGACACGCCGCGGCCGTCGAGAACCGGGTTGGCCGGATCGAGCTGGCCTTCGCTCAAGTCGTGATCTTCACGATGCTCGCGATAGATATTGGTGGCATCGCAGGCCATCGGGCTGTCGAGATAAATTGGCAAGTCCGGAATGCGGTCACGGTCTTTGAGCACTTGCAGCAGGTAGATGAGCTGTTGCGCTCGGCCGACCGCGAACGAGGCGACGAGCATCACCCCGCCGCGCTCAACGGCCCGATCGACCAATTCGGCCAGCGCTTCCAGGATCGGGCCCTCCGCATGATCGCGGTCGCCGTACGTGCTTTCGCACACGAGATAGTCGCATTGGGGCGGCGGCACCGGATCGTGATACAGCGGCCCGTCGTAGCGACCGACGTCGCCGGAGAACAGGATGCGTAAGGGCGGCGTACGGTCGCGAATTTCGACTTCGATCATCGTCGAGCCGAGCAGGTGGCCGGCGTCGTGATACCGCATCGATATCGGCTCAGCGGGCGAGAACCACTCGTTGCGCGGAACGGTGCGGAACAGCTTGACGGCTTGTTGCACGTCGCGGCCATCGTAGAGCGGCAGCGCTGGCTGGTGTTTCGAAAAGCCCTTGCGGTTGGCGTACTGGGCGTCGTACTCCTGGCAGTGGGCCGAGTCGAGGAGGATGATCTCCGACAGTTGGCTGGTGGCTTCGGTGCAAAGGATGTCGCCCTCGTAGCCCTCCTTAACAACGCGGGGCAGATAGCCTGTGTGATCGAGGTGGGCGTGGGTCAGCACGATCGAATTGAGGGTCTTCACGTCGAACGGCGTCGGCTTCCAATTCAGTTCGCGGAGCGGCTTGAGGCCCTGGAACAGGCCGCAATCGACGAGCACCTTCGCGCCGCCAGCCTCGAGCAGGAACTTCGAGCCGGTGACGGTGCGGGCGGCGCCGTGGAATGTGAGCTTGGCCATGCGGGGTGACACGGAGTCGGGTGCGCAATCGAGCGAGCCACCAGTGTAGCGGAAACGGCCCGGCGGTTCGATTGCACGAAAGCCGCGGCTAGAGCCAGGGCGTGGCCAGGCCGATTAAGATGAAAAGGAGGGCGACCGCGGCCTCGATGAGCGGGTGTTTGACGGGGATTCCAGCCCCGCAATCGTAACAGCGGCCCCGCAGCAGCAGCCAGCCGATCACCGGCACGTTGTGGTACCAACGGATTTCGTGGTCGCACTCGGGGCAGCGAGAGCGGGGAAACACGAATCCCTCGCCGGTGCCGAGGCGGTCCCACACCACGGTCAAAAAGCTGCCTACACACCCGCCCAGGAAACCGAGCCAGATAATGGCGAACCACCACAGGCCGGCGGTCAGCACGTGGTCGGTAGTGCGGGGGGAGATTGCCAGGATGACCGCGGGAATGTCCATCACGGAAGTGTAGGACATTTTCGGTGGGCGGGTAGACAGCTATGCGCCGATGGGTGTGGCAAGCTCTTGGAGGCGGCGTCGCCAATAATCTGGATTGTTGCGGATTTCATCCATCAGGCGGCGGGCGCTGCCATGTGGAAATTTAGCGCCTTGTTCCCAGTCTTGCACGGCACTGGGGGAAACGCCCAAGAATTGTGCAAAGACAGACTGACTGGCACCCAATATCGCACGCGTCTTCTTGACCATGTTCGGACTGTAATCCCGCGGTTTGATGTCTAGACGTACGGTGCGGCATGTAAACCGTTTCTCGATATCTTCTCCGGCCTCAAGGGCCTCGGCGAACTCTTCGAGTGATCTAATTATGCTGGCACCGACCGATTTCGATTTCCGGCGCGTGGCCATATATTGCTCTCCTAATTCGGTCTCCTGTTTTCCAGGAGGGCCTTCGTGCGATTGATGGAATCGCGAATTTGCTTCTTTTCGGCCGCCGACAAATCATCCTTTTGGTTCTTACCGTACGCGGTGACGAGTAGCACGATGCCATGTTCTCGGAACAGGACGTAACAAACGCGAAAGCCGCCGCGTTTCCCGATTCGATCACCGGGGCGCCCGAATCGCATTTTTCTTAAGCTGCCAGTCCCGGGTACGACATTTCCAGTGAGTGGACTTCGCATGATCGCATTCTGCAGATCCCACAAATTCTTTTCAGCATCTAGACCCAAGGACGCCCAACGTCGCACAAACTCGTTCGTCTCAACGAAATGGAGGAGATCCTCGGGTCTGAACTCATCATCGGATCGATCAGCCATGATTCACCGACCGATTACACGGCATTAATAATATACCGCCCAGCGGTATAGACGTCAAACATTCCAATAACCTTTTGAGGATTTGCAAATGCGAATCCTCAGAATATCCCGTGCAGCGGGCCGCTCCGAGCGGCGAGGGCTTCGACGCGGCGGGCGACTTCCGGGTCTTCGACGAGCGGCGGGGCGTGGTGTGGTTTGAGGCGGGCGTCGATTACCAGCGGGCCGCGGCAGCCCCAGTGCTTGTCGTGCGTGAATGGTTCGATGCCGTACACGTCGGCGGCCGGGTTGGTACGCGTGAACGTGACCCAAAGGAAATTGCGGAGCGACTCGGCGACGAATTGGCTGTCGTCGACGATGACGATCCAGCGGAAGCGGGCGAGCGGATCGTCGCGGTGGAAGGCGGCGCAGAAGCGGTCCATGTCGTCGGCGATGCGGAGGGAAGCGGAGAGTGGCGAGTGGCGAGTGGCGAGAAGGGGTGGGTCGCATTCCGGGCCCGTGATCGCCAATACGCCGGGCATGATAATGCGAGGGCTGCTGAAACCGTCCGGCAGGCGGAGCTCGCCAGGGATTTCCGCAACGAGTTCGAAGTGTGGCGGGCCGACGGCGGCGATCACCAACTTCGAGCCGGCGTTGAGTGTGCCGCTGGAGTAGTCGAGCGTGTCGATCGTCGTTTCAGTTTGGAAATGCAGGTCGCGTGTCCAGTCGGCCCGCGCGAGGATGTGGCGCAAGAATGCTGCAATGTCGTGCAGGTCGAGGTGTGGATCGTCGGCGTGGTTGGCGATCAGTAGGAACTTGGCAAGCGACAGTTGGCCCTGGCCGAGGATAGCGTTGGCCTGCGTCAACAGCTCCTGCGGGCGTGCGCTCGCAGCGAATGGCCAGTAACGTTCGCTGCCGATCGCCAACAGCAGTGGGTGGACGCCGGCTGCGTCGACCGCGTGGACGCCCATCACGCCAGGCAGCACGGTGGGAATCACTGGCCCCGTCAACTCGTGAATGAGTTGGCCAATGATACTGTCCTCCTGCGGTGGCCGGCCGACAACTGTGAATGGCCAGATCGCGCCGTCGCGGTGATAGACGTGCTCGACGCGGAGCACGGGGAAATCGTGCGCGAGGCTGTAGTAGCCCAGGTGGTCGCCAAACGGACCTTCCGGGAGCAGCTTATTGGGGATCACCGTGCCGCAAATGCAGAAATCGGTGTCGGCGTGGATCGGGAGGCCACGGGCACCCGCTTCGGCGGGTCGGCCGCGAAGCAGGCGAATGCGTCGGCCGCCGAGCGCGCCGGCAAACGCCAACTCGCTCATTCCCTCCGGTAGCGGCAGCACGGCGGCGAGCATCATAGCCGGTGATCCTCCGACGAAGATGTTCACCCGAAACGGCTTGCCGGCGCGGATGGCGGCCGCGTGGTGCACACCGATCGAGCGGTGGATTTGATAGTGCAGGCCGACTTCGCGGTCGGGCTCGTACTGGCCGCCGGAGAGTTGGACACGATACATGCCCAGGTTCGAGCGTCGCCAGCCCGGCTCGCGGACGTCTTCGGTATAGACCTGCGGCAAGGTGATGAACGCGCCGCCATCAGCCGGCCAGCTCACCTGTTGCGGCAATTGGGAAATCGTGGTTTCGTTTGCAGTGACGTCGGCGCGGCCGACAAATCTGGGCAGCATGGTCAGGCCGGCGGCTGGAACGCCCAAATACTTCCACGGGTGCCGTAGCGCGGCCGTCGGATCGAGCTTGAGTTCCACCAATCGGCGGACCCGGTCGAGACCGTCGCGAAACATGAGTCGGGCCCGGTCCATGGTGCCGAACAGGTTGCTCGCCATCGGAAAGCGGCAACCCTTGATGCGCGTGAACAAGAGCGCCGGACCGCCGGCCGCACAGACGCGGCGCTGAATCTCGGCCGCCTCGAGTCGGGCGTCGATTTCGGCGTCGATCCGGACCAATTGCTTGTGCCGCTCCAGATCGTCGATGCATTCGCGGAGTGTGCGGTAGCCCATGCAGACATATTAGCCACGAAGACACGGAGAGCACAGAGAAGGCAAGTAGGATTTGAACAGGAGGTCGCAGAGGGCGCAGAGATTATGTATCATACATCAGCCATTTCTCTGCGCCCTCTGCGTCCTCCTGTTAATCAATTCTTCTCCGCGCTCTCCGTGTCTCCGTGGTTAGCTTTCCTATCTCTTCACCTTGCGTTGCAGCCGCAGGCCTTCCTGGCCGTGGTACGTGAGGAGCAGCGTTCCGACGGCGGCGCTGTCGCCGAACAGGTCGAAGATGACTTGCTCTTCGCCCGGCCAGGGATAGGCGAAGATGACGTCGAAGTCATCCGGGTCGAGCTCCAGTTCGGCGTAGCCGTCCGGGCCGCCGGTCGAGAGCCACGAGACGCCGCTGGTCCAGTCGAGGCGCGGCTGGGCGCCGTGCGGCACGAAGCTGCCGAGGGCAAACTGCGTGTCGATGCTATGGTCATGGGCCAGGTTTTCGGCGATTGCGACCAGCGTCGGCTCGATCTCGATGCCAACCGCGTCGTAGTCGGCCAGGACGGCCAGGCACGTGACGGCGCCGATACCGCTGCCCCATTCCACGAGCCGCCGGCCGGTGGCCAGGCGAGCGGCCTTGATTTGTACCAGAGCGCGGTACGCCGCTTCGAAATCGCTGGGGACGAAGGCCGGAATCGCGATTCGCGTTTTGTCGTCCAGCCGTTCGACCCGCCGCTGGGCATCGGCCAGCAGACGCGTTACGTTGTCGGGCAGCGCGTCGTCAGAGAGCATCAGGTCGACTTCAACGAGTCGCATGGAAAACACATTGGTTGGAATCCGATCGTCTGGAATCAATATAGCCGATCCATCTTGGGTCGGTCAGGCGGAGCACCGTTCGTCGTCCTGCAATTGTCGTGGGCCGTACTACCGGCCAGGATGGCCGGGCTACGTTACACGCGGATCGACCAACCGAGCCGCGCCATAATCCACAGCACCAGCCACCAGAACGCGACGATCCCCAACGCGAAGCCGAGTGACGCAAGCTTCGGATCGGTGATCCAGGAAGTGAACAACGTGTGGTACAGCCATTCGTGGGTGCTGACGCCACGAATTTGCCAGCGACCGAGCCAGATGGCGAGTAAGCCGGAGGCGACAAAGACAAAGATCGCGTTGATGCCGACGATTTCAAATGGCCGGCCCAGCCGGCGCCAGCCCCAGAGGTCGAACTTCATGAGACAGCCGGCCAGCACGGCCATCGCCAGACCGCCGGTGAGAAATACGAAACTGCTGGTCCAGATTTTCTTGTTGATGGGAAAGTGGACGTGCCAGCCTTGACCGATGGCGGCGAGCACCAGGCCGGCGGCGATGAGGATTGCTACGGTGCGATAATTGGCGCCGCGGCGCTGGATGAAGAGGCCGGTCCAGTAGCCCATCAGAGCGGTGACCACCGCGGGAAGTGTGCTGAGCAATCCCTCGGGGTCAGTCTTCTCGTCCTTGGCCCGCGTGTACATGTGGTCGGCGCCGATGAGTTTCAGATCGACGACGCGGACGAAATTCCCATCGGGCGATAAGTTCGCCTTGTAGTCATCGTGAATAGGGTGCCAGGCCAGCAGTCCCCAATAGCCCAGCAAAATCACGGCGGCCAGCAGGGCCTGAGCGCGGACATTGAGATGGAGCACGATCAGCGACGCGAGAAAATACACGAGTGCGATCCTCACCAGCACGCCGGGCAATCGTAATGTGCTGAGGTCGAACGTAGCTGCTGTGCCGTTGAAGTAGCTGATCCCGCGCAGCAGCAGGCTCGGCATCCAGCCCAGGAAAATCAGCACGGCGGTACGGCGGACGATCCGCCAGTAAACGGCCGGGGCGATCGTGTCGCCCTCGCGGTATTTGCGGAGCGAATACGCCAACGACGTACCGACGATGAACAGGAAGAATGGAAAGATCAGGTCGGTCGGCGTCCAACCGTGCCACGGGGCATGCCCCAGCGGCCAGTATTGGTATTTCTCGCCCCAGCGGCCCGGATTGTTGACCAGGATCATCGCCAGGATCGTCAGGCCGCGAAACACGTCGAGCGAGAGCAGGCGGTTGCTCGTTGAAATAGGCGCATCGGCGACGTTGGCAGCAGTTTGCATAACCGCGAATATATCGCTGAGCGAAGGGTGGGTCGAGGAACGAGACCCACCATCTGGCCGACAAATCGGTGCGTCTCGTTCCTCGACTCACCCTACTTGCCCGTGGGTTTCGGCTCGCGGTAGGCTGTACGAAATTCTGCACCCGCGATCGTAATGAAAGGAAATTTCTATGGCGGCGAAAACGGTGAATGTCGGGCTGATCGGCACCAAGTTCATGGGCAAGGCCCATTCGAATGCTTATTTGAAGGTGGCCAAGTTTTTCGACGTCGAGCCGCGGCCCATGATGAAGGCGATCTGCGGCCGGCACGCGGACGAGACGGCCGAGTTTGCCAAGCGTTTCGGGTGGGAGAGCCATGAGACCGATTGGCGGAAGCTGTGCGCACGCAAGGACATCGATGTGATCGACATCGCGACGCCCGGCAGCCTGCACCACGAGATGGGTGTGGCCGCGGCACAGGCGGGTAAGCACGTCTACTGCGAGAAGCCATTGACGCTCAACCTGAAGCAGGCCCGCGAGATGCTCGACGCCGTGCGGAAGGCCAAGGTCGTGAACATGGTCAACTTCAATTACCGCTGCGTGCCAGCGCTGGCATTGGCGAAGCAGATGATCGTGGCCGGCGAGATCGGCGAGGTGCGGCACTTCCGCGCGACTTACTTGCAGGATTGGCTGGTCGATCCGAAGTTCCCGATGAACTGGCGGCTGCGGAAAGAAGTCGCCGGCACCGGGGCGAACGGCGACCTCAACGCGCACCACATCGACATGGCCCGGTTCCTGGTCGGCGACATCGGCGAAGTGGTCGGCATGCAGAAGACGTTCATCACCGAGCGGCCAGCCGAGGGCCGCTCCGCCGGCCTCACCGCCACGGCGGGCGAGGGAATCGAGAAAGTGACGGTCGATGATGCGACGCTGTTTCTGGCCAACTTCAAGAGCGGCGCGCTGGGCTCGTTCGAGGCGACCCGGATGGCGCCCGGGCGGAAGAATTACAACCGCATCGAAGTGAATGGCAGTCGCGGCTCGCTAGTGTTTAACTTCGAGGAGATGAACGCGCTCGAGTTCTACAGCTGCGCCGACCCGCCCGGCCGGCAGGGCTTCCGGCGGATCATGGCCACCGAGGGGGTGCATCCGTTTGTGTCCGCCTGGTGGCCGCCGGGGCACATCCTGGGTTACGAGCACACGTTCGTGCACGCGGTGTACGAGCTGATGGGCGCGATCGCCGGCAAGAAGACCATCATGCCCGATTTCCGCGACGGAGCCCAATGCGTGGCCGTGCTCGATGCGGTGGAAAAGTCGATCGGCGAAGGAAAGTGGGCGACGGTGGAGAAAGTTGAATAGGCGATCGATGAACGCATCTGACGATGAACTCCGTAGTCGCGTTTTCATCATCGCTTATGACGCCGATGATTGCGAAGTGTTGAGAAAAGTGTTTTCGTTTTACGATTATTACGAAGATTTGCATCCATTAATTGATGAAGATGAGTACCGCGCGGCCCGTGCAATCCGGAGGATGACCGGGGAAATCTATAACAGCGATGCGAAACTGACCCAACGTTGGGAAAACTTTTACGGCGAGACAGGTGAGATTATTCGCGGTCGTGCCGTGCACGATGATGGTACCGTGACGGAATTTCCGAGTTTATGACCCAGCGTTTTCAAATCTGCCGTCCAGCGGAGTTGCCGGCGACGAACTGTCCGTGCGGCGAGACACGGCGGGCGTTTGTTGCGGAATCGGATGGCGTGGCATCGCTGCACGTCGTCGAGATATCGACCGACGCGCGGGACCACTACCACAAGCGGATGACCGAGATGTATTACATTCTCGAAGGCACCGGCGAGATGGAGCTCGATGGCGAGCGGCATCCGGTGCGCGCCGGCGATGCGATTCTCATCAAGCCCGGCTGCCGGCACCGGGCAATCGGCCGGTTGCGGGTGCTCAACGTGCCGGTGCCGGCGTTCGATCCGGCGGATGAATTCTTCGATTGAGCGGCATGAACAGCTGGCCCAATGCTAAAGAGATCAGTAGGAGCGCGATCGTCGACGGTTCTGGGACAGCGTCGAATTCGACGATCGCATAGAGGCTGTTGTCGGCGCGGACGTCGTTCCATTGGCCGGCCAGGCCGCGCGGGTAGTTCGCCAGGGCGATGCCGCCGGCGTCTTGCAGTCCGCCCGCGCCGTTGTCGGGTTCGTGGGGATTGCCGTTGAACGTGCCCCAATTGTGATACAGGCCGCCGACGGGAGCGCCACCCGCGTTGCCGCGGCCCTGGTAGAAGAGCTGTCCGACGCCGTCGCCTTCGCCGTCCCAAATCCAGTTGCCTTCCACGGCCAGATCGTTGGCCGCGATCCAGACGAAGAATCCGTTGCCGCCGTCCGGGGCCTGCGTGTTGGGGAATTCGGCCGCCGTGATATTGGCGAGCAGCTGATTGAAGATGGCGGTGTTCTCGGCGGCGCTTTCGATGATGGCCAGATGGCCGGGCTGTCCGGCGAACTGCCGCGAGACAGCATCGGCCGCAGCGGCCTGCCACGTGCGTCGCTGCTCGAGGACCAAATAGCTGTGGCCGCCGTGGGTGAAGTTGAAATCGGCGTGAGTTGGGTGGCCAACGAGAATTACGGCGACGAGCGCCCCAGCGTAACGGGCACAATGCACAGATTTGTTCATCGGCATCCCTTTTCACTGGCCCTACGACCTGTCAGCGTATCGGCGGGCCGGGGAAAAATCAAACCAGTGGAAAGTGGCTTGGTAAGTGGCAAATTCGACGGCAGGGAGGTAGAGGCTGCATCCGGCCAAAAATACTTGCTGAAACTCGGTCCCGTTTCCGCTACACTCGACGCATTCGAACTGGTGTTTTCCGACCGTGCCGCAAAGCGACTCAACCGTCACGGAAGCGCTACCGGTGCGCCGCGACGTCGGAAAATCGCCTCACAGGGAGGCGGCGACACCCAATATCGATCTGTCCCCTTCGAAGGCGTCACGAACCAGCCAAGAAACTCATGCTGGCCTGCGTGGAAACTGTATACCGATTGCAACTGACAACTGATAACTGACACCTTGCGTTCATCGAGAGAGGAAATGAACAAAATCAAAACAGGCATTATCGGTACGGGGTTCATCGGTCCGGCGCACGTTGAGGCGTTGCGGCGGCTGGGGTTTGTCGAAGTAGTGGCCGTGGCGGAGCGCGGGGTCGAGTTGGCGAACGCGAAAGCCGCGGCGCTGTCGATTCCCAAAGCATACGGGGATTATCGCGAGCTGTTGGCCGATCCGGAGATTCAAGTCGTGCACAACTGCACGCCGAATCATTTGCACTTCGCGATCAATAAGGAGATCCTGGCGGCCGGCAAGCATATCGTTTCCGAGAAACCGCTGGCGATGAATTCGCGCGAGTCGCGCGAGCTGGTGGGGCTGGCGAAGGCGGCCGGCGTGGTGAATGCGATCAATTTCAACTATCGCTACATGCCCCTCGTGCAGCAGGCCCACCAGATGTGCCAGGCGGCCGGCGACGTGGGCCGCATCTACGCGGTGCACGGGTCGTATTTGCAGGACTGGCTGCTGTTGGCGAACGATTGGAACTGGCGGCTGGTGCCGGAGCTGAGCGGCGAGTCGCGGGCGGTGGCCGACGTCGGCTCGCATTGGTGCGACCTGGTGCAGTTCGTTACCGGGCTCAAGATTGTCCGCGTGATGGCCGACCTGGTGACGATCCACCCGATCCGCAAGCGGCCGAAGGTCGAGGTGGAGACGTACGCCGGCAAGGTGCTGCGGCCGGAGGACCTCGAAGACGTGCCGATCAACACCGAGGATTACGGCTCGATCCTGTTGGAATTCGACTCGGGCGCGCACGGCGTGTTGACGGTGAACCAATGTGCGGCCGGGCGGAAGAATCGGCTGTACTTCGAGATCGACGGCAGCAAGTGTGCGCTGGCGTGGAACCAGGAGCGGCCGAATGAGCTGTGGGTCGGGCGGCGCGACGGGCCGAACCAGACGATCATGAAAGACCCGAGCCTGCTGTATCCGGCCGCCCGCGAGTATGCCCATTATCCGGGCGGGCACAACGAGGCGTATCCGGACGGGCCGAAGAATTTGTTCCGCAACGTGTATGGCTTCATCGCCGGCACCAGGTCGGGCGGCGACTTCTCGACGTTCGTCGACGGCCACAACGAGATTGCAATCTGTGAAGCGGTGCTGCGGAGCTCGCGCGAACGCAAATGGGTCGATGTGAAGTATTGAGGGGACGGAAATCGGCGTCAGGTGAACGGCTGAGTTTGCCGAGTTTCAGCCGCGCTGATATGCTTGAATGAGCGAGCCAATTAAGGTCGCCACAAGGACCGACGTATGTTAACTGTTGAGGTCGAGCGTGAAGAGGACGGCCGCTGGATTGCGGAGGTTGTCGATCTGCCGGGAGTATTGGCATACGGCGAGTCGCGCGAAGAAGCGGTCGAACGGGCCAAGGCACTGTCACTCCGCGTGCTGGCCGATCGCCTCGAGCACGGCGAGGAGGTTCCGGAAATGGGCGACGTTTTTGCGGTGCAACCGTGAGCCGCTGGCCAGCCACCAAGGCGAAACGCGTTTTGGCTTCGCTATTGCGCATCGGCTGGTCAATCAAGCGACAGACAGGCTCGCATCGCGTTCTGGAGCGCGTGGGCTGGGCAAATTACGTGTTCGCGTTTCATGACAACGACGAAATCGGTCCGCGAATGCTGGCGCGGATTGCACGGCATACAGGGCTAACTCCCGACGATTTGTAGTGCGTTGCAGCGCCGTTCGTTCGGCGACACCGACCATGCCTTCGGCATGGTGCCCGTCGCCGGCTGTTTTGGGCGTGTTACTGATCTGGACCCGGTTTGGGCGGACGAGTTAGACTCTGTGCCAGCATTGTCCCCGTTCCCGCCGGCACGTCGCCATGGAGGGCGCACGTCATGGGGTCCGACCCCGCAGGCCTCTCGCCGTCCGCGCCCATCGTACCGATGGCGCATTGCGATCTGCATCGTTTGACGCTGCCGCATCTTTTGCGGCACCTGCATCCGGATGGAGCGCGCGTGCTCGATCTGGGGGCCGGCAGCGGTGGTATGAGTCAGATAATGCACGCGGCCGGGTTCGAGGTGGAGGCGTGCGACCTGGAGCCTGCGCTGTTTCAGTATTCGGCGGTCGCGTGCCGGCAGGCCGATCTGGCCGAACCGTTGCCGTATGACGATGCCGCGTTCGACGGCGTGGTGTGCGTCGAAGTGCTGGAACACATCGACTCTCATGAGCGGTTGTTCCGCGAAGTGGAGCGCGTGCTGAAACCGGGCGGCGCGTTTCTGTTCACGACGCCGAACGTGATGTCGATCAAGTCGCGGCTGAGCTTTCTATGGACCGGGTTTGAGCACAGTTTTTATCCGCTGGAGGTTGGCCGGCAATCGCCGCAGGAGTGGCACATTTCGGGCTACGGCGGCAATCGGTACCGGTTCGTGCTGGGGCTGGCCGGGCTGGAATTGCGCGAGGTGGCGTGCGATCGGTTGTCGCGGTCGTCGCTGGCGTTTGCGTGGCTGGCGCCGCTCATTTGGTTGCGGACGTGGCTGCGACATGGGCGCGCCGCCGGGGCGGTGGCGAACAATTCGCTCGCGGCGCTGTTGGGGCGGACGATGATTGGCGTGGCGCGGAAGCCGCGGGTCAAGATTCGTGCGGTGGTGGAAGCTAAACCGCAAGCGAGGGGCGCCGCGTAGCGGACGGTTCAATGTCGAATAAGCTCACGGTCATCATCCCGTGCAAGAATGAGCGCGAGCATTTGCGGGCGTGCATCCGGTCTGCACGGCCGATTGCTGACGAGGTGCTGGTGGCCGACTCGGGCTCGACCGACGGCACACTGGAGATCGCCCGCGAGCTGGGCTGCCGGGTCATCGAGCGGGAGTACGGCACGTCGGGCGACTTCAAGAATTGGGCCATTCCGCAGGCGTCGCACGAGTGGGTGCTGATCCTGGATTGTGACGAGCGTTTGACGCCGGCGCTGGCCGCGGAGATTCGCCGCGAGCTGGCGGCGCCACGGCACGACGGTTATTGGATTTATCGACGTAATCATTTTCTCGGACATCCGATCCGCTTCGGGCCGTGGAAAAACGACCGTTGCCTGCGGCTGTTTCGCCGCGACCTGGGACGGTACGTCGGGCCGACCGATCATGCGGAGGTGGAGTTGAGCCGCGGGACTGTCGGTCGGTTGCGGGAGCGGATGACGCATTACACGTGTTCATCCTATTCGCAATATTTGCCGAAGCTCGCACGATACGCCGACGTGCAGGCGCGGATTTGGCATGCCGCGGGGCGGCGGACGAATCTGGCTCAGTTGTTGTTGCGGTTTCCGCTGCGGTTACTGCAGGGCTACGTGTGGCGGCTAGGGTTTTTGGATGGCGCGGCCGGCTTGCAGGTGTGCGTGCTGGTAGCGTACCTGTCGTATCTGAAGCACGCCTATCTGTGGCAGTTGCAGAACGGCCGCGATTGGCGCGAGGTGGAATGCGAACCAGAGCAGATTGACCGGGCTGCCGCATGACACTGCGAGAACTACGCCGTCGTTGGACCCCGCATTGGCTGAGCACCGACGTGCGCCGGCGATGGCGGGACATTCTGTATCGCCGGCTGGGAATCCAGCGATGCTACACGCCGCCGCTGCTCACGCGGCGGCCGGAACTGGCTGTGCGGAGCTGGCTGCCGTTCGTCGTGTCCCATGAATTGTTGAAGAATCGCGATCTGACCTTCCTGCAGATTGGCGCGTTCGACGGCGTGGGCGATGACGATTTGCACGAATTGATTTCCAGGCATCGATTGCGCGGCGTGCTGGTGGAGCCGCAGCCAAGCGCGTTTGCCCGGCTCGAGCGCACGTATCGGGACCAGCCGCAGGTGGTGTTGCTGCAGGCGGCCATTGCGGAGCGGGAAGGCACTCGAGAGCTCTATTGCCGCCGCGGCGCCGCGACGATGGCCGCGTCGTTCGATCGCGACCATCTCCGTCGCCACGGCATTCCCGACGCGGAGATCGTCGCGCAATCAGTCGAGTGCCACACGGTCGCTAGTGCGCTTCGTACCGCGGGAATCGATCGAGTCGATCTCGTGCAGATCGACGCCGAGGGATTCGACTGGCCGATCATCCGGTCAATCGATTTCACGCGCTTGCGACCGGCGATCGTGCGATTTGAGTATCGCAACATGCCGACCCGCGATGCCGACGCCTGTCTCGAACTGCTGGCGGCGCACGGCTATCGCTTTCTCATCGAGCCGCGCGACATCATTGCTCACCGCTCGGCGGTGGGTGATGCATTGTTATTAGCGGAACCGATCAAGCGCCTCAGCGCCTGATTCCGTAGAGTGGGTCGAGTTTGACGAGACCCACTTTCCGGTAGGGCAGCCTCTTCGAGACTGCCGCTACCGAGTCTCGGAGAGACTCGGCTACTTGGCAACTTGCGGAGTGCCGGCGGCTCATATAGTCTGGAAGGTTTCGGCTATTTGTCGGACGCAGATGGCCTCGCATTTCAGCGGTTCGCCGAAGCTTTCTATCCATGAGCGATTTGGCACAACGCCTGGCCAGTTTGTCGCCCGCCCAGCGGAAGTTGCTGGAGCAGCGGCTGGCCAAATCGGCGCAGCCGTCGCTGCCGCCCGCGGGCGAGCCGATCGCGATCATCGGCATGGCCTGCCGCTTTCCCGGCGCGCCGAATCTGGACGCGTTTTGGCGATTGATTTGCGAGTGTCGCAGCGCCTCGCGCGAAGTGCCGGCCGACCGCTGGAACGCGGACGAGTTTTTCGACGAGTCGGGTGAAACACCGGGCAAGATGTCGGTCCGCTGGGCGGCGCTGATCGACGATCCCGATCAATTCGATCCGCAGTTCTTCGGCATCACGCCGCGCGAGGCGGCGCGGATGGATCCGCAGCAGCGGCTGCTGTTGGAAGTGGCCTGGGAGGCGATGGAGAACGCGGGTCGACCGGCCGATACGCTGGCCGGCAGCCGGACCGGCGTGTTCGTTGGCATCGGCGCTACGGATTACTCGAAGGTCTGCGTGCCGTATGAAGACTATTTCCAACAAATCGACGCCCATATGGGCACGGGCAATGCGTTGTCGATCGCGGCCAACCGGCTGTCGTACATTTTCGATTTCCACGGCCCGAGCGCGGCGGTTGACACAGCGTGCAGCAGCTCGTCGCTGAGTATTCACTTTGCGGTCGAGAGTTTGCGGCGGGGCGAATCGGACGCGGCCATCGCCGGCGGCGTGAATATGATCCTCACGCCGGAAACGACGATCGCGTTTTCGAAGGCGCGAATGCTCTCGCCGGAAGGCGTGTGCCGCCCGTTCGACGCGCGGGCGAACGGATATGTCCGCGGCGAGGGCTGTGGGCTGGTGCTCTTGAAGCGGCTGAGTGATGCCCAGCGCGACGGCGACCGGGTGTTTGGCGTGTTGCGGGCGACGTCGGTCAATCAGGACGGCCGTACTTCGGGCATCAGCGCGCCGAACAGCCAGTCGCAGATTGCCTGCATTCGCGCGGCGCTGAAGCAAGCCGGGCTCACGCCCGACGACATCGGTTACATCGAAGCGCACGGCACGGGCACGCCACTGGGCGATCCGATCGAGATGCAGGCGCTCAGCGAAATTTTTCGGACGCCCAATGGTACTGTCGCACCGCCCTGCTACGTCAGCAGCGTGAAGGCCAACGTCGGCCACATGGAAACGGTCTCCGGCGTGGCGGGACTGATTAAGGTCCTGCTGATGATGCAGCGCGCGCGGATTGCACCGCAGACGCATTTCGAGTCGCTCAATCCGCACATCAATCTGGACGGCACGCGGCTGGTAATCCCGACGGAGCCAATCGAGTGGCTGCGGGGCGACGCGCCGCGGACAGCGGGCGTCAGCTCGTTTGGGTTCGGCGGGACGAATACGCATCTGGTGGTGCAGGAAGGGAATTTCGGATTTCGGATTTCGGATTTCGGATTGAAGGAGCAAGCCAATCCGCAATCCGCAATCCGCAATCCGCAATCGATCGACCGTCCGTTGCATGTGCTGAAGCTGTCCGCCAAGACCGAACCGGCGCTGGTGGAACAGGCGCAGCAACTGACCGCGTACCTGGGCGAGCATCCCCATGCCGACGTGGCGGACGTGTGTTACTCGGCGAATACGGGTCGGGCCGATTTTCATCACCGGGCGACGATCGTCGCCAAGGATGCGGCACAGCTTGGCGAGCGGTTGGAGAAGCTCGCTGGCGGCGAGGTCGCTTCAGCGGCCGGGAAAACGGCCGGGAAAACGGCCGGGATCAAGCAGGCTCAAGTCCGCACGCTCGGCCGGTCCAAGGTGGCGTTTCTGTGCACGGGACAAGGATTGCAGTACGTCGGAATGGGCCGTGGGCTGTACGAGTCGCAGCCCGTGTTTCGCGCGGCGATTGATCGGTGCGATGGAATCCTGCGCGAGATGTGGGGTGGAAAGTCGCTTGTTGACGTTCTTTACCCGGCCGCTGAAGCGGCCTCGCCGAACGATTCGGCTGCGCTCCTGCATCAGACGCAATACACGCAGCCGGCGCTCTTTGCGCTCGAAGTTGCGCTCGCCGAGCTGTGGCGCTCGTGGGGCGTCGAGCCGGACATCGTGTTGGGCCACAGTGTCGGCGAATACGCGGCGGCGTGCATCGCGGGTGTGATGAGCCTCGAAGACGGCCTGGCGCTGATTGCCGAGCGGGCGCGGTTGATGCAGGGCGTCCAGCGGCACGGCAAGATGACAGTCATCCTTGCGCCGGCGGAGCGCGTCGCCGCGCGGCTGGCCGATGCGAACGGCGCAGTCGTCATCGCCGTCAAGAACGGCCCGGACAACACGGTCATTTCCGGCGACGCGAGCGCGGTGGAGGAAGCGACCGCGCGGTTTGCGGCCGATGGCGTGCAGGTGAAGGTGCTCAACGTGTCGCACGCATTCCACTCACCGCTGATGGACGAGATGCTCGACGCGTTCGAGCAGTTTGCGGCCCGCATCGAGTTTCACGCGCCGCAGGTGCCGCTGGCTGCCAATCTTACCGGCCAATTGATGACGGAGGCGCCGACGGCCCGCTATTGGCGCGATCATCTGCGCAACACGGTGCAGTTTGCCGAGGGCATGGCCCGCGTGGCCGAGGCGCGGCCGACGATGATCATCGAGATCGGCCCGACGGCGAGTTTGTTGGGCATGGGTCGGCGGTGCGTGCCGGACCTCGAAGCGGCGTGGATGCCATCACTGCGGCAAGGGCAAGACGATTGGCAAACGATTTCGGCCAGTGTTGCGGAGTTCTACGTTCGCGGCGGGCAGCTCGACTGGCGTGGATGGGATCGGCCGTGGCAGCGCGAACGACTGTTGTTGCCGACGTATCCGTTCCAGCGTTCGCGGCATTGGTACACGCTCGATCCGTCGCTGCGTCGCTCGATGGGCGGCGAGGCCGCTTCAGCGGCCGGGATAACAGCCGGCGCGTCGAGCGTGCACCCGTTGTTGGGCACGAAGCTGTCTACAGTCTGGACGAACGCATTGTTCGAGACGCGGCTCAGCACCCGGTCACCGGCGTACCTGGTCGACCACCAGGTGCAAGGCTCGGCGGTGACGCCGGCGGCGGCGTACGTCGAGCAAGGCCTGGCGGCGGCCGAGCAGATTTTTGGGCCGGGCCGGCATGGGCTCGCGAACCTGGTCATCCAGCAGGCAATGTTCTTGCCTGAGGGCGTGCGGCGACGCACCCAGGTGTCGGTTGCGCCGGAGTCGGGCGGCGAGTCGACGTTCGAAACTTTCAGCCGGCCCGCGGATGAAGATGGGAAGGCGGCGGCGTGGACGATGCACGCGACGGGGCGATTGATTCACGAAGCGAATCAGAACGATGAATTGGCGATTGTCGATTTGGCAGCGGCGCGGGACCGGGCAGTCGGCATTACGTTGCGCGAGGATTTCTATACTCTGATGGCCGAGCGCGGGCTGGCGTATGGTCCGGCGTTTACAGTGCTCGATGAACTGCATCGCGGCGTGGCGGATGCAGTGGCCCGCGTCGTGTTGCCGGAGTCGGTGGTCCGCGAGGCGGGCCGATACCATTTGCACCCGGCGCTGGGCGATGCGCTGTTGCAGTCGATGGCCGGCGCGGTGCCGCTTGAGGAGGACGGCTCGTTCAGCCCGTTCACGTACATGCCGGTGGGCATTCGCCGCGTGTGGATGGCGGCGGCGGTCGAGGATTATACGCAGCCGCTGTTCACTTACGCGGTACGCACTTCGCGCGAATCGGGCCCGAGCCCGGAACAGGTCGAAGGCAACGTCTATCTGGTGAGCGCGGCAGGCGAGGTGCTCGTGGCCTTGGAAGGCGTACAGGTGCAGCGGCTGGGCCGCACCGGAAGCGCGGATTCGGCCGTCGACACCAGCCGCTGGCTGTATCGGGTGGCGTGGCGTGAATCGCCGCTCGACGGTGAAGTCGCGCAGCGCTCGGCAGCGGTCGCCGGCGCTTGGCTGATAATTGCGGATGCACGCGGCGTCGGCCGGCAATTGGCCGAGCGGTTGGCTGAACGGGGCGAGGTGAGCGTGGTGGTCGATCCCGATTCGATTGACGGAGTGCAATACCAACAGTGGATTGAGGCGGAGTTTGTTGCCAAATCGCGAGCGTGTCTGGGCGTCGTGCATTTGTGGTCGCTCGATATTCGGCAAGCCGGTGAGGAATCGCTGGCCGAGTCGCGACGGCTCGGTTGCGGAAGCGTGCTGCAACTAATTCGCGCACTGGCCGGTGCGTCGTGGGCAAAGTCGCCGCCGCTGTGGCTGATCACTGCCGGGGCGCAGCCGGTTGACGAATCGTCGCCGGTTGCGGTTGAGCAATCGCCGCTCTTGGGTATGGGCCGGGTGGCAGCGATGGAATTGCCCGATATGCGGCCGCAACTAATTGATCTCGATCCGGGAAGCATAAATCGGCAAGATGGATCTGCGGCCGACGCGCTCGTCAACGAATTGCGCAGTGATTCCAGGGACGGCGAAGTTGCCTACCGCAACGGCAAGCGATTTGTCGCCCGGCTCGCGCGCGATCCGTCGTTGGTGGCCGAATCGGCGATTGGCGCGGGGGCATCGCTCACGGTTCCAGCCGGCAAACCGTTCCAGCTTCGCATCACGCAGGCCGGCTCGTTCGACACGCTGCGGATGGTGCCGGTGGACCGCGAAACGCCAGCTGCCGGCCAGGTGGAAATCGAAGTCCACGCCGCCGGACTCAATTTCAGCGACGTTCTGAAGGCGCTCGGCCTGTATCCGGGCATTCGTGATGCCATCGTGCCGCTGGGAATCGAGGCATCGGGCGTTGTGACGGCCGTGGGCGAAGGCGTCGATCGCTTCCGCGTCGGCGACGAAGTGTTTGGCGTCGTGCCGTATGCGTTTGCGTCGCACGCCCGGACAGCCGAGTATGCGCTCGTGCTCAAGCCACTGTCGATTGGCCACGACGAAGCGTGTACAATTCCGATCACATTCCTCACGGCATACTACGGCCTGGTGCGGTTGGCCCAGTTGCAGCCGGGCGAGCGGGTGCTCATCCACGCGGGGGCCGGCGGCGTGGGGCTGGCGGCGATTCAAATTGCGCAGCAAATTGGGGCCGAAATCTATGCCACGGCCGGCAGCGAGGCGAAGCGCGACTTCCTCCGCTCGCAGGGCGTCGAGCACGTTTACAGCAGCCGCAGCACGGCGTTTGCGGACGAGATTCTGGCCGATACCGATCGGCAGGGCGTCGACGTGGTGCTCAATTCGCTGCCCGGCGAGGCGATCACCAGGAGCCTGTCGATCCTGCGGGCGTATGGCCGCTTCCTGGAGATCGGCAAGACGGACATCTATCAGAACCGCATGATCGGCCTGCTGCCGTTCCAGGACAATCTTTCGTATCACGCGATCGATCTGGACCGCATGTTGCGGCAGCGGCCCGAATACATCCGCACACTGTTTGCGGAAGTTATGGAACACTTCGCGGCTGGCAATTATCGGCCGCTGATGTTCACGCGGTTCGAAGCCGAGCAGACGGTAGACGCGTTTCGCTATATGTCGCAGCGGAAGAATATCGGCAAGGTCGTGGTAGCGGTAGAGGGTCAAGCGTCGAGAATCGAGAGTCAAGAGCCGGAGCATTCTGGCTCTCGACTCTCGACACTCGACTCTCGACGTGCGTTGGTTCTGCGCGACGGGACGTATCTTATCACCGGTGGATTGGGTGCTCTGGGGCTGCGCGTCGCCGCCTGGCTGGCGGAGCATGGGGCTGGTGCGGTTGCGCTTTTGTCGCGGCGTGGTCCGTCGGCGGAGGTCAGCGCATCGTTGGATGCGATCCGGAAACACGGAGCTCGAGTTTTCGTGCTGTCGGGCGATGTGACGGACGCAGAATCGCTGGAGGGCGCGCTGGCGCAGTTGCCGCCCAGCGCGCCGCCGTTGCGGGGTGTGGTGCATGCGGCCGGGGTTCTGGCCGACGGCGTGTTGGCCGAGATGACGCTCGAACAAATGGATCGGGCGATGGCGCCCAAAGTTCAAGGAGCATGGAACCTACACGCTGCCACACTGGGCGCTCCGCTGGATTTCTTTGTGATGTTCTCGTCGGTAGCCAGCGTGCTGGGCTCGCCGGGTCAGGCCAACTATGCGGCGGGGAATGCATTCTTGGACGCGCTGGCCCACGCTCGACGCGCGCAGGGTCTCGCGGCCACGGCCATCAACTGGGGACCGTGGGCCGATGCGGGCATGGCGGCCGAGGTGGGACGTGGCGACGCGGTGAAGTCGCGCGGCATGGGCCTCATTCCCCCGGAGGCCGGCCTCGATCTGTTCGGCAAGCTGTTGCGGAGCGGCGCAACGCAAGTCGCCGTGATGGACGCCCAATGGGCCGACATGCTGCGGCTGCTGGGGTCGCGGCGGCCGGCGTTGCTGGCGGACGTGGCGGCCGAAGTGGAACAGGAGGGCGGACAGATCGCCGGCAGCCGTCTTGATCACGAGTTCCGCAGCCGCTTGTTTGCCGCCGATGCGAACGAACGGCAGATGCTGGTGAGCGAATACATCCGCAACGAGCTGGGGCGGATCATCGGCGTGGAGCCGGGCGGCCTCGAAGTCGATCAACCGGTCAGCACGTTCGGGCTCGATTCGCTGCTGGCGCTGGAACTGAAGAACAATCTGGAAGGCCGGCTCGATTTCACGCTGCCGATGGCCAAGCTGATGGAAGGGCCGAGCATTGCGTCGCTGGCGGCAGAGACGGTGCGGTTGGTGGTCGGCGGCGCCGAAGCTGGCGAGGGGAACGCGGATCGCCCGGCCGCTGGCTTCGGCAAGCTCAGCCCAGGGGAAGCGGCCTCGCCGGGGGCGGGGGAAGAATCGTGGACGCCACTGCTTGAATTTCGCGCGGGCGGGGAACGTCCGCCGCTGGTGCTGCTGCCCGCGTTGGGCGGCGACGTGCGAGTTTATGCCGAGTTGGTGCAGCAACTGGGGGACGATCAGCCAGTTTACGCCTTTCGGCCGCGCGGCGTCGATCAGGATTTGCCGCCGCACCTGACGATGGAGGATATGTGCGCCGACTACGCCGCCGCCCTCCGCGAGCTGCAGCCCGCCGGCCCCTATCACCTGGCAGGCTGGTCGACGGGCGGCATCTACGCGTTTGCGCTGGCCGAAGCGCTCCAGCGGAGCGGCGACGAAGTGGCCTTGGTGGCCCTGTTCGACACGCCGCTTCCATCGATCTGCGACGGCGTGGATGTGGCGGATGATGCACGATTCCTGTGCACCCTGGTGAATTTTGCCAACCGGTTCGCCGGGACCCGCGTGCAGGTCGATTACGATAAGTTGATGGCCCTGCCGAGCGGCGAGCGATTCCCGGCCGCCCTGGCCGAGGCCCGCCGCGAAGGCCTGATCCCGGCCGAAACGCCCGAGTCGTTCGTCCGCCGATTGGTTCACGTGGGCGAAGCGAATGTCCGCGTCATTCAAAGCTATCAGGCCCGCGGTCTCGATCGGCCCGTGTATTTGTTCGTGCCGGAAACGAAGGGCGGCCTGGCAGAGGTCTCCGGTCGCGAAGTGTCGGCTGATGAGGATCACGGCTGGTCGACGGTTGTCGGCCAGGCGGTGGAGCTCCAAACGGTGCCCGGCGACCATTTCACGATGATGGTCGATAGCGCGGCCTGGCTCGCGCGGCAAATAACGGCACTGATGGATTCGTCGGCCAGTGCTGGCCGGAACGGTCGCGGCGGCGAACGGCGCCAGCCGGCAGCGACGAATAATTAGCTACGGGCCATCTGCAAGTCGGGCGGCGGCGCGATTGCCACTGTTACCCCGCTCTCAGCCGCCGGCGGCGAATTTTCGCTCCCATCGAAAGGCCGCCTGCCAGCCGATTGGCCAGGACAAACATTGTCCAGTTTACGCAGTTCTCGTATAATCGCACTTTTGACGTACCAGACTCTGATACCTTTACCTATCATTACGCCTCGGCCGTTTTGGCCTGACGCTTGCTATCTCGCATCGCATCAGTTCGCACCACCTTGAATTCGCCTGCCATGATTGCCCGATACGTGTATTTGGCCTGGTTGCAGAGACGCCTGCGGCGATTTCTGGCCGATGCGCAACGAGCTCAGGGTTTCCAGCGGCGGGCCTTGCTGCGGAAGCTGCGTCGCAACGCGGCGAGCGACTTCGGCAGGGATTTCGGGTTTCGCGGCATCCGCAGCGTGGCCGACTTCCGCCGGCAAGTGCCGGTGATGACCTACAAGGAGCATCATCCGTACATCACGCGCGTGCTGGCCGGCGACGTCGGGGCGCTGTTTGGGCCGGGCACGGAAATCCTCATGTTCGCGATGACCTCGGGCACCACGGGCGAGCCGAAACGGCTGCCGATCACGGTTGAGTTGTTCCGCGAATACAAGTCGGGCTGGCGGCTGTGGGGCGGGGGCGTGTACGGCGATCATCGCGATCTGTTGCGCAAGAAGACGCTGCAACTTTCCAGCGATTGGCAGCAGTCGTCGACGCCGGGTGGCGTGCCGTGCGGCCAGATCAGCGGGTTGGCAGCCGCGTCGCGGCCGCTGATTGCCCGCCCTGTTTTTCTGCCGCCGGCCATAGTCACGCGGATTCACGACTACGCGGCCAAGCATTACATGACGTTGCGGCTGGCGCTGGCCAACGAGCGGGTGGGCATGATCGTGACGGCCAATCCCAGCACGCTGGCCGATTTCGCGCACCGGGCCGACGCCGAACGCGAGTCGCTCATTCGCGACATCCACGACGGGACGCTATCGTGCGAAGTACCGCCGGAAATTCGCGACGCACTCAGGCGAAACATCGGGCGCCGGCGACCAGATCGGGCCCGGCAACTCGAACGAATTGTCTCGGAGCATGGCGCCCTGCTGCCCCGCCATGCGTGGCCGAAGATGTCCGTCCTGGCCGTGTGGACGGGCGGCTCGGTGCGGATTTATCTGCCGCAACTGGCCGATTTGTACGGTCAGACGGCGATCCGCGATCACGGCCTGTCGGCCAGCGAAGGCCGCATGACGATCCCTCTCGCCGATGGTTCGTCGGCCGGGCTACTCGACTTCTATCATCATTTCTTCGAGTTCATCCCCGTCGATGAGCACGACAGCGCGAACCCGACCGTGCTCGAAGCGCACGAGCTCGAAGAGGGGCGGGACTACTTCATCGTGCTGACGACGTCCGGCGGGTTGTACCGGTACGACATCCACGACGTGGTGCGGTGCGTCGGCTTCGAAGGCCAGGCGCCGCTCGTGGAGTTCCTCAACAAGGGAAAGAATTTCTCCAGCCTCACCGGCGAGAAGTTGAGCGAGTACCAGGCGATTCGCGCGATCGAGCACGCGCTCGAGGAGCTGCGCCTGCCGGCCGAGGCGTTCACGCTGGCCCCGGTTTTCGAACAGCAGCAGCCGCGATACGTGCTATTGGCCGAGCCACGCGTTCACCAGGGGAAGGCGGCCGAACTGGCCCGGCGAACGCAAGCCAATCTCGAGCGGATCAACGTCGAGTATGCCGAGAAATGCGCGAGCGGGCGGTTGCTGCCGATCGAAGTCCGCGAGGTGCCCGCCGGAACGTGGGACGCGATACGGCTGGAAAAGACCCGCCAGCGGGGCAACTTCGAGGAATACAAGCATCCCTGCCTGGTGAGCGACCTGGAGTTTGCCGAACGGGTAGCGCGATTGAAATCTGGTTCTATGGCGCGGACGGCCCGAGCTTCGTAGGGCGGCGCGAAGGGGTCGCTCGGAAGAATACATAGCCGACCCATCTTGGGTCGGTTGTTCGGCGCCGAATCACTCGCCGGAAAACGACCTCCGACCAAACCCGGCCAAGATGGCCGGGCTATGTTTTCGAATTGCGAAACCCGACCCCGAATGACCACGGTTTTGATCACTGGCGCCACGGGCCTCGTGGGCCGTTGTCTGACGCGGAAGGCGGCGGATGCCGGGTACGACGTGCAGGCGATGGTCCGGCCCAACTCGGACCGCAGCCCGCTCGACGGCGTGCCGATCCGCTTTGTCGATGGCGATCTGGCCCGGCCTGAGACGTTGCCCGCGGCGCTGGCAGAGGCCGACGTCGTGGTCCACGCGGCGGCGCACGTCGGCGATTGGGGCCCGGCCGAGCAGTATCGCGCGATCAACGTGGTAGCGCTCGAGCACCTGCTGCACGCCGCGCAGCGAAGTGGCCGGCTGCGGCGGTGGATTCAGATCAGTTCGCTCGGCGTCTACCCGGCCCGCCACCACTTCGGCACCGACGAAACCGTTCCGCCCGATGCGACGGGTCTCGACGGCTACACGCAGACCAAGGCCGAAGCGGAAATGGTCATCCTGCGCCACATCCAGGAGCACGGCTTGCCGGCCGTGATTCTGCGGCCCGGTTTCATCTACGGTCCCGGCGACCGCCACGCCTTGAAGCGGATCGTCGAGAAAATCGAACGAGGCAAGATGAAGTTTTTGGGCCCCGGCGACCGGGTGCTGAACAACACATCGGTCGAGAACCTGTGCAACGCCATTCTGCTTGCCATCGAGAAGCCCGACATCCTGGGCCAGACGTTTAACATTCGCGACGAGCGGCTGGTGACGCGCGAGGAGTTCATCAATACGGTGGCCGATTACCTGGGCAAGCCGCACCCGCGGCACGTGCCGGAGTGGCTCGGCCGGATGCTGGTTGGGCCGATCGAGGCCATCGCGCGGGCCCGCGGCCGCACCACGCCGCCCCTCTTGACGCGGGCTCAGATCAAGTTCATGACGCTGAACCTCGACTTTTCGATCGCCAAAGCGAAACGGGTTCTCGGCTATCAGCCGCGGGTCGATTTTCGCGAAGGGATCAACGTCGCGCTGGATGACGTGACGGGAAAAGTGGCGTCGCGGCGGCCGGCCGTCGCGGCGAGCGTCGCAAGCACATAGCCGACCCATCTTGGGTCGGATTTCCTCCCAGCCATGATTACCCAATGGATTGCGCAGTGATTTACCCGGCCAAGATGGCCGGGCTATATTTTCTTTATGCGCATCCGCAAGCTCACCGCGTTTGTTGTCCGGTTGCCGCTGAAGCGGCCGTTTCGCCATGCCTCGGCCACGCGCGAGGAAAGTGAAAATGTTCTCGTGCGGTGCGAGCTGGCCGACGGCACGGCCGGCTGGGGCGAAGGCGTGCCGCGGAGCTATGTCACGGGCGAGACGCCCGGGGGCTGCCTGGCGCAGTTGGCGACGACGCCGGTGGGCGATCAGTTGCAGGCCAATTGCGGCGATTGGCCATCCGTTCTGAATCTCTGCAACGCTTTCGCGCCGACCGCGGACCGCGATGATCCGCGCGGCTGTTATGGCAACGCGCTCCGCTCGGCCGTGGAATTGAGTATTCTCGATGCGTTCGGGCGGCTGTTCGGCGAGCCGGTGAGTGCCGCGGCCGTTCACTTGGACGCGGCACGGCCGATCTTGAAGCCGCACGAAATGGTTCCCTACAGCGCGGTGATCGACGCGGGAAGCCGCGCGCTATGGCGCAAGGCATTGGTGCGTCGGCTGTACGGATTTCGCGACTGCAAAACAAAGGTTGGAGCGGCCGGCGACGATGACGCGGCCCGGCTGCGAACGATCCGCGGCTGGATCGGGCCGCGAGTCGATTTGCGACTCGACGCGAACGAGGCCTGGCACGCCGCCGAGCTGGCCGACAAGTTGCGGCCGCTCGCGCAATTCGGCATCCGTTGCGTCGAACAGCCGGTGCCGCACGCACAGGTCGCCGCCTTGGCTGAGCTGCGTGGAAAAATCGGCGTGCCGGTGATGCTGGACGAATCGCTCACCAGCTTGAATGACGCCGAAGCCGCGATCGCCGGCCGCACCTGCGACCTGTTCAACATTCGTCTATCGAAATGCGGCGGGTTCCTGGCCAGCCTGCGGTTGGCGGCGGTTGCGCACGCGGCGGGAATCGGGTATCAATTGGGCTGCCACCCGGGCGAAACGGGCCTGCTGTCGGCGGCCGGGCGGCAGTGGGCCACGGCCGTGGACGGCATCCGCTACCTCGAAGGCTCCTACGACCGCTACCTTTTCCGCCGATTGTTGACCAACGAGGATATCACGTTCGGTTACGGCGGCCGGGCGCCGCGGCTGGCGGGGCCGGGATTGGGTGTGACAATCAACCCGGCCGTGCTGGAGGAGGTGACGGTGAAGAAGCAGGATTGCCAAGTGATGTAAACAACGGAAGGGGTCGGGTCTCTTTTTCGACTGGAAGGCATGCCAAGTGGCAATAGTCTCCAGTCGAAAAAGAGACCCGACCCCGTGGGTTTCCACATGCCCGCCCCACCGCCGAAAATCGATTTCTACACTGCCGCCGACGGACGTCGGTTGGCCGTGCGCGTGTGGCATGCCACCATACCGCCGCAGGGCCGCGTTGTGTTTCTCCACGGCATCACCAGCCACGGAGGCTGGTACAACCGCAGTTGCCAGCACCTGGCCGCGGCCGGCTTCGACGTGCATTTTCTCGATCGCCGCGGATCGGGGCTGAACATTGAACAGCCGGGCGACGTTGATCGTTGGCAGACGTGGTTAGATGACGTGCGCGTGTATTTGGAGCGCGATCGCGACGAGCAGCCGACCGTGCTCTGCGGCATCAGCTGGGGCGGGAAGCTGGCGGCAGCCGTGGCGCGACGCGATCCGGCCTTGATCCGCGGCCTGGGCCTTATTTGTCCGGGCCTGTATTCGCCGCACGAGCCGGGTCTGCTGAAACGAATGATGCTGGCCGGTCCCGCGCCGCAGCGGCTCCAACGACGGCGCGTGCCGAATCCGCTGCGGAGTCCGGCGCTGTATACCGAAAGCTCGGAGTGGCAGGAATTCATCGCTCGGGATCCGCTCGCGCTTCGCGAGGTGACGTTTCGGTTTGCCCGCGAGGACGGCGCCCTTACGCGGTTTGCCCGACAGGCGGCGCCGTTTCTCAAAATGCCGCTGCTGCTGGTGCTGGTTGGCCGCGACCGCATCGTAAACAACCGCCGGACGCGGGCGTTTTTCTTTCGCACCACCACGGCTCAGCGCACGCTGCTGGAGTATCCCAACGCGGCCCACACGCTGGAATTCGAGCCCAATCCGCTGCCCTATTTTCAGGATCTGGCCGATTGGATTGGGGCGACGTTGGGCCGGTAAGGGGACTGTCCAAATTCTTGTTCCACAAAAATGGGACTGTCCCCTTCCGCAAACCGCTGCGTTTCCGAAAGGGGTCAGTCCCCATTTTCGCAAAGAGCCGAGAGCTGAAGCCAACCGTTTCCGCGAAAATGGGGACAGACCCCGAGTGCTCACGCCTTGGTGCTGGTCAACGCGACAATGACTTGCGATAAGTCGCGGACCACCGCGCTGGCGACTTGGAAGCCAGCCCAGCCGAGCACGATCATACCGATCACGAGTCCCTTGAATGCGGAATTGATTTGATCGCCGCTGAGACCGAACGTCAGGATTGCGGCCAGAAGTGGAATCGAACCTGCCAACACAAAGGTGTACCAGAACCGTGCGTTCATCGGCGCCAACTCGGTTCGCGCGGTGCTGCCGTACAAACGCACGTTTCGCCACATGCGCGGATAAATTGCTCGCAACACGACGAATTGCGCCCCGCACAAGGAATAAGCCAGCGCGATCAAACCCGACATGAAAAACGAAACGAAGAAATGGGCCGCAAGCTGAAAGGCGAACGGCGGCGCCATGAGGTGAATCAACAGCGGAAACAGAATGCCGCCCGGAAACCAACCCATTGCAGTGAGGACGGCGATCGTCGACGGGAGCTGCAGCGCCTGGCGGCGGGCGGCTTCCACCTGGCCTTCGGCGATCGGCTCCCCGCGCTCCAGCGCCCGCCAGCATCGCCACACCGGCCGCAGCGCGAGCGCGAACAGCAGCACGGCCGCCGGATACACGATCGCGTTGTAACCCAGGACCAGCTTGAAGAACAGATCCTGCTGCGCGGAAGTCAGCTTGTTGACGATCTGCGTCGTGTTGTAAGTGATGTTGACGGCGCTGCCGAGCAGCTGCGGCAACACGACCAATGCGATCAACCACAAGAACGGCCGCCGCAGTGCCGGGGCCAATATCGTGGCGGGCGGCGGCAACTGGCGCTCGGCCTGGCGGAGTCGCCGGCAGCCTTCAAGCTGCTCTGCCAAGGCGGCCCCATCGACAAAGCGATCTTCCGGCTGCGGCGCCAGGCAGCGGCATATCGTACGTTCCAGCGTTTGGCGGGCACACGGTGGGCCGGGGCCGCACTCGGGCCGCGCCTGCCGCCGGTCGCGGGCCATATCGCGGAGCGTGGCGACCATCGAACCTTTGCGATCGGGCAGCGCGAAGCCCATCTCGCCGTCCAGCAACTGCCGCAACACCAGCGCCAGCGAGAAAAGGTCCGATCGCGCCGTCACGGCTTCCGGTCCAATTTCCTTCTCGGCCGGATTGAACGCGTCGAGATGTTCGGGCGCCATGTAAGCGAACGTGCCACCGAACATGTCCTCGCCATCGGTGCTGCCGACCGGCTGCGACGAGATGTTGAAGTCGGCCAACAGCGGCTGGCCGTACGAGTTGACCAGGATGTTGGCCGGCTTGATGTCGCGATGCAGCACGCCGTGGCGGTGGGCGAAGTCGAGCGCCTCGGCCAGTCGGGCGCCGTACCAGGCCGTGGCCTCGACCGAGTCCATCCGGACGAGTGCCTCGCGGTCGTGCAGGGCCGACGGGTCGAGCGTCGCCGGCATCGAGGCCGAGCGGTCGATGATTGCCAGCAGCTCACCGCCGGTCCAATCTTCGCTCGGCTGCTCGGCGCTGCCGCCGGGCGGACGCACGTGGAGCGCGCCGATTAACTTCTCCAGCCCGATGCCCGGCACCAACTGCATGCACAACAGTCGCTGATTGAAGTCGGGCTCGACCGCTTCGGAAAACACCTGCACGATGTGCTGGTGCTCGAGGCGGGCCATGGTGCGACCTTCGCTGCCGCGGTTGGCCGAGATTTTCAGGGCCACGAGCCGGTCGAGCGACAATTGCCGTGCCAGATATACGTGGCCGAACGCGCCCTTCCCCAACATGCGGACGATTTCAAAGTCGTCGACCTTCGCGCCTGGCAAGAGGGCCATCGGCTTTTCCGACCGGGCGGCCGGTTTGCCGCCGGCAGGCGGAGGCGCCGGCGCACGAAACGTAGGCGCTTTGCCGGTCTCCGATTCGGCCAGCGCAACATCGGACATCGCGTCCGACGGCCCCGGCGTCGCGATCGTCTCGACTTCCTTGGCCGGATCGGTGCGCTTCTCGGTCGGCTCGTGTTGTGGGGCCTTCTCTAACGACATAATGCCATGCCACAGCGAGCGCGGAGAAGTACAAACTGCAAAATGCAAATTGCAAATCGCAAATTTTCAAATGAAGAACCAGTCCGCCGAAATCTGAAATTTGCAATTCTCATTTTCCAATCTTCAATCTCCTTCGCCCTCGGTGCTCTTTGTGATCTCTGTGGCTCATTCCCCTTTCCCGCGGCGGCGTTCGAGGGCTGGCCGGCAATACTCCAGCAGGTTGAGTTCGATCAGCTCCTGTTCGGCCGCGTCGAGCGAATCGTCCGTGAGCGACTCAGTGACTTCCACCAACAACAGGTCGCCAAATTCCTCGCGGGCCCGGTGCAACAGCACGCGGACCGCCCCCGCATTGATCGGCTTTGCGAGCTTTTCGCTCAATCCGGCCGCCAGCTCGGGCGAGCGCAAATCGGGATGATCCACGCGGTAGCGGAGCGCTGTAAAATACGGCTTGCCGGACTCGCGCTCGACTTCCTCGAGCTTGTTCCAGCAGCGAGCCAGCAGGTCGTCGCGCCAACTGGCTTGGAACAGCTCGTCATCGGCCGGGCCCTCGTCATCGCCTCCCAGCGGCTCGGCCAGGTTCGAGTGCATCGGGCCTTCGCGGACGCGCTTCTTCTTCCGCCGCTGGTAGTCGACGATCAACCGATAGACCGACGTTTTGACGAACGCGCGAAAACGGCCCCGCTCCGGATCGGCGCCCTTGAAATCGCCGCGGACGAATCGCAGCGCGAACTCCTGGAACACTTCGTCGGCCGCGTCTTCGTCGCGCAGTGCGGCCAGCGCGTAGCGCCGCACGGCCCCGCCGTATCGGTCCAAGAGCGCCTGCTGGGCGATCGGCAGGGCCGTGTGATCGCCGTGCGCGCGGCGGACCATTGACCAGGCAGTTTGGATGCGGCTCAGGTGCAGGTCATCGTCTTCCATCACAACTCCTTAGTGCGAACCTGCCCCAATAGCCGGCGACGGGCACCATGCCGAAGGCATGGTCGGTGTCGCCGGTCGTGCTGGAGGCCATTGTAACTTCTGTGGCCCATGTCGGTTTAGGTGGGGATGGAGGGCATTCGAATCGGCCCCAATCGGGTCGGCGACGACTTGGCTCGCCGGCAAGGGTACTGGATTTCCCGCGATTCCCGCAATTTCCGAGAAATTCGGGCCGCCGCCGTAACAGCCGCCCAATGGCCCGTAGGAGAGGGTGTCGAGGGACTAAACGTATCCCTCCACCGATTTCCAACACTCTTTCCTACGAGGAGAAAACCATGAAGACCACGATTTCCAATCTGTTTGTGATCCTGACGGTTGTGAGCTTGACGACCACCAGTGCAGTCGCTTGTGGCGGCGGCAATAAGGGCGGCGGCGGCTTCCACGTCGGCATTGGCTACGGCGGCGGCAACAACGGTGGTTACAACAAGAACCACAACAACGGCAACTGCTACACGAATGGCAACTACAATGGCCAGGTCTACGGCCAGGCGTTTGAGCCGTTCCACAGCACCTACATCTGCCTGCCCGGCGACTCGTTCTACACCGTGTCGCTGAAGGAATACGGCACCAGCTCGAACCAGTTCTACATTGCCAGGTTCAATGGTCTGGCTCCGAATGCGGCCCTCGTGCCCGGACAGCGGTTGGTTCTGCCGACGATCCGTGCCAATGGCCAGTTGAGTGTGTCGAACCGCCCCGCTGGCGTCGGCGACACCACGCCAGTGCAAGGTTTCCCGGTCACGACCCCGACCAGCCCGATCACGTCGAACCTGACGCAAGCTGTGAACACGGTGACCTCGAACTTTGCTTCGGCTGTGAAGCCCGCCGCGACTGAGCCGGCGCTCCCCAAGGTGACGGTCGGCAGCACGCTGGTGCTCGACGGCCAGACGTTTGGCGAGGAGAAGGGCGTGGCCCGGCTCCGCGTGAGCGGCCTGAGCCTGCCGGTCGAAGTGCTCGAGTGGACCAACAGCTCGGCGAAGGTTCGGTTGCCGCAGGTCGAGTTGACCAGCGCGACGAAGGTCGAGCTGGAAGTCTTGCGGGCTGACGGCAGCCTGGCCTCGAAGTCGGCGATCGAGCTGACGCCCGCCGCGGACCGGTTGGCACAGACGAACTAAAGACCTCAAAAGAATCGGGAGGGCCGGGCCTCCGCCCATCGCACGCGATGCGAGCCAAGCCCTCCCGAAAAATCTTGCTAACCCAAGTCGAAGACCTGCCTATGAAACATCCTGACTGAAGTTCTTAACACTCTCTCCTAACCCCTGCCAATTGCCGCCTGTCGGACCTGCCCCGACAGGCGGCTTCTTTTTTGTAGTAGGCACCTCCGTGTGCCGTAACTGGATTCGCAAATGGCTCTTGGCGATGATCCAGTCATCAGCGCGAATTCGGATTCTGCTGCGGCACGCGGAGCGTGCCTGCTACTCTAATTCACCGCGACGAGCACGTCCTGCGCCGCTTGCAGCGCGATCAGGTCCACCGCGCCGTCCCACGGATTCGTGTCGCCAAACACCAGGTCGCGGCCGGCACCGCCGACCAGGATGTCGTTGTCGTCGTCATCAAACACGGCCACGCCGGCCTGCAGCAGGCCACCCGAGCCGGTAAGCGTGGCGACGCGAGAGTTGAAGCTGGCCGCCGAGCCCCAGACCGCCATGACGGCGTCAAGTGCCACCACGTTGCTATCGTGGACGGTCCAGCCGCCGATGAGGATGTCCTCATCGGTGCCGCCGTTGAGGTAGTCTTCATCCTGGCTGCCAATGAGCAGGTCGCGACCGGTGCCTCCGTTGAGCATGTCGCGGCCGTTGCCGCCGACGAGCACGTCGTTGCCGCTGCCGCCGAACAGGTCGTCGTTCCCGTCGCCGCCCAAGAGCACGTCGTCGCCGCCGCTGCCCCACAGGATGTCGTGTCCGGTGCCGCCGCTGATCACGTTGCGACCGCCGCCGCCCGTCAATAGGTCGTTGCCGGAGCCGCCGTCGATCGTCATCAGCTTGTCGACGCTCGACGTGGTGACAACGATATCGTGCCCGCCGCGCGTGCGGACTTGAATCTCGGTAATCGACGCCTCGCTGAACGACATCGGGTTGCTGCTGTTGAACGAAGCGATGACCTGGATGTTGCTGTTGCACTTGGTGATGATGACTATGTCGCACGCCGTGTTGCTGCCGACGATATACAGGATGCCGCCGATCTGAATCGTGCCCTGGCCCAGGATGTCGACCGTGGTTGTCACCGTCGTGACGCCGCCGTCACCATCGCTGACGCGCAGCTTCACGGTTTGCGTCGACGTGGGCAGACCGATCGGATCGTACGTCGGATTAGCACCGACCTCATCGCCGCGAGTGGCCCCGGCGCCCGTCTCGCCGAAGACGTTGTCACCGTCGAGGTCCCACTCATAGGTGAGCGGATCGGCCGCGCCGGCCGGATCGGTGGCCGAGCCGTTGAGCACAATCGGCACGTCGTCGAACGTCGCGTACGGTCCGCCGGCGTTGGCGGTCGGCGCCACGTTGTTAACCGTCACGGCCACCGTGTTGCTGGCGAATGTGCCGTCCTCGTCGGTGGCCGTGGCGCTGATCGTGTAGGTGATGGTGCCATCGGCGTACGTGTGGGTCACGCTCGATGGATTGCCAGAAACAACCTGCGAGCCGTCGCCCCAATTAATCGTCCACGACGTAATCGTGTCGGCGCCCGGATCGAATGATGACAGGTTCAGCGTGTAGACTGAGCCTTCGTCGACCGCGGCCGCCCCGCTGATGGCGAGCGTCGGCGCCACGTTGTCGACCGTCACGGCGACCGTGTTGCCGGCCGCGAACGTGCCATCCTCGTCGGTGGCGGTGGCGGTGACTATCCAATTGTTCAGACCATCGTCGTAGGTGTGTGTGACAGACGCAGGACTTCCCAATATCGTCTCGACGTCGCCATCGCCCCAGGTGATTTCCCACGACGTAATGGTGTCGTCGCCCGGATCGAGCGAAGACAGGCCGAGCGTGTAAAGAGCGCCCTCGGCGACGAGCGCCGCACCGACCAGCGTCAGCGTCGGGGCCACGTTGTTGACTGTGACGCCGACCGTGTTTCCAGCGGAGAACGTGCCGTCCTCGTCGGTGGCCGTGGCGCTAATGATCCAGTTGTTGTTGCCGTCGTCGTACGTATGGGCAGCCGACGTCGGATTGCCGAGCACCGTCTCCACGTCCCCGTCGCCCCAAGTAATCACCCACTGCGTGATCGCATCGTCGCCCGGATCGAACGAGGACAGATTGAGCGTATACGAGGCGCCTTCGTTGACCGCGGCCGCACCGCTGATGGCGAGCGTTGGGGCCACGTTGTTGACCGCGACGCCGACCGTGTTTCCAGCGGCGAACGTGCCGTCCTCGTCGGTGGCCGTGGCACTAATGATCCAGTTGTTATCGCCGTCGTCGTACGTATGGGCAACCGACGTCGGATTGCCGAGAACGGTTTCCACGTCACCGTCGCCCCAAGTGATTACCCACTGCGCGATCGCGTCGTCGCCCGGATCGAACGACGACAGGTTGAGCGTGTAGGGCGAACCCTCGTTGACGCTGGCCGCGCCGCTGATCGTCAGCGACGGAGCCACGTTGGCGACGGTGACCAGAAACGTCTTGGTGTCCGTGCCGCCATTGTTGTCGTTGATGGTGACCGTGACGGTGTACACATCGTCGCCGTCATCGTAGGTATGGCTGCCGTCGAACGAGCCGGCGACGGTGTCACCAATATTGACGCCCGGCGTGTCGATCGTCGCGGCGCCGGTGCTGTCCGTCGAGCCATCGCCCCAATCGATCACGTAGTCGAAGGTTTCGATGACGGGTGACGAGCCGGAGCCCTGCTGCGTCTGCGTTACGGTGCCGGCGCCGCCTGCTGTTGCAACACCTTGACCGGGCAACACCGTGAGTCCGCCGTTGACGAATATGTTCGCCAGGTTCGTGGAAATGGATCCGGTGGCACCGTAGACCAGCAGGACTTCGCCACCACCGCCACCACCGCCACCGCGCGTTCCGCCGTTGCCGCCCTTTGCGCTGAGGATTCCGGTTTGGACGACGTCATCGCCGTGCACAAGGATTCCACCGCCAGCACCGCCGCCGCCGCCCCAAGAACCAAGCCCAAAGGCCGTGGTCGATGGATTGCGGCCTTGACCGCCATTGGCACGCACTTCGCCCGTAATCGTGACGGTGCCGACGGCGCCCAGCTCGACGCCGCCGCCCCCGCCGCCGCCCGTTTGAACAGTGCCGCCGGACAAGCTGCCATTCGAGTTTCTACTCGACGCGGAACCACCACTACCACCTTGAATGGCGGTCGCCAGATCGGCGTACGCGATGCCGCCGACTCCTTCCGTGGAACCGGTCGAGTTCTCACCAAGCCCACCAGCACCACCGAATCCGCCGCCCGCCCCGCTGATTCCTGAAGCCGTGCTGCCCAGCTGCCCGACGCCAAGCGCCGGTGCACCCGCCGCCGGATCACCATTCCGCGATCCGGCCGGAACATTATCGCCGCCCGCGCCGCCGCCCGGACCAGGGACAAATTGTTGAGCGCTACCATCGAGTGGTGGAGCGCTGGCCTCGATGATCCCAAAAACATCCATGTCGCTTTGGGACAGCAACGCGAATGGCCGCGACCCAGTGGCCGTAATCGTTCGGCCAAGGTCGAGCTCGAAGTCGCTGAACGTGAACACGGCAATTTGAAACGAGCCGAAGCCGACATCCGCAGTGACAAAGGTTCCGCTGCCCGAAAAGCCGCCGGAAATAGTCAGCGCGGTAGTGTCAATGACAACATTCGTCAGCGGATCAAATGCGCCCAACGACGTAAAGTCGTTCGGGTCGAGCCCGATGGCGCCGCCCGACGAGGTGCCCTCCACCACGTCGGTGAACGTGCCGATATTCGTGATCGCAAGGGGCGCACCCTCATCGACGAATTGATCGGCGACCACGCTGAGTATCGGATTGGCGCTCAGCACCAGCCGCGATTCCAATTGCTCGACGCCGAGAATGGCCGACCGCAACCGGTTGTTGTGGCGAGCTCGCGGACCATGTTTCCGCCGCGCCTGAAGTGAATGTGCGTGCCGCCCGTTCCAAAAAGCTAATTTGCGCATCATAGGTTTTGCTCCAATCTCTTCACGGACCGTCGATCACGGCCAGGGTCAGGACTCGCGCTGCCGGTGCGAGTCGAATATCGCATCCGCCACGTCCGAAAACCGAACCGGACGTACGCGGCCAACGTGCTACCGTCGTAACAGGACAGTCAGGAACGCCAGCGGCCGAGGCTGCTGGCAAGGGGTTCCCAAGCTAAGCGAAACCGAGCCGATGAGAAATAGAAAAACGACGCTTATCACCAGGGGAAAAGCCCGCATGCCCCACCGCAGGTGGGTGTGAGAATAGTTAATTCGGGACAAAAAGTCAAGCTTTTTCCGTCGTACTGGTCGCGCTAGCAGTAAAACATGCGTCAATTTGAGACATCGCCGTCCATGTACGTCCAGCACAAAAGCTCACGAATTTGTGCGCCGTCCGGCCGTCGAATCTTCTCCGCGATGACAATCTGCTTGACACGACGGAGGCCTCTGATCTAGTGTACTATTACGATAGTACAGTTGGCCTCCGTGTCGTTTTCAGGTCTTGCCATGCTCCTGCACGTCGACGTCCGCAACGGGCTGGCGGTTTACGACCAAATCGTCCGCCAGGTGAAATTCGCCGTGGCCGACGGCGCGCTCGCGATGGGCGACATGGTGCCGAGCGTGCGCGAGCTGGCCCGCGAACTGGCGATCAATCCCAACACGGTGGCCCGCGCGTATCGCCAGTTGCAGGACGACGGCGTGTTGGATGCGGTCCGCGGCACGGGGCTGTCGGTCACGGCCGCTGCCCGGCGTCAGTGCCAAGCCGAGCGGACGAAACTGATTCGCGCCCGGCTGCGATTGGTGTTGGAGGAGGCACAACGCAGCGGTTTGGACACCGGTCAGATTGAAGCGCTGATTGGGGCCGAGCTGGCTGAGGTTCGCCGCAATCAACAGAAGTGAAGATTGGAGCACCTATGTCCAACGCCATTGAATTGGTCAACGTGACGAAGCAGTACGGCTCGACCACGGCCCTCGACCAGGTATCGCTCGACGTGCCGCCGGGTTGCGTGTTCGCGCTGTTGGGAGAGAACGGCGCCGGCAAGACTACGGCGATTCGACTGATGCTGGGCTTGACGGAGGCCACGGTGGGCGAGGTGCGCGTGCTAGGTCTCGACAGCCGCCGCGACGGCCTGGCCATCCGCCGTCGCGTAGGTTACGTGCCCGAGCGGCCGACGCTGTATGAATGGATGACGGCCGCGGAAATCGGCTGGTTCACGGCCGGGTTCCATGCGGACGGCTTCGAGCACCATTACCGCACGCTGGTGGAAGGATTTCGCGTGCCGTTCGACCGCAAACTGAGCCAGCTCTCGAAGGGCATGCGGGCCAAGTTGGCCCTTTCGCTGGCAATGGCCCATCGGCCGCAGCTGCTGATTCTCGACGAGCCAACGTCGGGCCTCGACACGATGGTTCGCCGCGAATTTTTGGAAAGCATGGTCGATATCGCGGCCGAAGGGCGGACCGTACTCTTGTCCAGCCACCAGATCGGCGAAGTGGAGCGCGTGGCCGACGTCGTGGCGATCATGCACGCGGGGCAGCTGTTGTTGGTCGAACGGCTCGATGAGCTAAAACGGACGACGCGGGAATTGACTGTGACCGTGACCGACGGCGCGGCCCCGTTGCCGCCGATCGACGGCGAAGTGATCCATCGGCGTTCACGCAGCCGGCAGTGGGAAGTGCTGGTCCGCGGCCTCGCGGGAACGGCCCTGGAGCAATTGAGGTTTGCAGGCGGCATCGTCGCCGTGGAATCGCGCACGCCGTCGCTGGAGGAGATATTCGTGGCGTACATGAACAAAGTCCCTTCAGATGAGATCGATGCGCGGGAGCGCATTCCGTCCGGACTGGTCACTTAGGCGGCCCGCTCCAAGGCAGACACGTGGATTGGTAGCCATGAGCACTGCATCGTTTCACGAAACTGCACCCACCATCGTAGCGCCGTCGCGTTCAATCGTGCGGCGCTTCGCGTGGAAGGAGTACCGCGTGCAGCGCGGGCTGTGGCTGGCCGTCGCGGTGATGGGCATCGTGGTTCAATGCGTGGTCAACATGCTGAACCCGCCGCAGTTCGATCACGCAATGCTACTTTTTTGCGTGGCGTTGGCGTCGGCCGTGTTGTATGCGGTGGGCGCTACCGCGACGACGTTTTCTCTCGAACAAGAAGAAGAAACCTACGGCTTCCTCAGCGGCTTGCCGGCTACGTGGTGGCCGTTGTTTGTGGGCAAGTTGACCGTCGCGGCGACAAGTGCGATCGGGCTTGCCGGAACCTTGACAGTGGCCGGCTGGATAGTCTGCGGCTTGAAATTGCCTGATGCACGCGATACGGCCGGCGCGCTCAGCCTGTTTGGCGTGGCAATCTTGGAAGCGCTCGCCTGGGGCACGCTGTTTTCGTTGCTCACCAAGCGGCCGCTGACCGCCGCTGTCCTGACGCTCGTCGTGGGCGCCACGGCCACCCATTTAGCCGTTAACTATTCCTCATCCAACGTCGCGGCCGGCATCGACCCGTCGTCATACGTCGATGCCATCCCGCTGCGGCTGGCAATTGTGGCGATTGTGCTCGCGTCGAGCGCGTGGGTCGCACGACGCTGGCTGGTGGTCGGTGCCCGGCCAGCCACAGGTGGCGCGACGGGCACTGCATGGTTCCCGGCGTCGGCGGCACGAGTGGGCCAGCGGATCAGCTGGGTAAGTATGGGTGCGACCGGTGGTGCCCGCCGGCGGATGCTGGCCCGGCTACTTTGGCAGACGTGGCGCGACTCGTGGAAGCGGCTGCCGATACCCATTGTCGTCGCGTGCGTATCGGTGGTTACAACGGGTCTTTTCGTCCAACTCATCGATAATACGGTTCTCGACTTGGCGGTTGCATCGACCGTGTTTTTCGCCCCGGCATTGTATGGTGCACTGGCATTTTCGGCCGACAAGCGCCGCGGTAGCTACCGCTTCCTGGCCGAGCACGCCGCCCGGCCACGCTATGTCTGGCTGGCGCGGCACGTCGTGTGGTTGGGAGCGGTCATCGTGCTGACTGCTGCCGTGTCGGCCATGGGTCTCGCAACATTCGCCGCGGCATTGCAGTGGGGCGCGGCGCGAGCGATCGAGAACTATATCCGCTGGGGCGAATGGGGCTATCCGGACGTGTCACAGTTGATGTTTGAACTCGCGCGCGATGCCCGTTTTATCATTCAAGCGATCGGGCTCGCGACGTGCGGTGTGCTTGTGGCCTACGGCATCGGCCAATCTCTATCACTTTCGATGCGCAGCGAGATCATGGCCGCGTTCGTGGCGATGCTGCTTGCCGTTGTGTTGGCCGCCTGGGTGGCAGTGCTATTTGTCTGGCAGCTCGCCGGGTGGATGTTTCTGCTTCCGTTGTTTGCGGGTCTGATGCTGGCCACGTGGCTGCGGGCACCGGCGTGGATCACCGAGCGGCGGTCGTGGCGGGCCTGGTTGTGGCCAGCTTTGGCAATCGGCGCGCCACTGATCTTGATCGGCCTGATGTTGCCCGTGGTTCGAATGGCGCAGCTTCCGATTCATGTGCGGAGCGATGACAGAAATTCGATGGTCGCCCAGACCGCCATCACGAATCAACTCGATTGGTACCGCCACGGCGACTCGCCGGAAGCCCGCGAAACGGCGGACATGTACCTGCGGGCCACCGACTTGCTTCACTCCTGGGAAAACCACGACCTGTTCGAACGGTGGAACAAACCGGAATACATGGCGACCGTCGGCGGCGAGATGGGGGGCGATGCCTTCGGAGGAGAATCTGTCGGCGGCATCGACGTCTCGAAAATTCCGGCCGAAGAGCGGGCCGCGTTTCGGGAGGCCACGCGACAGGAAATGGAGCTGCAACGCAAGGCCCTTGCCGCTGCAATCGAGCTTGCGACCAAGGCTAGCCTGCGACCGACGTGCCGATTCAAATTCGACATCCGCCAGGCACGACCTGATCGGCCCGCTTGGCGTCGTGACTTGGGGCTCCACTCGATTCCAAACTACGCCCGATTAGTCGAGCTGCTCAATGCCGTCTTGCTGACTGACGGCAGTTCGGATGAAGCATTCACGCCCAAGCTGACGGCACTTCGCATCAGCGCCCACATTCGCAGCGGCCAACCATCGGCAATATTTGTCGACCAGATGAAAAGGGAGCAAGAGATCCTTGAGCAAATCGGCCAATGGGCCTTCCACGACGATCGCACCGAGGAGCAGCTCCGCGCGGCGCTGGAAGCGCTTGGTGAGTATTTTAGCGCCGCTAATCTAAATCCGGATGAATACTTGTTGGCCGACCACTTGCTGGTCCGGGACGTTTTGACAGGCGACGCCTATCCGCTGGCGCTCGCCGAAGATCCCGAGTCCAAACCGGCCTATTTGGCATTCCTTGCCAACGAGATGAGCTGGGAGCGCGAACGGGCGCTGCGGGCGCTCGATTTGATCACGCTGCAAAACATTGCGAACGTCAGCAAGCTGGTGCAAAGCCTGGCCACTCATGAACTTCCTGAGTTTGGCAATTGGCTCGTTCGGCGTTGGATGCGACCATCCTGGGTCGGAATCGATTGGCCTGAAATGTGGGCGCTCCAGCAGCCGGCCGCGGCCACCAGCTATCTCGCACGGTTCGAGTATCAGGCGCGCGTGAAAATGGATGAAGTAAACCGCGCAATCTGCGACGCCGAGGTGTTTCGTCGGGCGACCATTCTCAAAATCGCGCTGGCCAGGTATCGGCTGGCACACAATGACTATCCTGAGTCGCTCGCTCAACTGGTGCCAGAATATTTGGAACGCGAGTTGCTCGACCCGTATAGCTTTCGGCCATTTCAATACGCGCCGCACGGGCTCGATCTGCCTCTCGAGACGCTGATTGTGAACCAAACTCGCCAGCGATATGGACCGAACACGCCGCTTTTTTGGAGTGTGGGCGTCGGCAACTCGCGACTGGAAAAGCGAAAAGAGACGCGGCGTATCGAGAATGCGGCGGATCCCACCCGCGACCTGGTGGAAACCACGGACACCTTCTACGCGCTCACGGGCAACGAACAACCGTGGTGGAATGAGCCGGTGTTCGTTTTCCCGTTGCCTAAGTGAGCACCGACGCGGTTTTTCTCGTCTGCGGCCGTGGCGCTTGGCGCGGTACAATGGAATCGTCGCACTTGATACTCCAGGGTGGCAGACGTTTCATGCCCAAATCGTCGGTATTGATCTGGTCTCGCCGCGCGCTGGCGGCGTTCGCGCTTGCCGCGGCGTTTGGGGCAGAGGCCGCCTTCGCCGAGACACCGTCGCGGCCGTTGCCGCCGCCGAGTTTGGATCGCGTTGAGGAGGTGACGTTTTTTCACGACGGCCGGCGGCAGACGGAAACCGGGCGGATCGTCAGCGAGCCACAGGACGGCGGCCTCTTGCTGCAGACCGAGGACGGCGCATTGTGGTCGATCGAGAGCCGCGACCTGTTGAGCCGCCAAGCGCTCGACAAGCCGTTCAAACCGCTCACGTCCACCGAGTTGGCCGAACGGCTCGTGGCCCAGATGCCGCCCGGTTTTCGCATCTACACGACGCCTCATTACGTGATCTGTTACAACACGTCGCGCGAGTATGCCCAGTGGACCAGCTCGCTGTTGGAGCGATTGCACAAGGCATTTACCAGCTATTGGCAGGGCAAGGGGCTGGAGCTGAAGGAGCCGGAGTTTCCGCTCGCCGTGCTCGTGTTTGCCGATCGGTCGTCGTATGATGCGGCCGCCCGCGAGGATCTGCCCGGCGGCACCGGCAACATCGTCGGTTTCTACAGCCTCCGCTCGAACCGCATCAACATGTTCGATCTGACCGGCGCCGAGGCTGTTCGGGGAGCGGGCGCCCGCCGCGGCTCACTTCGCGAGATCAATCAGATGCTCTCTCAGCCCGCCGCCGCTCCGCTCGTGGCGACGATCGTGCACGAAGCCACGCATCAGATTGCGTTCAACTGCGGTCTGCAAACCCGCTACGCCGACATCCCGTTGTGGCTGTGCGAGGGGATGGCCGTGTACTTCGAAGCGCCCGACCTGGCCAGCACGCGGGGCTGGCGGGGCATCGGCAAAGTGAACTACTCGCGTTTGACCACTTTCCGCCGCAATCTGCCCCGTTGGAACGACCGCTCGCTGGTGGGTTTGCTCGCCGACAGCCGGAGGCTGCGCGATCCGCGGACCGCCTCCGACGCTTATGCCGACGCCTGGGCCCTCAACTACTACTTGATCAAGTACCGGCCCGACGCCTACGCGGCGTACCTCAAAATGCTCGCGGAAAAGCGGCCGCTCGCGGAGGATGATCCGCAAACGCGGCTGTCCGAGTTCCGCCAGCACTTTGGCGACCTGCGCCCGTTGGAGCAGGACTTCCTCAAGCAAATGGAGCGAGTGAAGTAGGGGGACCGGCTCGCATTGTCGCCCTAAGTCGTTTTCAAATAACAACATCCGCCCCGCGGCTCAGAGTTGTCGCGGTCAATTTGTCGCCTAATTTTCTGGATTCTTCTCATTTTTCCCGCAAAGTTTGGCGTCCTCCGGCAGTAGTTATTGTGTTGGATTGTCGATTGGCGGAGCTACTCGATCGGCCGACCAGTACGCGACAGGCTCTTACTCGTCATGCCGTGCCGCAGTTGCTCTTTTGGGGCATTGGCGGCAACGTGACCGCAGCGTGTAAAACGCTGGCGGGGAGGCGGCGCAAGCTGCAGACCGGTCAATTCGCCGTCCAAACTGTCCTCCGGACGACCGGCGGCGAGACCTCTCGGAAGCCAACGGCTGCAGAATGGCGCCGCGAGCGCCGCTGTCAGCAAACGGGTAGGTGGTAACCAGTGTCGGCAAAAAAGTGTACGCGATAGTTTTATTTCCCCTGGGCAATCGGGGAACGCGGGGCGCACTAACATATCTAGCTATTTTGAGGTGCTTTGATGACGATCAACCAAGGACTGCGTCGATTTGTGCGCGGCAAGTGCGTTTTGTTTGCGGTCTTCTGCCTGTCGTCGAGTGTCGCGACTTTGCCCCAGATGGCTCATGCCGTCGACGGCGTTTGGAACCCCGCTGGGTTCGCCGGTGACGGTACCGGCTTGTGGAGCGATGCCACCAAGTGGACCGGCGGCACGATCGCCAACGGTGCTGGCTCGCTGGCTAACTTTTCCACGCTCGATATCAACGTGAATTCCATTGTGAGCTTGGATTCTCCGCGGACAATCGGACGACTGCATTTTGCAGATGGCACAGGCGGGGGGTCCAACACCTGGACCTTGGATAACAGCGCAGATCCATTAAATGTTCTCACGCTGGACAACACCGGTGGCAGCGGGGGGCCGAGAATTACGGTCAATAACCAGACAGCGACAATTTCCGCGATATTGGCCGGCACCAATGGGGTAACGCTTACAGGCGGAACAGGTACTTCGGCCAGTGCTACCTTAGTGCTATCCGGGGCAAACACTTATTCGGGAGTTACCACGATCAACAGCGCGGCTCAAACGAATAATCAGCAATTTACGGTGCTACTGCAAAACGATTCCGCATTGGGAACGAGCTCCGTGTTTTTTGATCCAGGTGCCACGAATGGCGCGCGGCTGACGCTAGATTCCGGCGTCACTATCGCCAACAATATTACATTGAATACCGTTCGTTCAATTGCCGGCAACGCCGCGATCAGAACCAATGGCGATGTGACGGCAACTTATAGTGGCTCGATTACTAAGAATGGTTTGTCGTCGTCGGGCGGTGAGGTCGGTGGACCTGTTGGCGCTGCAACGACAAACTTTCTTGTTCTTTCTGGCCCAATTATCAACAACCTTGCCTCGGTAGCAAAAAACGCCGGCAATGTGTCCAACACCGGATTTCAAGTCCGCCACGGCAACGTCCGCATGGCAGATACGACTGGCACCAGCAGTACATT
>JBIOWO010000345.1:0-13218 GCA_044868555.1 Lacipirellulaceae bacterium | reverse complement strand
GCTCGCCTCAAGCTCGACCCCAGCCACGCGCCGTCGGTCGAAGCGCAGTGCCCACCACCGTGCTCTACTTACAACTTATTCCGGCGCGGGGGCCGGATTCAAGTCGGATCGCACAGAACTGCCAATTTGGTCAAGGTTTACGACGATTTTTTCGTGTACTCCTCTCGCTCCGCCAGCGGAAACCCATCACGGGGAGCGCGATGAGACCACTTGTTGCCAAAAAGTGTTGAAACAACAGGGGTTAGCGACTATTGTGAGGGTAGGAACCTACGCGACCATGCTACGCATGGTGCCCGCGCCGCCGCCGGCTCGCGCCTGCACTGGGCGGCGACTGATTTTCCTTGGAACGACCACGGCGGCCAGGATTGCCCGGCAGCGACTGCCAATTCGTGCGGTGCGCGCGACGGGCGACGGAGGCGATTTTATCCGATGTCCCACGTAACGAATTTCAACGGGCGGCGATGGTTGGTGACCGCGCTCACAGCAACCACGGCGTTTTGCATCCTCTCGCAATCGGCCCAAGCCCAGTTCTTCCGCGGCGGTGCGGTTGGCGGCGTCAAGATCGATGCCAACGGAGTGGTCTCGAATCCGGAACTCGGCGAGTTGAAGCAGTTGCAGTCCACGTGGCAGCAAGGCCTCAAGGAAGTGCCCGCCGAGTTGGAAAAACTCACCGACTTGCGATTCGTGTCGCTCAAGCGATTGGAATCGCAGATTGCCGCGGCGCGGAGCCCTCACCCTGGCCCTCTCCCGGAGGGAGAGGGAAGTAGATTGCCGGACGCGGTTCGCTTCCTGGCCGGTTTGCAGCGCGTGAAATATGTGCTGATTTATCCCGACCAGAAAGACATTGTGCTCGCCGGTCCGGCCGAAGGCTGGCGCATCGACCGGCTTGGGAACGTTGTCGGCGCGACGACGGGCCGGCCCGTGCTGATGCTCGACGACTTGCTGGTCGCGCTCCGCGTCGCCGAGGATTCCAATCGCACCGGCATTAGCTGCTCGATCGACCCGACGCCCGCGGGGCTGGCGCGGATGCAGGCGCTTTCCGGTCAGCTCTCCGCCCGCGGCGGTCCGCAAGCGGCCGCGCGGCAAATGGAGGAGGCGGTCGGCGATCAGTCGATTACGATCACCGGCGTGCCCGATACGAGCCATCTGGCCCGCGTGATCGTGGCGGCCGATTTCCGTATGAAACGGCTGGCGATGAACATGGAACCGGCGCCCGTCGACGGCTTGCCCAGCTTTCTGGACATGATTGGCCGCAGCCGCACGGCAGCGCACAACATGATGCCGCGCTGGTGGCTGGCCCCGAATTATGAGCCGATCCGCCGCGACGAAGGCGGCCTGGCCTGGGAGCTGCGCGGCCAGGGCGTTCGATGCGAAACGGAACAGGATTTCCTCAGCGGCACCGGCCAGCTTCAGCATTCCGGCAAGGCCGATCCGCTCGCCCAGAAGTGGGCCGATAACTTCACCGCGAAATTCGACGAACTGGCCCGCGAGGATTCGGCCTTTGGCGCCTTGCGCAACGTGATGGACCTGGCCGTGGTCGGCGCGCTGCTGGTGAAGGAAAATTTGCTCGAGCGTTCCGGTCTGGAGGCGCCCCAATTGTTGAGCCAGCAGCCGGTCGAGGAATTGCCGGTGCCGCGTCGCGTGGCATCGCAGGCCAGCTTCATCAAGGCGGGCCGCAACTGGGTGATCAGCGTTTCCGGTGGTGTGCAGATCTTCCCCTGGCAAGTGGCGGACCGCACGGAAGTCGTTGCCGACCTGGCGGCTGTCCGCGGACGCGACTCGGCTAAGTCGACGGGTTGGTATTGGCAACCGTAGGCGGGCATGACCGTGTTCTCCGCGTCGTCTGCTCGTCCACTCGCGTGCCGCCGTTATGGCGTTATCGGCAGCCGCACCCGAGTTGCTCGCTCGGGCTCGCGGTATACGCGGTGGCGGGCTGTATGGAACGCTTCCGGGCCGGCCGTGTAGATATCGCCGAACGTTTGCGGGTTGCGGTCGAAGAGCGGGAACCAGGAGCTTTGAATTTGCACCATCAACCGGTGGCCGGGGCGGAAGACGTGGCAGATGTCGTTGAGTGAGAATACGATGCGCGTCGGCTCGTCGGGCACGAACGGCTGCGGCTTTTCAAAGCTCTCGCGAAATTTCCCGCGAAATATGTCGCCGCGCACGAGCTGCTGGTAGCCGCCGTAGCGCACGATGCGCGGATTAGGGCTGGGGTCGGGCCGGTCGTCCGGGTAGGCGTCGATCACCTTGACGATCCAATCGGCGTCGGTGCCCGACGTGGCGACGTGGAGCTCGACTTCGATCGGGCCGGCGACCGCCAGGTCCGTTTCCAGCACGTCGCTTTGATACACGAGCACGTCCGGCCGGCGGGCGGCGTAGCGCTGGTCGGCCACCATGTATTCGCGCGGCATCCCGATGGCCGTGCCCTCCATGATCGGCACCGGCCGGTTGGGGTTGCTCCAGAACTGGTCGTAGCCGGGATCGTTGTCATCGTCGCCGTCGTCGTTGCTGGGCCGTTCGAACGCCAACTTGCTGCCGCCTTGTAAGTAGAGATCTTTCACGACCGCGTCGCGTGGCGGCCAGGCATCGTACTGGCGCCACTGATTGGTGCCGGTCTGAAACATCCAGGCTTCAGGCCGCCGGTCTTCGCCCTTCTGTTTGAGGTGGTGCTCGAAGAACGGCAGCTCGATTTTGTCGCGGTAGAAGTCCGACGTGTCGGCGTGGAACGAGACGTCGCCCAGCGCGTCGCCCGCGCCGCGCGACCAGCCGCCGTGGCTCCACGGGCCCATCACAATCGTGTTCTGGCAATCGGGATTCTGTCGCTCGACGCTGCGGTACGATTCCAGGGTCCCGAACAGGTCCTCAGCGTCGAACCAGCCGCCGACGGTCATGACGGCCGGGGGGACGTCTTTCAGGTGAGGTCGGAGGTTGCGGGCCTGCCAGAATTCGTCGTAGTTGCCGTGCTGCATGATGTCGCGCCAGAATTTCACGTCGCCCTGCATGTACTTTCGTTCGGCCTCGCGCAAGGGGCCCATTTCGAGAAAGAATTGATAGCCGTCCGGGGTGCCGGGATCGAATCGCGGCCGGCGGCTGCGCTTGATGGGGCCGGGCCGGGGTTGGCCGAAGTTGACCATGAAGTTGAAATTATGGGCCAGCAGCATGGCGCCATTGTGGTGCCAATCGTCGCCCATGAACCAGTCCACGAGCGGCGCTTGCGGCGAGGAGGCCACGAGCGCCGGATGGGCGTCGATCATGCCGGCCGCCGTGTAGAAGCCGGGGTACGAGATGCCCCACTGGCCGACCCGACCGTTGTTGCCCGGCACGTGCTTCACCAGCCAATCGATCGTGTCGTACGCGTCGCTCGACTCGTCGATGTCCAGGGAGCTGCGCTTATCGACCCGGTGCGGGCGGATGTCGACAAACTCGCCCTCCGACATCCAACAGCCGCGAACGTCTTGCGTCACAAAGATGAATTTCTCCTCGGCGTATTTTTGCGACGGGCCCAGCCGGGACGGGTATTCATCGACGCCGTACGGCCGGCAACTGTACGGCGTCCGCACCATCAAAATGGGATACTTCTCCGACGTGTCTTTCGGGACGTAAACGGCCGTGAACAGCCGCACGCCGTCGCGCATGGCGATCATGTGCTCATACTTGGTGTAGTTGGCTTTGACAAAATCGGCTCCGGGCAGCGCGTCACGGCGTTCGCCGCTGCGACCCGGCCGATCGTCTTGCGACTCGGTCGATTGCTCCTCGTCGCGTTCGGCCGGTCGACGGTCGCGCTCGGCAACGGGCCGACCGCTGCGCGACTCGACAGCTTGGCCGTTTTGCTCGGCGACGGGTCTTCGATCTTGAGCCAGGGCCGGTCCGGCGCAATGCAGTGCGCACATCGTCACTAACCAATGGCGCCAAGAACATGCTCGGCTGATGACCATGGAAGGACTCCTGTCGCAGGTCGGGTATTTTGGCACGCCGCCGCTAGTCCCACGGCGAACTGACTTGGTCCTATCATGGTTGACCGCACGGCAAATCTCAAGGATAAATGCTTAAAATTGCGCCGTATACGATCGTGGAACGAATGCCGCGAATTTGACAGTCCATGTTGGCAAGTGCGATGGTCAGTGCACCGCGTAATCTGCTGCTCGAACCGATCGACTATCTCGTCGAAGAAACGACGTGGGGCAGGTGGCGGCGGTTCGTGTATCCCAACGGCAATCGCTTCGCCGAATTCACGTCGCACCGATCGTGGGGCGGCCTGCCGCTCGTGCATTACACCTTCGGCAAGTGCCCGGAGACCGGCAAAAGGATCGTGGCCCGCGGCGTGGTCGCAGTCGGCCGCATCGCCCGCGGCTTCATCGCCATCGGCCAGGTCGCGATCGGGCTCGTCGCGCTCGGCCAGTTCAGCATCGGGTTGGTATTCGGATTCGGCCAACTGACGATTGGCTTTGTCGTCGTCGGTCAAATTTCGCTGGGCATGTTGTTCGCGGTTGGCCAAGTGGCGGCGGCCTACGTCGCCATCGGCCAATTCGCGGTCGGCACGTACGCGCTGGGCCAAATGGCCTGGGGCGATCACGTGGTCGACATGCGCACGGTCGATCCGGCCGCGAAGGATTTCTTTCTTGGGCTGATCGGCAGGTAACGCTTTCGTTGCCTGCGTTTCAAATGTTTGTTGGCAGGCTAAGTTTCCTTTCACGCCGATGCCTGGCGCGAACCAGTCATGGCCGTGTCGTGCGGCTCGGCGATGTTTGGCGGCGACCAGGTTGGCAAATCGGCCAGCGCGCCGCCGCAGTAGATGTGGTGCCACAATTGGGTCGAGATCGCGGCGGACAGACCCAGGTCGAGCGAGAATCGTAACAGCGAGCGACGTGGCAATCGCTGCTGTGCCTCGCGGGCGCGGCGTATGCCGGCCGGGTCGAAATAGCCGGTGGCCCGCAGCGACTGGTCGCTGAGCAATTCATCCACCCACGCCGGATGATTCTCGCCGATAAACGATTTGCCGAGGTTGGCGCGAAACATCGTCTTTTTGCGGCGGGCTACTGCCGGCGGCAGCAGCCGGGCGGCGAGCTGGCGCAGCAGCCATTTGTCGGTCCAGCCGCGCAGCTTATATTCGGGAGCAATCTGGGCGCAAAAATTCACGAGGTGCTCGTCGAGATACGGATAACGGCCCTCGGTCGAGGCATGCTTCACCGGCCGGTCGCCTTTGGCCAGCATCTGCAGGCCCGGGAACATGACTTTGTAGGCCGTGTAAATCGATTGATTGAGTGGGTGCCAGCGTTTGAGCCGCTCCGCCGAAATTGGCAGATCTGCGTACGGGTTGTAGCCGTCGAGCAGCTCCCACATGCGGTCCGCGTACAGCGTTTCGCGCGAGTGGGCGACAAGCTCCCAGGAGACTTGTTGGGCCATCCGCACGTCGCGAACGCCGCGCGGCTGGGGCCAATGGCTGGTATCGCCGCCGATGAGCCAACGGCGCAGCACGTATTGGCTGCCGCCGCCAACTTGGGATCGAAACAATCTGGCGACAGCGAGCTGCACCTGGTGCCACTTGAACCAGATGTAACCGGCCAAGGCTTCGTCCGCTCCTTCGCCGGTCAATGCGACGGTGTTGCCGGCCGCACGATTTGCTTCCGCGATGAGGACCATGCAGGCGCAGGCCGTATCGAGCACCGGCCCTTCGGCGGCGCGGATCAGGCGCGGATAAGTGTTGGCGATGTCACGTTCCGTGACCATCACGTTGGTCAGGGGTGAGCCGACATACGCGGCCGTTTCCGCGGCAAGGCGGCTTTCGTCCGACGGGCCAGAACGATCGAAACCGATCGTCAGGGCCGGCAGCGGCTGGCCGCGCTCCTGGGCGCCGAGCGCCATCAGCACGCCCGAGTCGATTCCGCCGCTCAAATAGCCGCTGACGGAAACTTCGTTCGACAAGCGTCGACGGATGGCCCCGCGCAAGAGGTCCTCAAACTGGTCGACCGCTTGATTCGGATCGGCGAAGCGCTGTTCGGCGCCGTTGTCGGGAAAATCGAGGTCCCAGTAGGACCGCGTTTCGAACTGGCCGTCGTGGATTTTGGCGTAATGACCGGGCGGCAGGAAATAGATTCCCTCGAAGGCGGATTCCCGCCACGGCATCGAGAAGAAATTGAAGAAGTAGTCGATCGCGCGAACATTGGGCCGCACGTCGATCATACCGGAAGCCAGCAGGGCCTTGATCTCCGACGCGAACAGCAACCAACCCTGACTCACGGCGTAGTACAGCGGAGCGATGCCGATGCGATCGCGGCCGAGCCAGCCGATGCGTTCGCGGCGGTCCCAGAGGGAGACCGCGAATTGACCGTGCGCCATTTCGAAGACGCGCGACGCGACGTCTTCGTAGAGATGAACCCAGACCTCGGTATCGCAGCGCGTCGCGAATCGATGCCCGTGGGCCGCGAGCTTTCCGCGAAGTTCGCGATGCTCGAACAGCTCTCCTTCAAAGGCGACCCAAATCGAGCCGTCTTCGTTGGCGATGGGTTGCCGGCCACCGGCCAGATCGACAATCGACAGCCGGCGGACCGACATCGCAACGCCCGGTTCGACGTGAATCTGCTCGTCGTCGGGGCCGCGATGGGCGATCGAGCGGATCATCCTGCGCAGGCGTGGCACAGGAAAATCCCGCTGGCCGCTCAGATCGAAGGCTCCGGCAATTCCACACATGCGTCTTTTTCCCCAGCAGCGGATGTCTCAATGAAATTGCGACGCCCACGCATTATAGGAACTGGCGACACGCTTCACATGCCCCTCGGGCCGCCAACGGCGGGCATTTCTGCGGCAGGGCCAGCGTACTCCTCTCGCTCCGTTCGGCTGAGTTCACGGCCGAAGCGGCGCGGAAATTCATCTCGCGGAGCGAGATGAGTACATAAAACGGGGCCCGCACATCACTTCGCCGCCGCGGCAATCGAGGTTATATTGAACGGACCGGCTATTGGCCCGCCACCCAGGAACGCCAACCTGCAAATTCGCATGATCGATGCCCTGTTCCAAAATCGGCGCTCTGTTCCCTCGGCCTTCCGTCTTTTCGCCGCAATCGTGCTAACCGGATCGACGCTGGCGGCGTCCAAAGAGCCGCCCGGTGCCTCGCCCGGCCTCGTGGCTGAAAAACCGGCGGATGGCCGGTCGGTACAAGTTACCCAGGGTTATATGGTGCCCTACCAGGCAATCATCCCGGGCACCGACGTTCAGTTCGAGATGGTGCCCGTCCCGGGCGGCGAGTTCCTGCTGGGCAGCCCGGCCGGGGAGGCAGACCGCTCCGACGACGAAGGCCCGCAAGTGCGGATTCGCGTCGAGCCGTTCTGGATCGGCAAACACGAAGTAACGTGGGCCGAATACAAGTCGTTCATGGCGATGTACGATGCGTTTAAGAAGTTGCAGCGGCTGGCGGCGAACAAATCCGGCGCGAACGGCGACGATCAGAAACTTGTTGACGGGCACGCCTGGTCGGGCGACGTCGCCGCCGAATGGGGCGTCGACGCCGTCACGTCGGCGACGCCGCTCTACGATCCCAGCTTCACCTACGGCGCCGGCGACGACGCGAATCAGCCGGCCGTCACGATGACTCAGTTCGCCGCTCGCCAATACACCAAATGGCTGAGCCGCATCACGGGCCAGGACTACCGCCTGCCGAGCGAGGCCGAATGGGAGTACGCCGCCCGCGCGGGTACGACCACCGCCTATTCGTTCGGCAACGACGCGGGCGAGCTCGGCCGATACGCCTGGACCGACGCCAACGCCGACTTCAAGACCCACGCGGTCGGCACCCGCGAGCCTAGCCCGTGGGGCTTGTTCGACATGCACGGCAACGTGGCCGAGTGGACGCTCGACGAATACCGTCCCGAGGGCTACGCGGCGTTGGGGGCCGGCCCGGTGGACGCGAAAAATGCCCTCGTCTGGCCGACGAAGACGTTTCCCCGCGTGATCCGTGGCGGCAGCTGGCTGGAAGCGGCCTCGTCGAGCCGCAGCGCGGCCCGGCACAAGTCGGAGGAAAAAGAGTGGAAACTGTCCGACCCGAATATCCCGCTGAGCCCGTGGTGGTATACTGAGGAGCCGGCGACCGGCGTCGGCATGCGGATCATTCGCCCCCTCGCGACGCTCTCAGCCGACGAGAGAAAGCGGGCGTGGGAGCCCGATGTCGACGACCTTCGCCAGGACGTCCGCGACCGGCTTCGCGAAGGCCGCGGGGCGCTCGGAATTGCCGACAAGACCTTGCCGGCCGCGGTTGAAGCGGCAGAAAAACTCGACAGCGCAGAGGAATGACGAATTACTGAATGACGAATGACGAAAGACAGGCCGCGAGGCTGGCACAATGTCATTCGTCGTATTGCCCGACATTTATCCGACCTTTTTTTGGGAGTTCGACATGTCCGACCATACCAATCGAGAGCAGTCGTTGGATCCATCGCGGCGTCATTTTTTGAAGACCGCTTCGGCGCTGGCCGTGGGCGGGACTTTTCTGGGCACCAATGCACGAATCGCCCGCGGGGCGCACTTTGGGGGCAGCGACGAGATCAAGGTGGCGCTGATCGGCTGTGGCGGGCGCGGCACCGGCGCCGCAACGCAAGCCCTGGCCACCAAGGGTCCGGTGACGCTGTGGGCGATGGCCGACGCGTTCAGTGACCGTCTCGAATCGTGCCTCGACCAAACCACGCGTCAGGTCGAACGCGGCCGGCGCGACGGCGATGCGCTGTTCAAGGATTCCAAGGTGGACGTGGCGAAGGAGCGGCAGTTCGTCGGCTTCGACGCCTACAAGGGCGCGATCGACAGCGGGGCGGACGTCGTGATCCTGGCCACGCCGCCCGGTTTCCGACCACAGCACTTCGAAGCGGCGGTCGACGCCGGCAAGCACATCTTTACCGAGAAGCCGGTCGCGGTCGACGCGCCGGGCGTGCGCCGCTTTCAGGCCGCCAATGCCAAGGCCAAAGAGAAGAATCTAATGGTGGCGGTCGGATTGCAGCGGCGTCATGATCCGCGCTACATCGACACCGTGCAGCGGATTCATGACGGCGCCATCGGCGACATCTTGTATACGCGCGTCTATTGGAACGGCGGCGGCTTGTGGATGTTTCCACGCAAGCCGGAATACACCGAAATGGAGTACCAGATGCGCAACTGGTACTACTTCAACTGGCTCTGCGGCGATCACATCGTCGAGCAGCACATCCACAACTTGGATATCGGCAACTGGCTCCGCGGCGGGATGCATCCGGCCACGGCCCAGGGAATGGGCGGCCGCCAGATTCGCACCGGCAAGGAATACGGCCAGATCTTCGATCATCACTTCGTCGAGTACACGTACGGCGATGGCACCAAGATGTTCAGCCAGTGCCGGCACTGGAGCGATTGCGCGGTCGAGGTCCGCGAGCACGCACACGGCACCAAGGGCACGCTTGACATTGACGACAGCGCCGGCGGCATTATCACCTATCCCGTGGGCGGTTGGCGGAGCCCGGGCCGCAAGAACGACAACCACCACCAGGAGCACCACGACCTGTTCGCCGCGCTGCGGCGTGGCGAAACCTACAACGAGGGCGATTACGGCGCGGAATCGACGATGACGGCCATCATGGGTCGCATGGCCACCTACTCCGGCCAGATCATCAAATGGGACGAGGCCATCGCATCGACCGCCGACCTGTCGCCCGCGTCGTACGATTTCGCGGCGTCGCCACCGGTGATGCCGGACGCGGGCGGATATTATCCCGTGCCAGTGCCGGGGAAGACCGAGGTGCTGAAGGCAGACGCTAAGCCGCAAGCGGAGAATAAGCCGAAAGCCTGAGTGTACAATGCCACGAGTGGCAATGTGCTGCTAGAAGTCGTCGGCTGCCACGTAGGAGTCGATCACCGCCTGAGCGCCTTCCTTGCCGGGCCGGCTGTTGCCGTGCTCCATGCCGACGACGCCCTTGAATCCCTTGTCGTAGATGTGCTTGAAGACGTTGCGGTAGTTGATCTCGCCGGTGCCCGGCTCCTTGCGGCCCGGGTTGTCGCCCGCTTGGAAGTACGCAATTTCATCCCACGACCGGTCCATGTTCGGGATCAGATTCCCCTCGGTGATCTGCTGGTGATAGATGTCGAACAGGATCTTGCACGCCGGGCTGCCGACCGCCCGGCAAATCTGGTAGGCCTGCGGAATTTTGTGCAGGAACAGGCCCGGGTGATCGGTCCACCAGTTGAGCGGCTCGAGCACCATCACCATCTCGTGCGGCTCGAAGATCGCGCTGCACCGCTTCAGTAGCTCGATGCAGTTGGCCGTCTGGTAGTCCCATTCGAGCCGATCGTCGTAATGGCCCGGCACGACGGTCATCCACTTGGCATTGACGCGCTTGGCCACGTCGACACTCTCGCGAATTTCCTCCAGCACTGAGTCCCATACGGCCGGATTGTGTCCGGCGAACGTCACCTTGCTGAACGCGCCCGCTCCCGCCGCCACGAACACGCCCATGGTCATGCCGAGCTCGCTCATCGTGCGGGCGATTTTCTCCTGCTCCGCGACCGGCCGGCCCTTCATGCCGTTATCTTCCCACGCCGTAAAACCCTGCTCGGCGGCAAACCGCAATTGATCGGCAACGTCGCGACCGGCCGCCGCCTCGAACATGCCGAAGTGGGGCGCGTACTTCAGCTTGAAGGTGTGCTTGCCCGGGACAGGCTCGGCGGCCCGACCGACCGCGGCCGACGCCACCGCACCGGCCAGCGAAACCCCGCCCGCCATCAAAAAATCACGACGTTGCATGTCGACATCTCCCAAAACTCAACTTGTCATGACCAACGCGAACATGCCATCAGTGTGACCACTCTGCTATCAAAGAGCAACCATTCGAAGTTCAGCCTTTCCAGCCCGCCAGCACGGCCGCTATCACAGTTTCACTTGACCTATGCCGTTGTGCGGCCGATACTTACTTACCGAAGGGATGTGCGAAACGTGACTTTTTCCCGGCAAATCGTGTCGGTCGTCGCCGCCAGCGTGTTGGCGGTCCACGTCGTTGTGGGCTGCTGCGCCCATCACGTGCATGCGCAGTCGAGCGCGGCCGAGCTGGCGTTCGCGCCTCAGCACTCCGATCGCGACCACCATTCGCACGACGAGTGCGATCATCATCCGGCCGACCCGGCCGCACCATCGGACGATGGAAAGCCATGCAACCACTCCTGCGGTCAGGGATCGTGCACGTTCCTCGCGGGCAGCAAGATCATGTTGCCTGATCTGGCCCAGCCGGCCGGAATCGTCGCTTCGACCTCGGCGGCCTTGTTGAACCAATTGACGCCATCGTCCGTCGCAACGGACCAGGATCTCGATCGCGCTATCATACCGCCCGTGCGGTCGCACCTCTCGAAGTGCGTTTTGCTGGTCTGATCGTCCGCGCTCCGGCGATTCATTGCCGGCTTCTTTGTGGCGCGCCGCGGCCCGCCCTGTAACAAGCATACCCGTTGACAGATCTCCACTGCGCTCCGCCATGTGCCTGGCGCAGATTTAACATTGGCACTGCTGCCAAAGGTTTGCCGAGATGAATGCTCACATTTCACCGCGTCGGAACGCCGCCGCCCGTTGGATCACGTTGTCGGTACTGGCTGTGATTGGCGTGCTGGCAGCTTCGACTTATTCGCATTGGAGCCCGTTACTGGGCGATTTCCAGCATGCGCTCGCGCGTCGCACCGCCCCGCCGGCGGACGCGCACGATGACGACGATGCGCACGGCGACGAGCACGGCCACAGCCACGCCGCCCACAGTGACGCCGACCATCTCGATCTCAGCCCGCAGGCCCAGCGCAACATCGGCCTCAAAGTCGGCCCCGTGGTGCTCGAGCCTTACGAGCGGGCGGTCACCATCCCAGGTATGGTGGTCGAGCGGCCCGGCCGCACCAGCGTCGCGGTCGCCGCGCCGCTCACGGGAGTCGTTACAAAAATTGCCGCGGTGGAAGGCGAAGCCGTCGCGCCCGGCCAGGAGCTGTTCAAGATTCGACTCACTCACGAAGAGATCGTCCAAGCCCAGGGCGAATTCCTGAAGACCGTGGCGGAGCTGGACGTGACCACTCGCGAAATGAAACGGATCGAAGCGGTGGTGGCCGAGGGGGCCGTCGCCGAGCGTGTATTGCTCGAGCGCAAATATGAACAGGAAAAGCAACAAGCGGTGCTGCAGGCCCAGCGCGAAGCGCTGCTGCTCCACGGTCTCTCGGAAGAACAGGTCGCTGCAATCGAGCGGGACCGCAAGCTGTTGCAGGGTCTCACGGTCTATGCGCCGGCCAGCGACGAGAATTCGGCCGCTGCGTCGCCGCTCGTGTGGCAAATCCAGGAGCTCAAGGCATCGCCTGGGCAGCACGTGGAAGCGGGAGAGACTCTGGCCGTGCTGACCGACTACCGCACGTTATTTGTCCAGGGCACGGCATTCGAGCAGGACACCCGCGAGATCCAGTCGGCCGTTGACACGGGCGCGACGGTCACCGCGCTGATCGATTCGGGCGGCAACCAGCAGCAGCGCCTCGACGGACTCAAGCTGCTCTACACGTCGGGGCGCGTCGATCCGAGCTCACGCACATTTCACTTTTTCGCGACGCTGCCCAACCATTTGCTGCGCGACGCCACCAATCCCGAGGGTCATCGCTTTGTCGACTGGCAATTCAAACCGGGCCAGCGGGTGCAGTTACGCGTGCCGGTTGAAACGTGGAAGGACTGCCTGGTGCTTCCGGTCGGCGCTGTGGCGCGCGAAGGAGTCGAGTCGTACGTGTTTCAGGCAAGCGGCAACTCGTTCCAGCGCCGCCCGGTTCACGAAACGTACCGCGACCAAGTGTCGGTCGTCGTCGCCAACGACGGCTCGATCTTCGCCGGCGAGCACGTTGCGCTATCGGGCGCCCAGCAACTGCAAATCGCTCTCAAGAACAAGTCCGGTGGTGCGATCGATCCGCATGCCGGACACAATCATTAGAACGTCAAGGTAGCTGAATTCGCAAGAATTCAGCCATTTTCTGAAGTCGTGCGACTTCAGCTACGGTTTCTGAAGTCTTGCGACTTCAGCTACATTTTCTGAAGTCGTGCGACTTCAGCTACATTTTCTGAAGTCTTGCGACTTCAGCTACAGTTTCTGAAGTCTTGCGACTTCAGCAACGGTGTTTTCCGATGCTAAACGCCATCATTCGATTTTCGCTGCGGTATCGTATGCTGACGATCGCCATCGCGCTGGCGGTGATGGTCTACGGCAGCTACGT
>JBIOWO010000344.1:0-15721 GCA_044868555.1 Lacipirellulaceae bacterium | reverse complement strand
TGCTCGACCCCAGCCACCCTTCGAGTAAACAACCACTATGAAAGCATTCGTCATCGACGCGCCTGGCAAGACTTCCTTTGCCGATGTCCGCGAGCCGGCGGTCGGCGACGGCGACGTGTTGCTCCGCGTCCGCACGGTCGGCTACTGCGGCACCGACCTCAGCACGTTTCGCGGCGTGAACCCGCTCGTGAGTTACCCGCGGATTCCGGGGCACGAACTGGGCTGCACGATCGAGGCGGTCGGGTCGGCCGTGCCAAAACAGTTTCGCGTCGGCCAGGACGTGCTGGTGCATCCGTACAACAGTTGCGGCCGGTGCACGGCCTGCCGGCAACAGCGGTTCAATTGTTGCCGCGACAACGAGACGCTCGGCGTACAGCGCGACGGCGGCATGACCGAGCTGATCGCCGTGCCGTGGGAGAAACTGTACACGTCTGAAAAGCTGTCGCTGCGCGAGATGGCACTGGTGGAGCCGCTCACCGTGGGCTACCACGCGATGACCCGCGGCCGGGTGACCGCGGCCGACACCGTGGCCGTGTTCGGCTGCGGCGCCATTGGCATCGGCGTGTTGGCGGCCGCGGCCAGCCAGGGGGCGACGGTGATCGCGATCGACGTCGACGACCGCAAGCTGGAGCTGGCCCGCAAGGTGGGCGCGAAGCACATCGTCAATTCGGCCGCGAACGATTTGCATACGGAGCTGCAGAGGATTACCGATGGCCACGGGCCGCACGTGCTGATCGAAGCCGTCGGTATCCCCCAAACATTTCGAGCGGCGGTGGACGAAGCGTGTTTCGCCGGCCGCGTGGTTTACATCGGCTACGCCAAGAAGCCGGTCGAATACGATACGCGGTACATCGTCCAGCGCGAGCTGGACATCGTCGGCTCACGCAACGCCCTGCCCGCAGATTTCAAGGCCGTAATTGCCTATCTAGAACGCGGCACGTTTCCGGTCGATGAAGTGGTGACGCAGGTGGTGCCGCTCGCCGAGGCGGGCCCGGCATTGGCCGCATGGAGCGACAACCCGGCCGACGTCTGCAAGATTCACGTCGAGATCAATTGATCGTGCTCCCAACGCACAATGTTACGTCGGGCAAATAGCCGGAGAGCTACGCTCGCCGGACCGCTTTCCGCAGCGGTGCTACGACCACTAGGATCAGCACGAGCGTCAACACGCCGGGTTCCGGGACGGTTGCCGCGGCACTGGCTGCGAGCGCCCCCGGGTCCGTGACCCGGCCCAGGAACAGCAGGCTGCCCGAATGCCGATCCCGCAGCGCGAACAGAAACGGATGATCGGCCCGGAATTCCTTGGGCTGCGGCGGGAAAAAGGCGCTTGTCGCAATCGCAACCACTACCGCCGTCGCGGCGGCAGCCTCGGTGCCTTCTTCATTGACGTCGATAAACGTTTTATGGAGCACGTTACTGATCACCAATTTTCCGTCGTCCGGCATCGCGATGCCGGTCAAGTCGGCCCGATTTGGATCGAATGCGTCCGTCATTCCCATTTCCCAAAGCGGGTCGCCCAATTTGAATTTGCTGTCGAACTTGAATTTCGGCAGCGTGACGTTCACCTGGGTTTCGTACAGTGCGGCCAGGCTCGATTCCAACATCTCCGGCGTCAGCGAGGCTTCGAGGCTAGCCAGGCCGTCGCGCTCGTTCGGCAGCAGCGCGACCAGCGACAGGTCGTCGCCCGCGTAAGGCATCTCCAGCATCCGGAAGCCGGGCAGCTCGGCGTATGGAAACCGCTGCGATTGCCGCATCATGTCAACTTGCGATTCCTCGCTCGCGGTGTAAAACGACTCCTTCCGCGTATCCGACTTGTCAAATTCGTACTTCCAGGAACCGTCGAAATGGATCGCGTTGGTCAGTACCAGGCGGGCGTGCTCGTCGATCGAACCATCGGGCAACAGATTCCGAATTCTGTCGTTCGTCTGATCTTCCACCCATTCATTGATTCGCAGTCGGGCCGCCTCGTGGTTTCGCTTAAAATCGACAGGTTCCAATGGCGCCCCATAGTCGCGGCCCGTCGTATCGAGAAACGGCTGTTCGAAGTGGTAGCCCGCCTGGCCGAACAGCCGGTTGGCGATGCTGAGCTTGTAACCTTCGCGGTCGGCGCTCAAATCGCGCAATACTTCGCCGAATGCCGCGTGCAGGCGATTGTCGGGCAGCGCGAAGTGCAAAGCATCGGCCATCTGCTGAGCGGTGCGGCCACGTGCGCCGGCATAGGTCATGCCGAGGGCCGCGGAAATGCTCAGCGGCGACACCAGCAAGTTCTCGCCCGCTCCGGCGTTCCCGGACAACCGGTGATACATATCGAGCGCGAAGGCGTTGTTGCCGGCGACGAGGGCCCGAGCATCCGCAGACAGCGGGGCCCGCACGTGCGGTTCTATCGGCGGCGCGTCGCCGGGAGTCGAAGGGGACAAGAAATCCGTCAGGCTGTCGAGCTTCCGCGGTCCGTCACCATCCACGATCCACTCGAGACGGTGGATGTTTTCGGTCGGCGGCGCGGCATACGCGGCACTGCCGGCTCCCACTGCCAGCACCATGATCCCAGCGACAAAATTGACCCTGGCTCGCATGATCCCTCCTCGGCCTCGTCAGTTCCGGCCCATTCCGTCAGGCCGGGTGCGCCGGGATTTGTAACACAAAGGCCGAAAAAAAACAGCGGAGGATTCCGTCACGCGTGGCTGGAATCGGCCTCGGAAGTGCCAAATCTATTGCAAATTCGTAGGATGCACGGCCCGAGCCGCGGCGTTCACCCGGCGCCGTTTGCGAAGCTTCATCTCCAATCGTTTCCGCGGCAACCATCCCACGGCGGTGCCTTCCAGATGAAGCGTATCGAGCGCGGGCAGCCATTCCACCAGGTGCAGCACGGCGGCGGTAACGGGCGTGCGATTAAGATTCAACTCCTGCAGCCTGCGGAAAGTGACCATCCGCAGCACCTCCGCATCCGTCACCACCGAGCCCGTCAGATCGAGCCACCACAATTGGAGCAGCCGATCGTGCTGGCTGACGAGATATCGCAGAACGTCATCGCCGTTAGCGGCCCCTTGCAACCGGACGCCCGTCACCACCTCGGTCAGTTGCTCGAAATCGCCAAACGAGCGTTTGAGCCAATCGAGCGAATCGGTCTCCACCTCGGCGCCGAGCTCTTTCAATCGATCAATCATCTCCTGCACGGCGAGATACTCATCCATCCGCCGGGCGATCCACCCGCGCCGGTCGCCACGGAACTTGACGTATTCCTTGGCGTCCATGTAGGCCTTCTGCAGGGCATAAAACGCCTCGCGGTCGCCGCCCAGGTCCGGGCGAATCTCCTTCAGCTTGCCGTGGTACGCCTTCTCGACGTCCTCGGCCGAGTACGGCGGCATCAGACCCAGCGTAACCATGTAGGCAGGCCGATTCGCTCCGGAACTGGAATTTGGCGAGGTGGGTGGCATGGTATGTCGAGCTGGGTGGGAGGACGGTTTGTCGAACGACAGGATCATTCTAACACGGCCAGCGGCGGGGGTTGTAGGTGGTACGGACGCTAAGACGGTATGTCGCTCGGCGTATCGATGTCGCGGAGGATCATGGAGTCGTCCACCGGCAGGCGATGGCAGAGCTCCGGATGATCGGACCAGAATTGGCCGAGGCCGTCGGGGCAGTCGGTTTCGAGCAGCGATGCCGCGACCGCCGGCGGGATCAGCACAGGGTGGCCGCCGCGGCCGTCGTATTCCGGGATGACCGCCAAAGCTGCTCGCGGGAGCGAGCAGTTCGCCAGTGCGTGCAACGTGGCCAAAGAAACGTCGGGGTGATCTCCCGGTTGGAGGACGATTGTCGCTGCCGGATTGATCGCCTGAGCGGCAACGAGGCCGGCGCGGATCGAATCGAACATCGGCCCATCCGGGTCGCTGCTCGTACGATGAAAGGCCCGATCGCCAATAGCCGCGGCGACCGCGTCCGCTTCGTGGCCAAGGACGACGACCATGTCATCGCAAATCGGGCGGATGGCATCGTAGGTCGCCGCCACCAGCGGCTTCGGACCGTCGGCGGTGGGCCACGGCACAAGCTGCTTGGTGCGGCCCATGCGCCGGCCGCGGCCGGCCGCCAGGATCACGCCGATGCGGTGGGTCGTCGCCATAACCTACTTGCGGCGGACGTTGGGCTTCAAAATCGCGTCGGCCGCGGGCGAGTCGCGCATCGGCAGGCGGGTTCGCACGACGCCATCGAACTTGTAGAGCGCGCCCGCAATGCACGGGGCCGTGGGCACCAGGCCGATCTCGCCGACCCCGCGGGCGCCGAACGGGCACTCGGGGTCTTCCTCCTCGACGAAGATCAGGTCCATCTCCGGCATCTGGTGCGACCGCAGCACGCCGCAGTCGTTCATCTTCTTGGCCAGCGGCACGCCCGCTTCCGCTTCGAAGTCCTCCGTCAGCGCGTAGCCGATGCCCATGTGGAGCGAGCCGTACATCTGGCCCTTGAGTTGCGTCGGATTGATCACGCGGCCGACGTCGTGGGCGGCAACCATGCGGACGAGCTTGCCGGCGTCGTCGAGGATCGCCACCTGAGTGGCAAAGCCGTAGGTGAGGTGCGTCTTCGGTCCGCCCGGCTTGTCGAGGTCCTTGCCCAATTTGCTGGTGTAGGTGCACGTCCACTCACCGTGGAAGTCCTGGCCGACGAGATCGGCAAGGGTCTTGCCGCGGTCGAGCTCCGCCTTCAGCGCTTTGCCGGCCAGGGCGATCGAATTGCCGGCCAGCACGGTTGCCCTGCTGGCCGTGGTCTGGCCGCAATCGAGCATCAGTTTCGTGTCGGCCGACACTTTGCTGAAAATGTGTGGCGGCAGGCCGGTCGCTTCGACGGCGAACTGGATGCAGATCGTGAACAGGCCCTGGCCCATCTCGGTGAAGCCCGTGCGAATGTGAATTGTGTGGTCGTCCTCGACGGTGAGGGCGGCTCGGCCGATATCGGGCATGCCGTTGCCGATGCCGACGTTCTTGATGCCGCAGGCGATGCCGGCGAACTTCGCGTTCTTGTAGGCGTCTTTGACCGCTTCGAGTGTCTTGCGGAGCCCGAACGGCTTGTCGAGGATTTGGCCGGTGGCAAACGCCTCGCCCGGTTCCAGAATGTTACGGTCGCGGATGTCGTAGCCGTCGATGCCGACCCGCTCGGCCAGCCGATCCAAGAGGCCCTCGATCGCGAAGGCCGACTGATTGGCGCCGAAGCCGCGCATCGCGCCGCAGGGCGGATTGTTGGTGTAAACGGCCAAGGACTCCATGTCGATCGCCGGCACGCGATAGGGGCCGGTGCAATGTCCGCCGGCCCGCTCGAGCACTTTCGCGCCGACCGACGCGTACGCGCCCTTGTCGCCCACAATGCGGGCCTTCACGGCCAGGATGCGGCCGTCGGCGTCGCAACCGATCTTGTAATTCAACTCAATCGGGTGCCGCTTGGGATGGATGTGGAAGCTCTCGAGCCGCGTGAGCGTGAGCTTGATCGGCCGGCCGGTGACCCAGGCCATCAGCGCCGTCTGGGCCTGGATCGACATGTCCTCCTTGCCGCCGAACGCCCCGCCGTTGCTGACCAGCTCGGTTTGCACACGGCCGCGGTCGACGCCGAGCGTCGAAGCAATCTGTCGCTGGTCGTCGAACACGCCTTGGCCTTGCGTGTAGACCCTGAGCACTCGAGAATTCGGGGTGGCACGTCCTGGAGCTTCCAGCGACGGGCGTGGTTTGCTGGAACCTAAATTGCCACGCCCATCGCTGGAAGCTCTGGGCGTGCCACCCAGATCGCTATCAATGGGAACAACGATGCACGCCTCCGGTTCGAGGAACAGGTGCTCGATCCGCTGCGTGTAGTACGTGTCTTCGATGACGTGTACGGAGCGGCGGAAGGCTTCTTCCACGTCGCCCCGCTTGAGCGTCGATTTGCTCAGCAGATTCGTGCCGCGCTTGGGGTGGATCAATGGCGCGCCGGGCTTCAGTGCCTCGTTGGGATCGGTGACCGGCTCCAGCACGTCGTATTGCACGTCGATGAGCGCGGCCGCCTTGCGGGCCAGCCGCTGCGTGTCGGCCACGACGCCGGCCACGATGTCGCCCGAGCAGCGTGTTTCCTCGCCGATCGCGACAAAAATCGGCCAATCGTTTTCGATCAGTCCCACGTAGCGGTTGCCGGGCACGTCGGCGGCGGTGACGACGCGGTGGACGCCCGGCAACGCCAGCGCGCGGCTGGCATCGATCGCAAGCACGGTTGCCCGTGGATGATCGGCCAGCCGCACCGCGCCGTAGAGCATGCCGGGCACGGTCATGTCGTCGATGAATTTGCGGTCGCCCAGCACGGCATCGTGGCCCGTGTAGCGCGGCAGGTCGGTGCCCACGCGGCCCGACTGATCCGCCACCGTCGGCTCGGGCAACGGCTCGCCGCGGCGGAGCTTGCAATACTGCTCGACGCTATCGACGATCTGCGCGTATCCGGTGCAGCGGCACAGGTGCGGCTTCAGAGCGCCGGCGATTTCCTCGCGCGAGGCGTTCATGTTTTTCTCGCACAGGCCGACCGCTCGCATCGCCATGCCGGGGATGCAGAAGCCGCACTGTACGCCGCCACAGCGGACGAACGACTCGGAAATCTGCTGGCGGTGCTCCTCGTCGAGCCCTTCGAGCGTCGTGATCGCTTTCCCCTCGGCCTTCTCTGGCGACAACGCGCACGAGAGCACCGGCTTGCCGTCCATCAACACGGTGCAGCAACCACACTGGGCCTGCGGCTGGCAACCATTCTTGGGCGACGTGATGCCGAGGAAATCGCGGAGCACGTCGAGCAGCGTGAGGTCTTCGCCGGCCGGCAGGTCGAGCTGCACCGGCTCGCCGTTGACCTGGCACGAGAGTTGACGGAGGGCGTCGATCGCTTCGGTCGTTGCCGCCATGGCAGTTGGCCTCGTGGGGTAGAGGGGCCGCAACGCGATATTGTAACGCGCGAGCGGCGTGCGGTGGCCAACTCATGCCTGGATCGATTGGGCCAGACTCTCCTTCCACCACCAGCTAGTTTCGCATAGAATTTGCCCTCTTTCAAGAGTATTCGAATCCGTAGCGGAAGTCGCAATACTTCCGATAAGTATCCACAAGGTCCGGAATTCTTGCGAATTCCGCTACACGACAACATGCCCCGCACGAACGCCTTCCTCGCTGCCGCCCAGAAATACGAAAAACCGATGGTCCGCTTCCTGCGGGACATGATCGCCATCCCGTCCGAGTCGGCCGAGGAAAAGGGCGTCATTGAGCGGATTCGCCAGGAGATGGAGGCGACCGGCGCTTTCGACAAGGTGTGGACGGACGGGTTGGGCAACCTGTTAGGGCAAGTCGGCAAGCCGGGCAAAGGCAAGAAGCTAATTGCGATCGACGCCCACGTCGACACGGTCGGCGTCGGCGAGCGGAGCGAATGGAAGCACGACCCGTACCAGGGCAAGTTGGCCGACGGCAAGGTGTGGGGCCGCGGGGCAGGGGACCAGGAAGGGGCGATTCCGGCGATGGTCTACGCGGCGAAAATCCTCCGCGACTTGAACGTCGACCTGTCCGAGTTCTCCCTGCTCACCACGTTCACGGTGATGGAGGAGGACTGCGACGGCCTGTGCTGGCAATACATCGTCGAGGAGGACAAGATTCGGCCGGATGTCGTCGTGGTGACCGATTCGACCGACTGCAAAATCCTCCGCGGCCAGCGGGGGCGGATGGAGATCGGCGTTACGTGCCTGGGCAAGTCGTGCCACGGCTCGATGCCGGAGAAGGGCGTTAACGCGGTGTACAAAATCGCCAAGGTAGTTCGCGAGATCGAAGCGCTCAATACGCGGCTCAAGGGCGACAAGTTCCTCGGCAAGGGCACGATCACCGTAAGCTACATCGACTGCAAAACGCCCAGCCTGTGCGCCGTGCCGGGGCAGGCGTACATTCATCTCGACCGTCGGCTCACCGTGGGCGACACGAAGAAATCGGCCGTGGCCGAGGTGAAGGACGCCGTGAAGCGGGCCGGCGTCGAGGCCAAGGTGGAAGTGCTGCGCTATGCCCGGCCGAGCTACACGGGACTCGTTTATGAGACGGAAAAATACTTTCCGATGTGGTGCGAGGCGGAGGACAGCCTGCCGGTGCGGGCGGCGGTGAAGACGCATCACGAAGCGCTCGGCAAAGCGCCGATCGTACACCGTTGGACGTTCAGCACGAACGCGGTGTCGATCGACGGTATGTACGGCATCCCTTGCGTCGGCTTCGGCCCGGCGCCGGAGAACGTCGCCCACACGGTGAACGACTCGGTCCCGATCGATCACCTGGTGAACTGCGCCGCCTTCTACGCCGCCTTCGGCCCAGCCTATTGCAGCCTCGCTTTCGGCCGCCCCAGCAAGACACCCACAACATTCAAACGACTGAAGCAGTAGTTCACAGCAACAATCCGATTTGATTCACCACGGAGGACACAGAGTTCACAGAGAAGAGCAAATCAAATTGCAAATTTTTCCTTCTCTGTGTCCTCTGTGCCCTCTGTGGTGAGATCCGACTTAAGAAGTGAGTAACCGATGGCGAATCTCAAAGGCAAAGACTACATCGAGACACAGGACCTGACCGACGACGAGCTGGGTCTACTGCTGGATACAGCAACGGACCTCAAGCAGAAATATCATCAAGGCAAGCCGACGCTGCTCTTGCCGCATCAGACGGCGTTCCTGTTGTTCTTCGATAAGTCGACGCGGACTCGCAATGCGTTCGAGGCCGGCATGACGCAGCTTGGCGGGCATGCGCATTTTCTCGACTCCGACGCCACGCAGATCAGCCACGGCGAAACGCCGGAAGACACCGGCAAGATCCTGGCCGCCATGGGACACGGCATCTGCATCCGGCACGACCTCGTGCTCAACGAAGGCAACACTTACATGCGAAAAATGGCGGCGGCGGCCAACGTGCCGATCATCAACATGCAGTGCGACGTCGACCATCCGACGCAGACCCTGGCCGACTTGATGACCATCCGCGAGAAGTTCGGCACCAACCTGAAGGGCCTCAAAATCGCCGTGAGTTGGGCGTTTGCCCCATCCTACGCCAAGCCGCTCAGCGTACCGCAGGGCCTCATTACGCTGATGACCCGGTTCGGCATGCACGTGTCGCTGGCCCATCCGCCCGGTTACAAGCTGATCGACCGCACGGTCGAAGCGGCTAAATCGAACGCGGTTAAGAGCGGCGGCCGGTTCGAGATTGTCGACGACATGGACGCGGCGTTTGCCGATGCCGACATCGTTTATCCGAAAAGTTGGGGCGTGTATGACCTGATGCTCGAAAGGCAGCAGGCGACCACGAAGGACGAGGTGGCGAAGAACCAGGCGGCGTGCCTGGCCATCAACGCCAAGTACAAGAACTGGATTTGCGACGAGCGGCGGATGAAGCTGGCCAAGAAGTCGGCCGTGTACATGCACTGCCTGCCGGCCGACCGCGGCAGCGAAGTGACCGACGCCGTGATCGACGGCCCGCAATCGATCGTGTTCCAGGAGGCGGAAAACCGCTTGCACACGGCCAAGGCGATCATGGCCAGCACGATGCGCGAGCGGCCATTCTAAAGAGGTCCGTAGTCCGTGGTCCGTGGTCCGTTGCAGTCAAACAACGGACGACGGACAACGGACAACGGACGATGGACGTCTACATGCCCAACGCCCGTAAACGACTCGTCGTCGCCCTCGGTGGCAACGCCATCAGCGCGCCTGGCAAAGCCGGCACGATCGACGAGCAGTTTGCCCAGGTGAGCGACACGGCCGAGATGCTGTGCGACGCGATCGAGCGCGGGTTCCAGCTCGTCATCACGCACGGCAACGGGCCGCAGGTCGGCAATATCCTGCGGCGGGTGGAATTGGCCCGCAGCGAGCTGTACCCAATCCCACTCGAAGTGTGCGTGGCCGATACGCAAGCCGGCATGGGTTACATGATCGCCCAATGCCTGTCGAACGCAATGGGCCGGCGAAATCTCACGTGCGACGTGACCGCAATCGTCACTACGGTACTCGTCGATCCGAACGACCCGGCCTTCGGGCAGCCCACCAAGGCGATTGGCCCGCTGCTCACGGCCGCACAGGCCGAAGTGTATCGCAACAACGACGGTTGGATTCTCCGCGATGAAGGTGGCGGCAAGTACCGCCGCGTGGTGGCGTCGCCGTTGCCGCGAAAAATCATCGAGATGCCGGCCATCGAGCGGCTGGTCGACGCGAACCAGGTCGTCGTTTGTTGTGGCGGCGGAGGGATTCCCGTGGCCGTGGATTCGCTGGGCCGAATTCGCGGCGTGGCGGCCGTGATCGACAAGGACCGCACCACCGCCCTCTTAGCCCGGCAACTGGCTGCGCCGACGCTCGTGATTCTCACGGCCGTCGAATACGCCTGCTTGAACTTTGGCAAGCCGGAGGAAAAGAGGCTGGAACAACTCACGGCCGACGCGGCCGAAACGCACTTGAATGCCGGCCATTTCGGCGCCGGCTCGATGCGGCCGAAGATCGAGACGGGCATCGACTTCGTTCGCAATTCACCGCACGCCGACGCCGTGGCGATCATCGCCCACGTCAACAAATTCGCCGATGCCCTGGATGGAAAGAGCGGCACTCGGATTGTGCGATTGCAATCGGCACATTCCGTGTGACGCGCTCGCCATTACCCGAATGCGTGTGTATCGAGTACGACGCCGAATCTCTTTGCGGACGTTCAATCCGGATTGAGAGTCGTCAACTCTTCCGCCTGGCCAATCTCCAGCAGCACACTATCCGCCGTAACCATCACCACTCCACCTTGTCGCTCGTGTAACTGCAAAGCCACGGCACGTTGTAGTGCATCGAGAGTCCGCAAACGTCGCCGGGGTGAGTGTGTGTAGACAAGTCGCTCGGCAATTCGAAAATGTCCGACCAAGAGCCGGACAACCAGTATTCGACGGCTCTTGACGTCGCCCAAGAACCGCCTTCTCGCCGCCTCAAGTGCTTGAACAGTTAGAATGCCACCACGCACTTTCATCGCCAAAGCTGAGATCAGCTCAACGAATCCAAGCCGCGAGATCACAATCTCGTCGTCAGGATGGGCAAACAACCGGTCCACCGTCTCTGTGCCGACTTCGACATGATAGCGCTTGACGAGCGCACTGGTGTCGAGATACCAGATTGCCATTTCGCTAATATTCTCCACGGTCCGCGATCACATCGTCGGACAGCGAACCCGGAATGGTCGCCAAAGCCCTACGGATCTCATCCAAGGAGACCGATTCATCTCCCTCCTCATCGGCCAATCTCAATGCGTCCTGATCCAAATGATCCGATAAAGCGTTCCCTTGAATTGTCACTTCAACCTGAGCGCGGTCGGGCAAGCTCAGCGGCACAAGTGGCCTCAACACACCATGTTCGTAGATGGCTTGGAAGGTTTGTATCATAACACCTAATTATACGCCAAATTCAGTCACATGGAATCCTTACCATCCGTTCCCACAACTCGCGCGAAATCTCGACTGCTGCTGCGCGTTCGCGGGCTTCGTCGCATGACAGCGCCCGTCCATCCCGTAACAACCATCTTCCGTTAACCATCACGTCGCGCACGAATTCCGGACCCATCGCGAACAGAAAGTGGCCGGCGAGGTTGTCGGCGGTGAGCGGTGTCGCCGGCCGGTAGTTCGTGAGCACCAGGTCGGCGGCGGCACCTGGTTCGAGGACACCGAGCTTCACGCCGAGGCACTTTGAGGCCGTGCGGGCCGATTGGCCGAGCATTTTTAGCGAGTGGCCGAAGGGGATCGGCAGGCCGGCGTCGTGGCTCTTGAATTCGGCCACGCGGGCCTCGCGCCACATGTCGGCCCCGATGCCGTCGGTGCCCAGTTGTGGCGGCCGTGCAAATTTCGCAACCGGGGTGTAGCCTACGCCGTTGTTCATATTCGAGCTGGGATTGTGGGCCAGCGTGATATGGGAGTGTTCGTTGACGAACGCGATGTCCGCGTCGGAGAAATGCGTGCCGTGGCCGAGGATTGTGCCGGGCACGTCCAAGAGGCCGGTTCGTTGGAAGCGTTCGACGAGTCCGCAGCCGTATGTCTCGCGCGTGATCCGCTCATCGACAGGGTCTTCCGCGGCGTGGATGTGAATGCCCACTCCAACGCGCCTAGCCAGCTCTACGCAATCTACGAGCGAGTCCTCTTCCAGCGTGAAGCTGGCATGAGCGCCGACCATCGCGGCGAACCGCCCGTCGGAACGCATCGCGCACACTTTCGAGTAGCGTTCGTTCTCATCGAGCCCCGCGCGGCCCTCGCCGGGCCGATTGCGGTCGGTGACTTCGTAGCACAATATGCCGCGGCAGCCGACCGCGGCGATGCCGTTTTCGAGCGCGGCGAGGCTGCCATCGATCGCGTTGGGCGAGGCGTGATGGTCGATGAGCGTGGTCGTGCCGCAGCGCAACGCGGCCAGCGCGCCAATCTGCCCGCTGACTTCAACGCTTTCCAACGTGTGCGCCCGGTCCAGCCGCCACCAGATGAACTTCAAAATCTCGTGAAAATTCCGCGGCGGCTTGGGCGGGGCCGGCATCCCGGCGGCCAGCGCAGAATAGAGATGTGTATGGCCATTCACGAGGCCCGGCATCAGCACGGCGCCTGCGCAATCGACAACCTCGTCGCTCGGTTGTGCAACAGCGCCCGCTCCGACGGCCGCGATCTTCCCGTCCGCAACGCGCAGATTGCCCGCCTCCACCCGCGCTGGGACGAGCTGAACGAGCAAAGCGTCACGAAAGAAAGTGGCCATACAAATGAACTAACCACAGAGTGCACGGAGGACACAGAGATTCACGGAGAATGGAATCCAACGCGGTTTTCTCTGTGCCCTCTGTGTCCTCTGTGTCCTCTGTGGTGAGTATTTCCTTTCGGATTAGAGCAAATCCAGCACGCCTGTACGGGCGTTGAACGCTTTGATTTGTTCATCCCATTCGTCGACCTGGGCGAAGGTCTGCTCCCAAAACTCCGGCTGCCACAGTTCGCGCAGCTCGTCGGCCGTGCGGCCTTGCTGTTCGACCCAGGTGAAGTACTTGAAGTTGTGCAGCGCTTTGCGATCGAAGTACGTCAGCTCACGGACGTGATCGGTGACGATGCCGTCCAAGTAGCGGGCCTGGTCGTAGGCGGCCCGCTCGGGCGTGTACCGCCCCTGCTCGGCGGCCAGCTCTTCCAGCCGGCTGGCGTACAGGCTGGACGAGTCGGTGAGGCAGGTGAAGATCACGTCGCGGCCGTCCATGTCGTAGTACTTGGCCGTCTTGATCGCCGCGACGAGGTTGCAAATGCCGGAGATACCCAACAGCGGCAACTGCTGAATCAACTCATCCGGCAGGATGTGGTTGAGGCGTGTCTGGCCGACCGGCTCATTGAACAACCGGAACAGCGCCACGCACTGCTCATCATCGATGGCCGCCACCATGTCGGTGTTGCGGACATTGTGAATCCACGGAATATGCTTGTCGCCGATGCCTTCGATGCGGTGCCCACCGAAGCCGAGTTGATAGAGCGTGGGGCATTGCAGCGCCTCGGTCGCCACGACCCGGATTTGCGGATGGACGGTTCGCAGGAAATCGCCCGCGGCGATCGTGCCGGCGCTACCGGTGGCAGAGACGTAGCCGGACAGCCGCACGTTGCCATCCAACCGGCGGAAAACCTCGTCGATCGTCTTGCCCGTCACGTGGTAATGCCAGACTGCGTTGCCGAATTCTTCGAACTGGTTGAAGATCACGCAATCGGGCCGCGTGCGGCGGATTTCCCAGCACTTGTCGTAGATTTCTTTGACGTTCGATTCGCAGCCGGGCGTGGCGATCACCTCGGCGCCGATTTCGCGCAGCCATTCGAATCGTTCGCGACTCATTTCCTCGGGCAGGATGCCGACTGCCTGGCAGCCGAGCAGGGCCGAGTCGAATGCGCCGCCGCGGCAAAAGTTGCCGGTGCTCGGCCAGACGGCTTTTTGCTTCGTCGGATCGAATTGGCCGCTGACAACCTTGGGGACGAGGCAACCGAACGCCGCGCCCACCTTGTGGGCGCCCGTCGGAAAGAATTTGCCCACGAGGCCGACGATCCGCGCGTCGACTCCGGTCACCGCTGAGGGGAACTCAATCCAATTGCCGTGATTGAACAGGCCGCCGCGGTCGACCGGCTCGTTCTTCCAGGTGATGCGAAACAAGTTGGCCGGGTCGACGTCCCACAATCCGACGTTCTTCAGCCGCGTTTTGACTTTATCGGGGGCCGTGCTCGGATCGCGCATCTGGGCGAACGTCGGCAGCAGCACCTTCCGCTCGCGGAACCGCTGAATAACGTGGTCCAAAACCTTTTTGACTGTTTGCATTGTCTGCTCGCACTACATCATCAATTCATGTCTCACGCAGAGACGCAGAGGCGCAGAGAAATCGGAGTGAATTACGGCCTCTGTGCCTCTACGCCTCTGCGCGAGTCCTTCAAAACCGATTCGACCGCTGCGACGTCAGCCTCGACGGGTATCGGCTGGCCGCCGGCGCGGATTGCGCTGCGGGTGTCCTTCAGGCCGCTTCCGGTGACCATCACCAAGACTCGATCGTTGTGGCTGATCGTCTGCGAATTAATCGCAGAGACCACGCCGGCCAACGCGGCGGCGGCGGCCGGTTCGGCGAATACGCCGTGTCGGCCGGCCAGTCGCATCGCCTCCAGGATTTCCTCATCGCACACGCCCACCAGCACGCCGTGCGAGTCGCGCAGGGCGCGAATGGCCTTGCGCCAGTTGCGCGGCACGTGAACGTCGATGCTGTCGGCGATCGTCTTGCCCGCCGAGGGTGGCGGCAGGCCGTCGTGTTTCAAGGCATAGGCGAACGGCATGACGCCGGCGGCCTGCACGCCCAGGAGTCGCGGCAGGCGGTCGATAACGCCGAGCGCGTGCATTTCCTGCAGCCCCTTCCAAATGCCGGCGATCGTGCAGCCATCGCCCACGCTCACCGCCACCCAGTCGGGCACGATGCCCAGGTCGCGACTTTGCTCGGCCGCTTCCAGCCCGCCCGTCTTCTTGCCTTCCACCAGCACCGGATTGATCGCGCAGTTGCGATTGTACCAGCCGAACGTCTGGCACGCCTTCGTACAAAGGTCGTACGCTGCGTCATAGGTCGACTTGACCGCGAATACTGTGGCGCCGAAGACCAGCAACTGTGCCACTTTGGGCTCGGGCGCCGTGTGGGGGACAAAAATGAACGCGGGCAGGCCGGCCAGCGCCGCGTGGCCGGCCAGGCTGCTGGCCGCGTTGCCGGTCGAGGCGCAGGCAATCGTTTCGGCGCCGACTTGCAGCGCATGGGCGACGCCAACGGAGCTGGCCCGGTCCTTGAACGACGCAGTCGGATTGCGGCCCTCGTCCTTCAACAATATCTGCTTAACGCCCAGTTTCTGCGCCAATCGCGGGGAATCGATGATCGGCGTCCAGCCGACCGGCCATTCGTGGCGAATCGCGTCGGGTTCCAGTGGCAGCAGCTCGGCGTACCGCCAATGATTGCGGGCCCGGTCGGCCAAAGGCCGCTCCAGCCACGCGTCGCGCACGCGGTTCAGGTCGTAACCGATGTCCAGGATTCCATCCGGCCCGCAACGGGGACAGACCATCCACGTGGCCTCGGCCGTCGCCAGATTCGCCCCGGGAAACGTCGAGCCGCACAGGACACAGGTCAATTCCGTAATATACAAATTCATCAACGTTCAACGTGCCAATTAGCGGGCGAGCTTGCTCGCCCTTCCC
>JBIOWO010000343.1:0-14054 GCA_044868555.1 Lacipirellulaceae bacterium | reverse complement strand
GGATTGCGGATTGCGGATTGCGGATTTGCTGCATTCAATCCGCAATCCAAAATCCGAAATTCCACTTACAGCGTCAAAACTCGGCATCGGTAGCCCTCCCCGCGCATCCGCTCGAACACGCTCTGTTGATCCGCTTCGTCGCGGCATTCGACCACGACTTGATAACTCTCCGGCACTCGCACCTCCGGCCGCGGCGAGTCCGCTTCCGCGGGCGGGAATGGCGGATTCGCCTCTCGCAGCACCGTATCCAACATCGCCCGCACGGCCGCGCTCTCTGTTTGCACGTCCGCCAACAGCGCCCGCACGTGCTCGTCCGAGGCCGTCGCCATCGCGGCCAGTGGATCGTGCGTGAGCAGGATCTTGTCCGCTTCGGCTTCGTCCACGTCCAGCACCAACACCGGCACGACGGCGTCCGGCGTCGTTTCCGCGCGCAAGTGTCCATCCACGAGCATCAACGTGCCATCCGGCAATTCGCGCGCCAGGAGTGCGTCGGCATAGCCGACCTCCGCCAACAGCCCCCGCAGCGCGTCCTGCTGCCCGGCCGGATGAACCCGCCAATTCCGCGGATTCGGCCGCAGCTCCCCGGCGCGCACTCGGCGCAACTCTCTTATCCGATCTCGTATCTGCATGATTGCTATCTCCCAAATCGGGTGGCACGCCCAGAGCCTCCGGCGATGGGCGTGGCTAATCGTTGCTCGCATCGCCACGCCCTTCGCCGGAAGCTCAGGGACGTGCCACCCGCAATGCTTCCCAGATCACACTCTGCAACTCTTTCATGTCGGCCCGCAGCTCGGCCCGCAATACGTGATGCGCCTGTTCCAACGCATCCAAGCGAGCCCGAATTTCGGCCATGTCGGTCGCGCGAGCATAAACCCGGCCATTGCACAACTCGCCCATTCGCCCGCCCCCACGCGGCGGCAGCCATTTCACAATGGCCACCGCCAGCGTGCCGAGCGTTCCCAACAACACGGTCGCCACTGGCCAATCCACGCGAATGCCCTTTCTTTTCTCGCCGCTCGCCACTCGCCACTCGCCACTATGACTACGGTCCCGGCGGCGGTGGAATCACCGGACCGGCCGTTGCCGCGCTGTTGCCGCTCGCGCCGGGCGCGCCGCCGCTCATCGTGGCGTCGCTCCGCGTCCCCGCGTAGTACAGCGTGAGATTCGTCGGCCACGGCCGCAGCTCCGGCAGCTCGATGATCGGAATCCCCTCGGCCAACAGCTCCAGCCGATCTTCCGTGAACACGCGGTCCAGTCGCGGCACGGTGTCGACCATTTCGGTCTGCGTGAAAAAATCGCCCGGGTTGTAGGCCGCGAAATCGGCGTCGGAGAGGGCGAAGCCGTCGGCCGTGGCCTGCTCGCGGGTCTTGCCGAACAGCTCGATCGCCATGTTGATGTACACGCGCCGGATGTACTGGCCCACCTGCCCGGCAAACGCCGTCGAAATCTCCAGGCTCTTGCGGTTCTCCGTGTGCTGCATCGCCTCGGCGAGCGAAATGAGAATCAGCTCGGCCCACCGCCGCATGAACGGATTGCGGACCAGAAAGAACGGCACGGGAAACACGCGAAACACTTCGCCCGCCGGCCGGGCGTGGATCACTTCCATGTTGTTTTCGCCCGGCGGCACGGCCCGACCGGCCAGGATGTTGCCGGCGCGAATGTACAGCTTGTGAATCCGCTTGGCCGTGTTGATCGATGGCGGGATCCGCAGGTCGGCGTCCTCGTGGTGCATGATGTGGAACAAATTGCGGCCGACGAGGTACACCCAATCCAGGATTTGCGGATTGAGACTGCCCACGTCGTTCGACCAGTTCGGCACGGCGTACCCCGCCTTGCCAAACTCGCCGACGTTGTAGTGAAGGACTGCATCGGTGTTTGTGACTGGCATGTGTGGCTCCTAGTAAAGGTGAGTAAGTGAGTAGGTGAGTAGGTGAGTAGGTAAATGCGAGAGCAAATGAGTGAGTGAGTCGCACTACTAACTCACCTACTCACTTACTCACCTACTCACTTCTGCCCCGCCAAATGCTGTTTAATTAACGAATCCTGCGCCTGTAATACCTCGGTCGCGCCGGGATACTTTCGGGCCACTTGCTCGCTGGCCCATTGGTGCGCTTTGGCGAACGAATCCTTTTCGTACGGAACGTAGTGCGTTTCTGGTACGGTCCGCTGTGGTAGTGGCGGGGTGTCGATGGCGATGGGGCGTTGGGAGCCGCGCTCCGCTTTGCTCGCCGGGAGCTCCGGGCACCACGAAGTGGTCGGCGTCGCGGCTAAACGTTTTACTCGCCGCCCTGCCAGACCGGCCGCCACAATCACCGCGGCCGCCAATGGGCCGCTCAGGCCGAGCGCACCGACGATCAACTTGCCGAACGACAAGCCCGCGAATAACCCGGGCCGCGACTCGCTGATCCGCGTGTGCAGGTGCTCGCGCAACGACTCCAGTCGGCTGGTCGATTCCGTGGCCACTGACGTCACGTCGTCACGTGTTGCCAGATTCGCCGGGTCCGGCAGCTCCTTCCGGCTGAGATAACCGTTCAAGTCGCCCGGCCGCAGATAATCGCCCTTGTCCTGCTTCTTGTCGTCGAGCGACTTGATCCGCGCCTCGATTTCATTCGACCACGCTTGCCAATCAAGTTGGGGACTGGGGGCTGGGGACTGGGGGCTCAATGCATCCGGCTCTCGACTCTTGACCCTCGACCCTTGACCCATCACGCGGTCGAGAAACTCGCGCACGGGTCGGCCGCACGTGGCGTACGTCGTTCCATCGCGCTCGCCCCACACGACGCCGACCAATCGGCCCGCCGTATCGAGCACGCCGCCGCCGCTGTCGCCGGGCCGCACCGCGCAGCCGATCACCAGCGACGGAAACGCCGCCCCGGCCACCGTCGCCTGACCGATTATGTTGCCGCTCACTCGCCGGAACTGGCCCGCCTGCCCGTACCCACAGGCCCACAACTGCCCCGCCGGTTCCTCGTCGCCGGCCGCCAGCGGTTCGGCATCCGGTCGACGGATCAATAGTGCCGCCAGTTCATTCGCTCGATCGCGCTGCAAAAGCCGCGCGACAAATCGCTTGCCGCCCGGGAATGCAACGACGATGTTCGCGGTCGCATTGTTGAACAGGTGCGAGCAAGTAAGCACGAGCCCCGTGGACTCGTTGCGGTGCACCAACGTGCCGCTGCCCGTGCTGCCATCGCCCACCGTAATTCGACAATGAGCCGACGCGTCGAACGATTTCGGCACCCAAGGGGTACCCGGGATTTCGGATTGCGGATTGAATTCGTCTGCTGGCCGCCAGCCATAATCCCGACTCGGGCATGTCCGCAAACCCGTAATCGGATCGACATAACACTGCTGCGCGCAGCAAATCTCGGCCGCGCACACCAGTGCCAACACAATCCGCAATCCGAAATCCGCAATCCGAAATCTGTTCATCATGGCACCAATGTAAAAAGGTATTTGTAAAAAGGGCTCCGCGCCAGGTCGGCCGGCTCGGTCAGCCGATCGGCCAGGTGCGGCACCGGATCGACGCCGCCGCCGATGCGATCGACCATCGCACAGGCCTGGCTGCAAAACGGTGGCCGGCGATCGATCGCGTTGTCGTCAACTTCTGCCCGGACTGCCATGCGAATGAATGGCAGATGGAGCATCGCGGCGGCGGCGAGGCCGACGTAACCGTAGTCGCAGCCGGCCAGGCGGCGCATCATCGTGATGGAGCGCGTTCGATCGTACTCCGGCCACCGGTTTGCCGGATTGGCCCGATACACATCAATCCGCCCCGGCCGGCGTCGGACCTGGCTCTGGAGCGTCACGGCCCGCCCGCCGTGCCATTCGCGCACTTCGAGACAAAACAAATCGTCGCCCCACCAGGCCGCCTTGGCGGCGTGCGAATGTTCGCCCCGCCCGGCGATCGCGATCAGCCCGCGCCGGCGAAACAGCAGCAGATCGCCGTCGAGGATTTCCGACCGCGCGTCGGCGAGAGTTACAAAATGTTGTTTTGCAGGTTGAGTCATTGATTCGTCGATCGCAACAAAAAAAGCCCGAGGCCGGACGCAAGTGTCCGACTTCGGGCTCTGCGAACTGCCGCTGGTTGCAGCGTTCGCCGGATGCCGTGTAATGTTCAGGTGTTCAGTATACCAGGGTGGGTGGCCAATTCCAAGCCAAAAAATTTTCGGGTTGGTTGACCAGCAAAAAAGCCCGCGGCCGGACGCATTGGTCCGACCTCGGGCTCTTTGGACACGTCGCTCGGTAACCGTCTCCCGGTCCCTCACTGGGACCGGGAGAGGGCCACTGCTTACGCTCCGCTGGATACCGCTTGAGTGTTAAAAGGAGCCTAGCAGAAGGGGTGGCCCAATTTCAACAAGAAAATTTTTGCGGAAAGCTCCTAGCTATTAGCTATTAGCTTTTAGCGAGAAAGCCGCAGTCTGGCTAACAACAGGTTCAAAACCGTAGCTGAAGTTGCAAAACTTCAGACTCTCGCCCGAATTCTTGCGAATTCGGCTACGGTGGCGCGACTAATAGCTATTGCCGCCCCGGATCATCGCCCCGTTGCGTTCCGCCACGCGGCCGGGGCCGACGCCTTCGTAGGCGTTGAATTCGGCCCACACGGGCAGGTGATCGGACACTTGCAGGGCCTGCTCGGGCGTGAGCTTGTAGAATTCGCGATAGTTGAACACGCCCCAGCGGCCGGTAAACTCGACGGTCGAGGGCTGGTGCATCACGATGTTGTCGTACTGCGCCGTCTGCCGCGTGTTAGTGGGCACGCCCCGCACGATCGGGCGGATGCCGTCCAGCCGGCCGAGCTGGCCCAGATGCTGGTCGTCGACATTGAGGTCGCCCAGCACGATGATGTCGTCCTCGCCGCCGGCCGTGCGTCGCACCACCTGGTACACCTGTCCGAGGGCGTCGAGCTCGGTGTCGGTTTCGTCCGGGTCGGTGTGGATATCGGCGAGCACAAACGTGAACGCCTCTTGCGGCGGCAGGCCGCGGACGCGGAACATCGCCACCAGCGGCTCGCGGTGCAACAGGTCGTCCGGATCGTTCACGGTGTAAACGCTGTTGCGGTTGACTTCGATCGCGGCCGTGTCGTAGAGAAACGCGTACTGCTCTTTGCTGTTGGACCGCCCCAGTCGCGGGCCGACCACCTTGTCGTAATAGCGGCCTTGTTGGTTCACGTAGTTGCGGAGGAAGTTGTCGAGGAAGTAATCGTCCTGCGTGCGAATCTCCTGGATCGCTACCACGTGGAAGTTGCGAATGATCGTGGCCAGCGTCCACATCACGGGCTGGTTGGCGGCCTTCGAGTCGCCGAACACCTGGATGTTGAACGACGCGATGCGAATGGCCGGTCCGCCCTGCAGCGGCGTGGGCGGCGGAGCGGCGGGCGGCTGGTAGGTGGCATACGAACCTTGAACCTGTCCCGTTGGATATTGCTGCGACGATTGCGGCGAGTAGTAACCAGCCGGCGCCTGCTGTCCGAATCCGCCCTGCTGCTGCGCGGTGGTGAGAATCTGGCCGAGCTTTCCGGCGCCGGGGCCCGTGGTGAAATACCACCCGCCGCCAAACAGGGCCGCGATCAAGAACAGCGAATAAGAACGTGGCACAGGCCCCTCCGTGGGCATGTGATATATAGCCGACCCATCCTGGGTCGGTTCTGGAAGCGCAGCGTAACGCGACGATTGTTCCCAACAATTCCGGCCAGGATGGCCGGGCTATGTACCGTTTCCGGCCAGGATGGCCGGGCTATTTACCCGGCACATTACCGGCCAGGATGGCCGGGCTATTTACGCGGCAAGCGCGCAGCACGACCGCATTTGGCGAAGTCGGCAAATCGCGGCCCGGCAGATTAGCCAATCTGGCGGACAGTTGAAAGATGACGCGCAGCAAGCAGGTGCGATGGAGCAATCGTCCTTCCAACCGCGCTGCGAAGCCGATTAACAACTCGGGCCAATCCAGCCGCGCGATGATTGCGCCGCTATCACCGCTGGCGTGATGCCGCCGCATCGAGTATTCTGATGATAGTCAGGAGGTTCACGTTTTATGGTGACCATTTCTTTTCCCGATCGCGACGCAGAGAAGCGAGCACTGGCTTTTCTGCTCGGCCGATTCTCGGGACACGTGCTGCGGTCCGGCGAGCACTTGGTTCCCGAGGCCGCACTCGAAGCGCTCGCCCAGCAAGATATTCCGTTCTCCGTCCAGGGTAAGGCGACCTATGAGCAGCAAGTGGCGGCGATACGAGGTTCTGCTTCCACTGCAACTGAATGACGGCCGCGACGTGCCGCCGGAGTTGCTGGCCGAAGCGGTTCTGCAAATCGTGGACAATTTTGGGGCGGCCAGCTACGAGACGCAGAGAGTGGAAGGCCACTGGCGCCACAGCGGAGTCGTCTATCGCGATAATCTTGTGAAGGTTGTCGTCGACGTACCCGATTCGGCCAAGAATCGCAAATGGATGAAAGAGTTCAAGGCCGAGTGGAAGACAAGGCTTGAGCAGCTTGAGTTGTGGATGGTGAGTTACCGGATTGAAATTGATTAGTGTTAGTGCCGGAAACCTCGTGTACGTCGATGTCACTTGATCCGCCCATCACGCTGACCGGTGAATTAACATTGGACGACGTTCGAATAGGTTGGCGCCTCGCCGAGGCGTCGATATGGAGCAGACTGCGTCGCGCATTTCTAATTCTCGTCACGCTTGGCTGCGTTATCTTATTGTGGAGAATCGGGGTTACGAAAGAGGATCATGGTCCCGGATTCAGTGACCGAATGCTCATCGTGCTTTGTGTCGTTGTTCCTACGACTATCGTTATTTGGTATTTCTGGCGCCGCAATCAATTGCAGCGCGCCTGGGAACAAAAGGAACAGATTTTTCGGAGAATAGAGACGACCATTTCGGAAAATGGGCTAATGATGCTGCAAGCCCATCGACGGTCTGAGATCCAATGGCCTTTTTTCAACAGTTTTCGACGAACAGAAAATCTGATCATTTTGTACCACTCGGATAGTTGGATGCTCTTCGCCCGTTCTCGATTCGGCAGCCAAGCCGATTGGGAGCGCTTTGTTTCATTTGTGGAAACAAATTTTCCGCGACGATTGTGAATTGTGACGAGGGCCTCACTTCCGCGCCTCGAACACCAGGTGCCCGATCTCGGGCACGATGAGTTTTTCCATCGCCAGTTGTACGGCGGCCATCGAGCCCGGCATGGTGAGGAGGACGACGCGGTCGCGAACTCCGCCGACTGCGCGGCTGAGCATGGCGGCCGGGCCGATCTGGTCGTAGCTGAGCATGCGGAACAGCTCGCCGTAGCCGGGCATCGTTTTGGTCAAGAGGCCGCTGACGGTTTCGAACGTCTGGTCGCGGGCGGCGATGCCCGTGCCGCCGGTGATGAGAATGGCGTCGAGCAAGTCGGGATTGGCAAGTCGATGGACCAGCGGCTCGATCTCGAACGGATCGTCCTTGACGATCTGCCGCTCAGTCACCCGGTGCCCGCCGGCAGCCAGAAGATCGGCGACCAGCTTGCCGCCTTTGTCGGTTTCCAGGGTGCGAGTGTCGCTCACCGTAATTACGGCGCAGCGGACCGACTTGGGCGAATCGCAACGATGCTGGGCGGTGGAAGTGCTCATGGTGGAGAGATGGGAGGTCGGAGGTCGGAGGTCGGGGTGCAGAAAAAAACGCCGAAAATCGTGGGCAGAATACCCGCTATAATAAGAGGTAAGGATTCGCTTGGCTATCAGGCGAAAGAAATCTCACGCAGAGACGCGGAGACGCAGAGGAAATTAGGATTAACCACTAAGGGCACAAAGGACACGAAGACTTGACGATGTTTGTACCTAAGTTTTCTTCGTGCCCTTTGTGACTTCGTGGTTTTTTAGTTGCCTTCTTCGCGCCTTTGCGAGAGACAATTTAGTCGCATGAGCAACTTCATTCGCCGAACACTGCTGGCAGTCGCCACCGTCGCGGTTTCGAACTGCGCGCTGGGCGACACGCTGGAGTTGACCAATGGCGGGCGGGTTGAGGGCCGGATCGTTGTCGACGCGGCCGCGGATAAGAAGAAGTACGTCATCGAGCTGGCGGCCGGCGGGCGGCTCACGATTCCCCGCTCCCAGGTCGCCCGCATCGATACCACCTCGGAGTTCGAGACCGAGTACGCGGAGCTGGCCCGCAAATCGCCCGACACGATCGAGGCACACTGGAAGCTCGCCGAGTGGTGCCGCGAGCACAAGCTCCGCGATCGATCGCAGCAACAACTTGCGCGGATTCTCGAGCTCGACCCCAACCACGCCGAGGCCCGCAACCTGTTGGGCTTCCGCAAAGCGGGCGGCCAGTGGATGACCCGCGAGGAAGTGATGGCCGCTCGCGGCATGGTCAAGTACGACGGCCGCTATGTGACGCGCCAGCACGTCGAGCTTCTGGAACAGCAAAAGAAAGTCGAAGGCTCGCAGGCCGATTGGAAAAACGAGCTGGACCGGCTGCGGCGCTGGCTCACCGGCCGGCGGGTCGATCGGGCCCAGCAGGCCCGCGCCGAAATCCTGGCGATTCGCGATCCGCTGGCGGCCGACGCGCTGGTGGCGTTCATCCGGCGGGAAAACGATCCCGACTTGAAGCGGCTGTGGATCGAAGTGGCGGCCGGGCTCGATAGTCAGCTCGCGCTCGAAACGCTGATCGACTTGTCGCTCAAGGATCCCGACGACGAGCTCCGCGCCGTGTGCCTGGAGTACGTGATCCGCTCGGGCCGGCCCGGCATCAGCACGCCCTACATCCGGGCCCTCAAGAGCCGCGACAACGAGCTGATCAATCGGGCCGGCGCCGCGCTCGGCCAGATCGGCAACCGCGACGCAATCGGCCCACTCATCGACGCGCTGGTCACGAAGCACAAGGTCCAGGTGAGCGAAGGCGCGAGCGGCGATCAACACGCCTACACGTTTACCGAGGGCGGCGGCTTCAGCTTCGGCAGCAAGGCGGCGAAATTCGAGAACCGAGCGGTGCAAAACCCGCGCGTGCTTAATGCGCTCGTCGCTCTGGCCGGCACCAGCTTCGAGTACGACCAGCCTCAGTGGCGCACCTGGCTGGCGGCCCAGGCGAAGCTGAACGCGGTCGATGTACGACGGGATGAATGATTAACCACAGAGACACAGAGAGCACGGAGAAGAGAAGACTCTTTTGACGGGATCGACAGGATTAACAGGATGTATGTAAGTTCTTTAGAATTCCTGTTGATCCTGTAAATCCTGTCAACAGTTTTCTTCTCCGTGCTCTCTGTGTCTCTGTGGTTATTTCACAACGGCGAGCGCCACGCGATCCTCCAGGTTCGGCCGGAAGATTGTCAGCAGCAAGAGCGGCAGGTACCAGGCGAGGGCCAGGCCGCCGCTGTGGGCGTGCCAGAATTGTGTGCAGAGCATCGTGGCTGCCGAGTAGCTGATGAGGATGCCCAGGTTCTTGTGCGCCGGCCAGAGCGCGAAGCTGAGGCTCAAGCCGACGTGGGCGGCGATGATCGGGTAGCGATAGTCGGGCCACCAGAACTGTCGCCATACGCCCGACAGATCGCTGCTCACCGGAAACCGCCAGCCGAACATCTGCTGCAAGCCGGCGAGAAACATCGGCAAGTCGCTGGAGGTGAGGGCCAACACGGCCACCAGGAGTGCCACCATCGTCAACATGCCGATCAAGAACTTCACCAGCCCGCGCTCCCAATAAAAGCTGATCCACAGCGGCAGCAGAAACACGGGGTAGTAAATCGTGCCGAAGGCCAGCCCGATCATCGCTCCGGCCAACAGCGGCCGCCGGTACATCACGATGGCCCACACCAAGAGCGCACCGGGCAGCGCGTGCGTCACGCTGCCGGTCCACATGGCCGTGTACGGCAGAAGCAGGTAGAGCGTCGCCGCCGCGACGCCCGTCTTGATGTTGTCGAAGTGACGGAAGCCGACGAATACCAGGCCGATGACGATCGCCAGTTGCGACAGGATCGCCATGACGCGGGCCGTGACCACGTCGACGATTTGGGCGGGCGACGTCACGCCGTTGTCCACGGTTGCGCTCGCCTCGTCTTCGTCTCCCAACAATTTCTGCGTCGAGATGTGCGGCAATAGAAAGAACAGTGAATAGCCCGGTCCATGCGTGGCCAGCGAATTCGAGCCCCCTTCCGATGCCGTCAAGGCACTCAGTTGACCGGCCCGTTGCGAGCCGGAGACGTCGACGTCTTCCGGCGTTCCATTCACCACGTTGGCCATTAGAAACACGAACAGCGAGATGCCCAGAAACGTCAGCCCGCCGGCCGAGAGGTTTGGCTCCAACAGCGGTCGCCGGACCATCGCCGCGTCCAGGAGCAGCCGCAGTAGGAACAGGCCGCTCACCGCAAACAGCCAGATGTAACCGATGTGCTCGACCAATTGGGTCCGCTGCTGCGTGGCCAGATCGTCGGATCCGACGGCATGGTCGAGCCCGTATTTCACCATCAGCAGGGCCGGGGCCAGCAGGATCAGGCCGATGAGATCCAGATTGCGGACGCTCCAAATACGATTGAATTTGAAGTACAGCGCAATCACCAGGAGCGATGCGAGATAGGCCCAGGTGGTGGGGTTCACGCGTTCGTATTGAAACAGTATCTCGCTCATGAAGCGCATTCCGCCTGAATCGCCGCTCCCTGCAAAGAGCGCAGAATAAGCGATTGGGGCCGTTTTGCAACAGGCCAGCAGGGGAAGAAGTGCCCTAGTGGTCTGTCAGTCTTGATTTGATGCGTAGCTGAACTCGCAAGAGTTCAGGGCGTTCGAGCAATCTGAATTCTTGCGAATTCAGCTACCAGCTGGGGAAGAAGTGCGGTAGAGCAGAAGAGCAGAAGAGCTGTAGAGCTGCGGAAAACTCTGCTGCTCTACTGCACTACGGCACTTCCGCCCACCCTGTCGCGGGCCTCGTCGGCCCACGGGCTGGCCGGCGCCAGGTCCATGAATCGCTGCCAATGCCGCAGGGCAGCGGTCGCTTGATCCTGGCGGTCCAGCAGTCGCGCCAAGTGATAGTGTGCGTCGGCATAGTTGGGATGGTACTTGAGCGCGCCCAAAAACGCAGCCTCCGCCAATTCCAATTCGCCTTGCTCGGCCAGCACGCAGCCCAGGTTCGAGCGGGCTTCGACAAAATCCTCGTCGATCTCGATGGCCATGTAGTACCGCTCGCGGGCCGCCGACAAGTCGCCCTCGCGATACAGCAATTCGGCGAGCGCAAAATGATCGTCCGCCGTGAACTGGCCGGAGACGAGAATCGCCCGCACGGCCTCGATCGCCTGGTCGCGGTGGCCCGATTGCTCCAAATCGGCGGCCAGGGAGCGCAGGTCGTCGGCCGCCAACAGCTCGTCCCCCGGCGACGACACACTTCGAAACGCGCCCGCGGCGATCGGGATGGCAACCGGCTGACTCTCGCCCGCGCCGCCCGCCGCATGCCATGTTCCGAGCTGGTCGAAGGGCGGTTTCGCTACGTCGAAGTCGATAAGCAGTTGTCCGCTCGGTTCGGCGATGCCTTCGTCGCGGCGAACGCGCAGGCAGCGCCCTTCCACGACGATCGCCGGGTCGGCCAGCGGCCGCGGCATCTCCGGCAGCAGCCGGGCGAGCTCGTCCAGCTTGCGATTGATGATCGACAGCGAACAGCCGGCCGCGAGGAGCTGCGCCAGCTTGCGCGCCACGCCGACTTCCTCGAAGTCGAAATATGGCAGACGTCGCACCTCGCGCGTCGCCCGCAACGCGCCACGGCGGGCCCAATGACGGATGGCGGAGATCGGCACGCGGATTAGGCCGGCCAGCATCGCCGGCGTGTACAGCCGCTCGATCCCCTGCCCCGAATCGACCAGCCCCAACCGGCCCCAGAATTCCGACTCACGGATCAGCTCCGACTCGCCGCGCGCCAGGGCCGTTCGAGTAGCATCATCAATCGTTGCGGGGTCGGCGACGACGCGCTGCAAATCGCACTTCTCGTCGCTCACAACCACCAGGTCGGCCCGTTCGCCGCCGCGTTCGACCAGTTGGCCTCCCCGCTCGCGAATCAATCGTTCGGCGTCACGGCGCGACATGCTAGAGAGCTTGCCGACGACGAGCACCCGCCGGCCGGCCAGCAGATTGTCGGATTGGGTGGCGCTCGAGGAACTCACGGCGGGTTACCAAGCCAGGCGCTGACGGTGCACAGGGAAAAGCGGAACAGGATAAGTTTCGCCGCAGAGCCCGCCGCTGTCAACGTGGCGAGACGTGGGTGGCATGCTTTCGCAGCGCCAGCGGCGTAAGCATGTTCTGCAACGACGACGACATGCCTACGCCGCGACGCGGCGAAGGCATGGCACCCAAGAACTCGCTGTGACTGTGTGCTACCCCTCACAGCACGGCGTCACCGGTACGCGAACCATCACGGTCCGCGGCACGCGATAGGTGTGCACGACCGCTTCCTGCCGGGTGACCACGCGCGGCACCTGGACGGTTTGCTTTTCGCAGACCCACTTGCAGGTGCGAACCTGGTACGGCTCGACGCGCTCTTCCTCGACCATCCGACAGGTCGTCACCGGCACCTGGCGGACTTGTTCCTCGCACACCATGCGGGTTACCTGCACGGCCACCTGCCGCGGCACGCGCTCGACCACCTGCCGGCACGTCTGATACGGAATCTTGCGGACCTGCTCTTCTTGAACCATCCGGCAGACCTGGACGGGCACCTGTCGAACCTGTTGCTCCGTCACCATCCGCGTCGTCTGCACCGGCACGTTTTCGACGACTCGCTCCGGCACGTACTGCACCATCGGCACCTGCCGGGCGACAATGTTCGGCCGCCACACGCGCTGCACGACCTGCTGCGACGGCGTGTAACCGGCCGCCCACACCAGTCCGCCCCGCTGCACTTGGGCGATGCCCGTCATCGGATCGACCACCGTGGTGGCCGGCGCCCACGTGAGCCGCGGCCACGTCGACTGGCCAGGAACACATGCAACCTGGTTGGTCCAGCAACCTTGATCGCAGTACTCGGTGCGGCAGGTCGTCACCGGCCGCATCACGGTCCGGCATTGCTGCACGTAGCTCGTTTCGCACACGGGTCGCTGCACGCAGAACCGCTCTTCGCGCATCGACGTTTCCCACACGGGCCGCTGCACGCAGTATCGCTCTTCGCGCTCGCACGTTTCGACGATATTGCGGACGACGTTGTAGCTGCAATCGCGCATCACCGTTTCGCACACGGGCCGCTGAACGGTGTACCGCTCCTCGCGCATCGACGTTTCCTGCACGGGCCGCAGCACCTTGTATCGCCGCTCGCGCATCTCGGTCTCGTACACCGGCACTTGGCGCGTGATCTCGCGCGCTTCCATGACGGTCTCGCACACCGGCCTGTAGCACGTGACCTGCCGCTCTTCGTACACGGTCTGGCAGACCATGCGGTAGGCCGTCTCGCAGCATTGGGCGCACGCCGAGCGCGCGGCACCACACGAGACAACGAGTGCGACAACAATAACGCCCCAGCGAAGTCGGCTGTTCATGACCCAAGTGATTCCAAAAAAGACGAGATTGACCCTCGGGCATCCCTACCGCGGACCCATGGCGCCGACCCTGTCGCCTGACACCCCTTCAATATGAATCTGCGGGACAAAACGCAATAAAGCAAACGACTGCTATGCTTCGCATCGCCGCTATCAACTAAGTGAAGTTGGCTCCACGCAAGGCTTTATGAGCACGAAAAAAAACTGGAGTCCCAATCATTGTCCGCCGACACGTTGCGGCAATGCAACGGATCAGTTTGACATCGTTGCCATTTCGCAAAAATGGCCGGCCGCAGAGCCGCTACAACCGGCATAATCGCCCATCTTTGACATCGGCAGCGTCCGATAGGAGGCCAGGCCATTCGCGGCTTGGCGACGAGAAGTGTGGCCGAGTCGTCGATACTAGGAGCAAATTTCCTTTGTATGTACAAGGGTGGCTGGGGCAACGCCCCAGACATTCTCGGCAACTGGGGCGTTGCCCCAGCCACCCATGAGTACGCAATTTCGAGATTTGCTCTAACGGGACGGGAGTCGTTTTTTCGCTCGCGACCATCTCTCGTGGTTGATTGCGCG
>JBIOWO010000342.1:0-3854 GCA_044868555.1 Lacipirellulaceae bacterium | reverse complement strand
GGCCGATTTCTACGCCGGCCTGCGGCCCATCGCAGCCGAGTGGCTGGGCGTCGACCTGGCCACGCTCCCGGAACGCGTGTCCTGGGGCCTGGTCGAATGGAACGTTGAAAGGGCCCCCGGCGGCTACGAAGCGCTCCACAAGTTCGCCGTGATGCAGCGAGAGCTGTTCCTCAAGCTGCCGCCGATGCCCGGCGCTCCGCAAACGCTTCGCCGGCTCTCGAAAGAAGGCGTGCGAATCCGCGTCATCACCCATCGCCTGTTCATCAAATATTTCCACCAAATTGCAGTCAGCCAGACGATCCAGTGGCTCGACCGCCACGACATTCCCTATTGGGACCTCTGCTTCATGCAGCAAAAGACCGCCGTTGGCGCAGGCCTGTACATCGAAGACTCACCCGCCAACATTGAGCGGTTGCGGGCCGAGGGACAGAAGACGATTGTCTTTTCGAATTCCACCAACGAGCACCTCGCCGGCCCCCGCGCCAACAACTGGAACGAAGTGCTCGATCTCGTGATGGCCGAAAAACGGGTCTGGGAACAGCCGTAATCGCATCCGGGTGGCTGGCGGTCGAGCGACAGCGAGCCCCCAGCATTTCTTACCACCAAGTCCGCAGCCCGGTGATCATACTTGTGAGATCGGTGTTTTCGATCTCCAGGTAATCGATGCCCGTGTACACCTCGAAGTGCCGCAGATTCGCGCCGATCGTCGCTCGCCCGTGCAACAGCGAGGCGTGCCCAATTTTCCCCGCATCTCCTTCCACTGAAATGACAAATGGCCGCACGGGAAATACGTCGGCCGACATGGTGAAGTTGTAGCCCGCATCCAGCTCGCCATCGAACTTCAGCCAACTCGCGCCGCCTCCCAGCCGCAGCGCCGTGACGTCCGATTGCCAGAGCCGAAACAGCAGATTGGCGTCGCCAGTCGAAAGATCGTCGTGCCCTTCCGGCCCGAGGTCCTCGAAATACGTCCGCCAGGTAAAGTCGAATCCGAGCCGATTTTCCCCCTCGACCAACAGCCCGCCGCTCACGAGATCGATATCGTCAAAATCGCTGCCATACTCAACCCACAGCCGCGTCGAGAGCGGATGTGTCGCTGCGTCCGGATTGGCCATGTCGGCGAGATACCCCTCGTGGTCGTTCTCGTAGGGATAGGCCGTGTATTCGAGTCCCGAATTCTTGGAACTGATGATCGCGACCGCGCCGGTCGCTGCAGTGCTCCAGAAGTCTTCCCATGGATCGTCTTCATCCTCGTCGTACGAATGGCAGTCGCCACCGCCACCGGAAAAGTCGACGCCCGACTGCACATCGGCCGCGATGTTGCCGAGGTCACCTGCCTCCGTGCCTTTGGTCAGCGCAAAGCAAGCGCACACCACCACCATCGTCGCAAGACGCCAGACTTCGCATGCAGGTGACAACCGGCGAACCATCGGCAGCAGCTCCGGGGCAAGTCGGAGACAATTGCCGCGAACGATAGCAACCGGCCGCCGCCGCGCCCATGCCGAAGGGACGCTGCTATCGGCTCCGCATCACCCCGTTACCGGCACCCCGCGGAACATGAAATACACCGCACCGCACAGGCAAATCGCGGCCCAAATAAAATCGGTCCGCACCGGCTGGTGCATGTACCAGATTGAAAATGGCACGAAGACTGCCAGCGTGATCACCTCCTGCAGCATTTTGAGCTGCGGCAGCGTCATCTGCCCAAAGCCGATCCGATTCGCCGGCACCTGCAGCATGTACTCGAACAGCGCGATGCCCCAGCTGGCGAAGATCGCCACGACCAGCGGCTTGTGCGAGAGGTTCTTGAGATGAGCGTACCAGGCGAACGTCATGAAGACGTTCGAGCCGATCAGCAGCAAAAACGCCGACACCGTCGGATTCATAGCGCACCAATTCACGTTCATGCGAAGCGGTAGATGCGCCGGCCGGCGTTCGTCGCGGGCGATCGCAGCGCGGCGCGATTATCGGCCAAAGCCGCGCGAGCGGGAAGAGCGGCTGCCGCGTGTTTTCCACAGCCCCAGCCCGATCGTCGCCGCCCAGGCCCACGCGCCCGGCTCAGGCACCACGACGGCCCCGAGTGCCCCAGCGCCGGCCGTGTCGCCGAAGTTCGACTTCCAGAGCGAGTAGTCGACCGCGTCGACGCGATTGTCGTGATTGCCGTCCGCCGCGAGGCCCGCCCCTTGTTGGCCCAGCGAGTTTCGCCACAACGTGTAATCGGCGGCATCGACCACGTCGTTGCCGTTGTAGTCGCCCGCGAGTCCGATGGCCGTGACAATTGCGAAACTCGCGTCGCTCACGTCCTCATAATCCGAGTCGACGATGTTCTCCTGCCGCACGCGAATCCAGGCGCTCGCATCGACGAGATCGGGCACCGTCCAGGAGAACGAGTGGAGGCTACCGACCGACAGATCGCCCGGCGGCAGATTTGTGGCGATCGAAGTCCACGGCCCGTCGGCCGAGGCGGTTGAATACCAGACATCGAACTTCTGCGTATCGTGCGGCGCGACGTCGGGCATCCATTCGATGACATGGCTTGATCCGCCCATGAGCGTTTCACCTCCGTTGGGCGAATTGATGACGACGTGCGCTAACGCAAATTGCGCCACGCTGTAAACTGCCAAGACAATCGTCACGGCAAAACAACGACGTAATACCAGAACGCGGCGAGTCATAGGTGCAACTCCAAGGTGATACCGGCGCGGCGTCATCAATTCTGTACCCGATGGATCGCACCCGCCGCAACAAATAATTCCCGCAGCGCGAAAAAAATTCTTTGCTGCCGTAGCACTGGCAGTGATGAGGCCCGCGCGGCGAACAAAAATGTGCCGCATCGATCCGCGCTACAATGTCGCGGCGACAGTTTGGCGGATGATTCTGCGGCGGCAAGTCCCGCCGGCAACGAACGCAATGTCGCAAACGGCGAGCCAGCCACACGCCGGCTCAGGAACGCTCGCGCTATCGAGTCCTGCGGCCGTTTCGCCAAAAAAGAGTTTCCACACCGTGTAGTCGCCCTCCCCGATCACGCCGTCGCCGTCACCATCCGCGGCGAGCGCAGCGCCACTCTGGCCGAACGAGTCGCGCCACACGGTGAAGTCCGCCGCGTCGACCGTGCCGTCGTCGTTGTAGTCGCCCGACAGCGTCGGCGCGAGATTGTCCCAAGGCAGCAGCGGCAGCTCGTGGAGCGTGATCACGCTCTCGTGATTCAAGAACTGCTGTAGAATCGCGGAGAGCTGTGCCTGGCTGTATCCCGCGTTGGCGTACTCACTCATCACGTAGTCCCAGGCCCACGGCGCAACGTAGCTCCACTTCGTGCCCCACAGATCCATCGTATCGGGATTTACCAGTGTGTCGGTCTCGGACACGGCGAGTAGCTTGCGGCCGTTGTAAAACTGCAGGATGTCAGACCACTGGCCGTTCATCGTCGCCGCCGGATCGGTGTAGATGTCGAGCCCGACCATGTCGACCACATCGTCGCCCGGATACCAGTCGAGATGGTTGCCTTCCGCAGCCGACGAAGTAAATTCCCAAATCAGATTGTGCAGGCCGTGGTGATTCGTGAGCCGGTCGTACGTGAGCCGCCAGAGCTGTTTGAAAGTGTCCGCGCCATGGGCGCCCCACCAGAACCATTCGCCCTGCGCTTCGTGCAGCGGCCGCCAGATCACGGGCACTCCGGCGTCCTCGTACTTCTGCAGCTGCGCGGCGATCGCGTCGATGTCGCGGAGCAGGAGTTGATAGTCGCTTCCCGCAGGATTCGCCAAGGCGCCCGGAAGGTTGAATGTAGTGCCTTGAGTGTAGAATCCTCGCCACCAAGGGTAGTCGTTCGGACCGCAGTTACTTCCGCACGGCGTATTCAC
>JBIOWO010000341.1:0-13469 GCA_044868555.1 Lacipirellulaceae bacterium | reverse complement strand
GCCTTCAAACTTTCGATTAATTTCTTCCACCTTATAAATTTCAAACAGGTCGCCTTCCTTGACGTCGTTGAAGCCGGATAGCTTGATGCCGCATTCGTAGCCCTCGCGAACTTCTTTGGCATCGTCCTTTTCGCGGCGGAGCGTATCGAGTGCGTAGTCGCCGATGATCGTCTGATCGCGGACCACGCGGGCCCGGCTGTTGCGTTCCACCACGCCGGAGAGCACGCGGCAGCCCGCCACCGTGCCCACGCGGCTGATCTTGAAGACCTGCTGCACGAGCGCCCGACCCAGCTCGACCTCGCGCTCCTCCGGCTTGAGCATGCCTTCCAGGGCCAGCTTCAAGTCATCGGTGATTTTGTAGATCACCTCGTAACGGCGAATCTGGACCCCCGTCTTCTCGGCCAAAGCGCGGGCCTTTTCATCCGGCACCACGTTGAATCCGATGATGATCGCGTCGGACGCGTGGGCCAACGTTACGTCGGCCTCGGTGATGCCGCCGACGCTCTTCTGCAGCAGCTTGATCTTCACCTCGGCGTGTTCGAGCTTCGATAGTTCCTTTTCGATGGCTTCGATCGAGCCGCGCACGTCGGCCCGCAAGATGATGTTGAGCGTCTGGACGTCGGTCGAATACTCCAGGCGGTCGAACAGGGTTTCGAGCGTGACGTGCTGGAAGCCGCTGGCGCCGAGCGAAACGGCCCGTTCCTGTTCGGCCCGTGCCTGAGCGATTTCGCGGGCCTTGGCGATGTCGTCGAGCACATAGAAGTGGCTGCCGGCGCTGGGAGCCTGGTCCAAGCCGGTGATGTTGACCGGTATGCTGGGCCCGGCTTCGTCCACACGCCGATGTTTGTCGAGCGTGTCGTACATTGCCTTGACTCGGCCGTGGGCCTGGCCACACACCATCACGTCGCCCACTCGCAAGGTGCCGCTTTGCACCAAAACTTTGGCGACGATGCCGCGGTCTGCTTCTTGTTGGGCCTCAAGGCAGGTGCCGATGGCCGGGCGGTTCGGATTGGCCTTGTACTCGTGCAGTTCCGCGACCGTCAGCAGGGTCTCCAACAATTGGTCGATGCCCGTGCCTTTGGTGGCGCTGGTGCGAATCACTTCCACGTCGCCGCCCCATTCGCTGGGTTGCAGCTCGTTGGTGGACAGGCCCTGGAAGACCCGTTCGATGTTGATGCCGGGCAGGTCGATCTTATTGAGGGCGACGACGATCGGCACTTCGGCCGCGCGGGCGTGGCTGATGGCCTCCTCGGTCTGCGGCATGACGCCGTCATCGGCCGCCACGACCAGCACGGCGATGTCGGTCACGTTGGCGCCGCGGGCACGCATTTCGGTAAACGCTTCGTGGCCCGGCGTGTCGACGAAAGAAATCCGCCGCCCGTTTTTCTCGATCGTGTAGGCCCGAATGTGCTGCGTAATGCCGCCGCTCTCGCCGCTGACCACGTCGATTCCGATGATTCGGTCCAGCAGCGAGGTCTTGCCGTGGTCGACGTGACCGAGGAACGTGATCACGGGCGGGCGTTCCACCAGGTCGGCCGGGTCGTCCTCGGCCAGATTCATTTTGGCGAGCAATTGATCTTCCAGGCCGACGGCCTCGAGGAAATCGACGTTGATGCCCAGCTCGGCGGCGACCAGTTGCGTCATTTCGGGATCGATCATTGCCGTGATCGTCGACATGACGCCTTCGTTCATGAGGATGCGGAGGATTTCGCTGGCGGGCACACCGGCCGCCTCGGACAGCTCGCGGACCGTGCACGGCAATTGGACGGTGACCCGTTCCTTGCGCGGTGCGGTGGCAGCCGCGGCCGCGGCGGGACGGCGCTGGCGCCGCGAGAGCGACCGCGAGGGCCGGTCGTCGGTATCGAGTACTGCGGCGTTGCGACGCCGTTGAAGCTGGCGCTGTTCGCGGCCGCCGAGCAGCGGACGACCTTCACCTTCACAAGGCTCGTCATCCTCTTTGCCGCGGCGATGCCGGCCGCGACCTGCGCGGCCTTTTTCCTCTTCGGTTTCGACGGGAGGGCGAACGCCAAGCTTGGCGGCAGGGCCGCGTTTCTTCTCTTCGTCGACAATCTTTTCGTGTCGACGCAGATGGGCCGCCAACGGTTTGGCGCCTTGTTTGCCGGCGCCGAGTATGTCGGCCGGCAAGCGCAAATCGGGCTTTTGCGCCGGCGGCTCGTTGGCCGCCGGCTTATCCAGCGGCTGAACCGTCTTGGGCATGGGCGCGAGTTTGACGGCCGGGCGGGCCCGTTCCGCGGTTTGCCCGTCGCCCCTTTTGCGGTCGGACGATTTAGTGCCCGCGCCGACGACGGGCACTTTGCCGGTCGCGGTGCCCGGCGGAACGTACTTTTCGCGGCCCATGGCGCCGGCCAACGGGCCGGGGCGGCGGGCAACTTCCACGCCGGTCTCGACGGCAGTCGATGATGCGGCCAGCGTGCCATCGCCGACTGGGGCCGGACTGTCGTCGGCCTCCACCGCCGGTCGTACGGACGGACCGGCCGGCTTCGACGTGACAATGACCGGCATCTTGCCCGCGCGTTGCGGTTCGCTGGGGCGCTGCGGCGCCACCGGCGCCGCCTTCGTCGGCTTCGGCTTGGTCCCGCCTCCCTTGAGGAACAGCTTGACCTTGTCGACTTCTTCCTCGGTCAGGCTTGCCAGCGCAGACCCTTTACCCGGGACGCCGGCCTTCGTGCAAATGTCGACCAGTTCCTTGCTGTCAAGCTTGAGCTCTTTCGCTAATGAATAAATGCGAACCGCCAAGAGTTATCTCCGTGTTTTTCTGGAGCCGATTACACAACCATGATGTGCGTCTCCTCATTATGTGAGTGAGTAGGTGAGTAGGTGGTAGAAAAGCAAACCACGTATTCACCCACTCACTTACTCACTTACTCACCTACTCACCTACTCACCTCAATTTACGTCGCGCTTTCGGTCGATTCGTGAGGCGTGGTCTCGCCCGTCTCGCCGTCGTCGTCTGCAGTTTCATCGACTTCCGTCGGCTCGGTTTCGCCGTCCATGTCGAGCCCCTCCGAAGCTTCCTGTTCGGTGGCAGTCTCCGCTGCTTCGTTGGCATCTTCCGCTTCGTGCGGCTCTTCGCCCGCGGCCTGGTCGGCCGGCACCAGCGTCATGCCCGCTTCGGCGGCCATTTCCGACAGCCGCTCCTGCTCGCGCTTCTGCCGACGCGCTTCGGCGGCCGCCACTTCGGCCACGGCGGCCCGCGCCTCGGCTTGGGAGACGATTTCGTTCGCCGCTTCCTCGCTCAGGCTGCCCATCGCCATCAAGGCGTCCGGCTCGATGATCGACAGGTCGTCGTAGCTCAGGAAGCCCTCTTCGACCAGCCGGTTCGCCAGATCGTCCTCGACCCCGGTCAGTGAGCTGAAACCCTCGACGGCGCGGTCGATCGCCTGGGCCAGCTCCTCCTGGGTCATGATTTCGATGTCCCAGCCGGACAGCTTGCTGGCGAGGCGGACGTTTTGCCCCCGCCTCCCGATGGCCAGCGACAACTGATCCTCGCGCACCAGCACGATCGCCCGGCCCAGCATCTTGCACAGGATCACCTGTTCCACCTCGGCCGGCTGCAAGGCGTTGGGAATCAGCACTTCCAGGTTGTCGTCCCAGCGGACGATGTCGATCCGTTCGCCGGCCAGCTCGTCGACGATGTTCTTGATGCGGTTGCCGCGGACGCCCACGCAGGCCCCCACGCAATCGACGCGCGCGTCGCTGCTGGAAACGGCCACCTTCGAGCGGTAGCCCGGCTCGCGGGACATGGCCCGAATCATGATCACGCCGTCCGCGATTTCGGGAATCTCCTGCTCGAACAGCCGCTGCACCAGTTGCGGCCGGGCACGGCTGAGAATCACCTTCACCCGGCTGCCCGATTTGCGGACCTCGAACACAGTCGTCCGCACGCGCTCGTTGACGTGGTGCGTTTCGCCCGGAATCTGTTCGCCGCGCGGCAGAATGGCCTCGACGTTGGTGAGCTGCACGGTGGCCGCGCCGCCTTCGTACCGCTGGATCACGCCGCTCACCATGTGGCCGATGAGCTCGTTGTATTCATCATACAGGGCGTCGCGCTCGGCCTCGCGGATCTTCTGGATCATCACCTGCTTGGCGGTTTGGGCGCCGATTCGGCCCACCGTTTCTTCCGAATCGAGCATTTCGCCGTTGTGGGTGGCCGAGATCGAGCCATCCTGGCGGTCGATCTTTACGACGATGTCGGCTTCCTCGCCGTAGTGCTTCTTGGCGGCCGACACCAGCGCAGCCTCGATCCCCTCGAAGACGATCTCCTTGTCGATGTTCTTGTCGCGATGGATCGCATCGACGATTCTCAGGACTTCGGTGGGATTCATGGCCAACCTTTCCGCGGTGTATTCGCGCGCCGCGACGCAAATCGAGTTGTTCGAGTTGTCTAGTTGTAGGTCAGGCTGTGCCTGACTCGGCCGCTGGTCGGGCACAGCCTGACCTACGGCCTCATCCAAATTGTATTTCTCAGGCAAGTCGGCTGCCGGCGAAGCTCCGCCCGACGAGGGTGTAAAATCCCCGTCTCGCCCTGCCGAGACAGAGCGGCGGAATGACTCACCGGAGCGAAACTCCTTGCGCCGGCCCGACTTATAGTAGCTGGCGAACCCACCAGGATACTTTACGCCCCAACCGGGTGTCAAGCCGCGATCGAGCCACGGGGCAACATTCGAACCGTGTGTTTTCCACCGCTTTCCGCTTGCTGGAAAATTGCCCGCGTCACCCTCACAATGAAGCAAGTCCCGACCTGTAGGCTTACGGAGATTTAGTGTCGCATGCCACAAATAGCCCCGGCATTTTTTCGTTGGTCCTGGCCGGCACGATTCGCTGTCTTCGTGCTCGCCGCCACCTCGATTTGGTGTTTACTGTCAGAATTCTACGGCCTGTGCGAAATGCGGCTGTTCACCTTCGCGATCTTGATCCCGGCGACCGTGGCGCTCGTAGGGCTGGCGATTGCCGATCGAACGCGCGGCGACGGATTGCTGTGGCGGGGCGTGGTGATCGGGGCCGCCGCCGGCTTTTTGGCCGCGTGCGCTTACGACATCTTCCGGATTCCGTTTGTCGTGGCGGCAATCGACAAGGTTGGACCGGACTGGTTGCGGCTGCCGTTGTTTAAGGTCTTCCCGCGGTTCGGCGCGCTCATTCTGGGCGAGCCGTTCGACGCCACCACGACCGATTCCCAGTTCACGCTCGCGGCCCACCTGGTCGGCTGGATCTATCACTTCTCGAACGGCATCACGTTCGGCGTGATGTACATGGCCTTGGTGGGCGATGCGTCGCGGCGGAGTTGGCTGTGGGCCGTGTTGTTCGCCACCGGGCTCGAATTGGCGATGCTCGCGACGCCGTACACGACGTTCTTCGGCATCCATATGACGACGCGGTTCGTGATCGCGACGTTCGCCGCGCATGTGGTCTTCGGCGTGGCGCTGGGCTTGTTGGCCAAGTGGATGAGCGATCGGTGGTCGCCGCAAACGGCCAGGATGGCCGGATCTTATTCGACTTAATCTGTGCGTCGACTTTCACTTTTACTTTGTTTGGAGCCCGCTAATGTATCTGACGAAGTGGTGGTTAATCGGAGCGCTATTGTCAGCTTGGCCTGCCTTAAGTGACGCCGCGCTAATTGGCGTCGACTTCGGAGGCCCGCTCACGCCCATCAATTGGACGGCCGGAAGCGCGGGACCCAATCCGCGTGTGCATCTTAATCTTATTGACGAGAACGGCGTTCCGACCGCCGTCGATTTGCGTTACGAAGGGCTACTAACAAGCGACACGACCGCGTTTGCTTTCGTGCCAAATTCCCCTCATATTCCGGCGCATTCTAATCCACTAGCGAATATCGATGGTGTCGTTTCCGATGCCGCAGCAATCAGCTTCCGGTTCAGCGAACTCGTCCCAAGCCAATCCTACAAAGTCTGGGTGTTTGGCGGCCAAACGACGACGGGGGCGTTCGCCGACGCGTTTCACCGAGTCACAATCTCGGGTTCAGGTGCCCCTGTCTCGTTTAATCAAGATATTGCCAATATCGGCGACCTGTGGATCAATGACCAGATTGGTAGCAACGACCCGTTGGAATCGTTCGCGCTTGCGGTTACTGCAAGCCCTACGGGTGAGCTGCTAATCGATGTCGTCGATAGCTTGCAGGGCGGCGGGGCTCCTGGCTCGCCGGTGGTTACCATCGCCGGGTTGGCGATCGAAGCCGTGCCCGAGCCGAGCAACGTTGCCGCAGTGGCGTGCGCACTACCTCTTGTTGGATTAGCGCACTTCGGCCGTCGACGGCGAAAGGTCGGCTAGTTGACGGCAGCAACGAACAAGATCGCCGCCTGTTCTTGTGGCGTGACGCTGAGATTCAAGAAGCTTCGGCCCGCGGGCGTGCTGTCGCCATTGACGACGGCGAGCTGGCAGGCCGGGGCAGGTGTTTCAAAATTCAACACGCGCGGCAGGCGGCCCTCGCGGAGGGCGACCCCGCTGGCGATCAATTCAACGACCGCACTTCCGGCGCCCATGCGGTCTTCGGCGTGGTGCTGGGCCACTTGGCCAAGTGGATGAGCGATCGGTGGTCGCCGCAAACGGCCAGGATGGCCGGGCTATCTGCATGACCGGCCAGGATGGCCGGGCTATTTACATGACGGGCCAGGATGGCCGGGCTACATAGCCGACCCATCTTGGGTCGTTCTCGGTGCTCGATCATCAAGCTGCCAACGCCACCACAACAATCCCACGAGCGCCAGGGTGGAGAACACGGCGCCGGCGGTAAACGTCAGCGTTGGTCCGCGCCATTCCCACAGTGCGCCGGCCAGCACACTGGCGAGCAGCGTGACCAGCCCGCTGACGAAATGGAACACGCCGAACGCGGAGCCGCGCAGAGCGGCGGGGGCCGTGTCGGCGACCATCGCGGCCAACAGGCCCTGCGTCAGGCCCATGTGCAAACCCCAAAGGGAGACGCCGAACAGAATCACTGCCACGCTCGTTCCGAACGCCAGAACCAAGTCGGCAGCAATGAGCGTCGCGAGGCCGATCGCGAGCAAGTAAGTGCGGCCGAGGCGGTCCGATAGCCGTCCGGCCGGATAGGCGGAGATGACGTAGCCGAAGTTCATCACCGCCAGCGCCAGCGGCGCCCAGCCGTAGGAGAGACCGGCGTCGTGCGCTCGCAACACGAGAAACGCTTCGCTGAAACGGGCCAGCGTGAAGGCCGCGCCGATCGTGACGACGGCCCAGAACGCGCCGCCCAACTGCCGCAAATCACGCCAATGCGGCAGCGAGCCACGTGGGCGAGTTTCTCCGAAACTCGCTTCCGAGTCTCGGAGAGACTCGGCCACGTGATGTGGCTCTTCGACGCCAAAGATCAACAGCGAAACGGCGGCAACAGCCGGCAGCACCGCGACCCAAAACACGGCGCGAACGTTATCATTGAGGATTGCCATCAGCGCGATGGCGGCGAGCGGCCCGGCGAGTGCGCCGGCCGTGTCGAGCGCCTGGCGCAATCCGTAGGCCGCGCCGCGAATGTCCGACGGCGTGACGTCGGCGACCAGCGCGTCGCGAGGCGCGCCGCGGATGCCTTTGCCGATGCGGTCCACCAATCGCGCACACAGAACCCATCCGGCCGAGTTGGCCAGCGGAAACAGCGGTTTCGTGAACGCGGCCAAGCCATACCCCAACACGACGAGCGGCTTGCGCAGGCCGAGGCGGTCGCTGAGCACGCCCGAGAACACTTTGGCGATCGAGGCCGTGCCTTCGGCGAGGCCTTCGATCAGCCCCAGCGTCATCGTGCTCGCGTGCAGCGTCGACACCAAAAACACCGGCAGGAGCGCGTGGATCATCTCCGACGAGAGGTCCATGCACAGGCTTACCAGGCCCAAGAGCCACACAACGCGAGGCAGGCGTGATGTGGTCATGGGGTATGAAGCGATTGATTGTCGGTCAGGCTGTGCCTGACAGATTAGCGTTGTTGCGGGCATTGTCAGGCACAGCCTGACCTACTTCACTTACCTTGCGTGAGTCTGATCTCGATGTTGGGCCGCGCTTTTTTTAAGAGGTCAACGGCCTCCGCATTGACCTTGTTATCGGATACTTCGAGTTCCCGCAGCCCGGGAAGCGAAGTTAGATGCGCCAGACCGGCATCAGTGATTGAATCATCATTCAGTTTCAACCTTTCGAGTCTATGCAGAGATTGTAGGTGCATCAGCCCATCGTCCGTGACGTTTGTCGAGCTCAAGTAGAGCGTATTGAGTTTGACCATCCTTTTGAGTGAGGCAAGGCCGTCGTCGTCGACTTCTGTATGATCGAGGATTAACCATGTCAGGTTGGTCAGGTTCTGAAGGTGGGTCAGTCCGGCGTCGGTGACCGAGGTATTATGCAGACAGAGCCAGTCGAGATCTTTCAGGCCGCTAAGATGAACGAGCCCGGCATCAGTGATCTTTGTGCTTTGTAAGTCCAGCGTTTTGAGTTTGGGAAAGCCGCCAATCGTGGCGAGGCCTTTGTCTGTGATTTGCGCATGCCCAAGCTGTAAATCTTCTAGCTTGCTGAGCTCCTTAATATGGCCAAGGCCGGTGTCCGTGATCGGAGCCTCGTGGAATCGCAAGACTTTTAAGTTTCTCAATCCGCTTAAATGAGCGAGTCCTTGATCCGTGATCTTGGCGTTGATATCCAGCCAAAGCTCTTCGAGTTTTGTCAGGTCCTTCAAGTGAGCAAGGCCGCCATCGGTAATGTCATTATTTATGAGCTGCAAAACTTTCAGCTTCTTGAGCCCACTAAGATGCGAAAGACCCGCATCGGTGATTTTCAGTTTATTTAGACGCAGCACTTCGAGGTCGGTCAGCCCTTCCAAGTTTGCAAGTCCCGCGTCGGTGATGAATGGCCCCGCCTCGCCGGCCATAAATCCCAGTAAGCTAACGGATTTGACGCCGTGGATATTTCTCAATATGGCGAGGTCTTCATCAGTTGCGTCTTGCCGGAAACCGACTTCGTCTCCGCGTTGAAATACGCCTGGATTTAATTTGGTCCATTTTGCTTCCGCGCCAAAAGAGACATGATAGGCGGATGCGAAAACAAGTGTCAGAAAGATTGCACCTGATTTGCCATTGGAACTTGTCATCTATGCACCTCTCTGAGAGTACATGCGTCAAGCCGAGTTGCACTGCGATAACGCGTTGTTAGACGCAAGTATTAACGCGTGGGTTCCACGTTTCGGGTTCGATCTCGGCAGGGCGGGACTATCCGTCGGCGGCGATATAAAGGACGGCGGCCTGCCCTTGCGGCGTGACGCTCAGGTTCAAGAAGCTGTGGCCGGACGGCGTCGCGTCGTTCGTGACGACGGCCAGCGGGCAGGCCGGGTCGGGCGTTTCGTAGTTGAGCACGCGAGGCAAGCAGCCTTCGCGCATCGCCAGCACGCTGGCGATCAATTCGACCACGGCACTTCCGGCGCCGAGGTTGCCGAAGTAGCTCTTGAGCGCGGTGACGGGCACTTTGTCGGCGAGCGGCCCAAAAACTTCGCGGATCGCTCGCGCTTCGTCGGCGTCTCGATCGGTCGTGCCGAGGCCGTGGGCGTTGATGTGACCGACGTCCGCGGGCGACTTGCCGGCGTCGCGGAGAGCGGCTTTCATCGCGCGGGCTAGGGCCACGTCGCAGCGGCCGCGCAAAATCGGGGTCGCGGACGACCCGGCTCGCTCGGGATGCGCCACATTCGCGCTGCCCAGGCCGACGACTTCGGCGTAGATCGTTGCGCCGCGGGCTTTGGCCGACGTGATTTCTTCCAGCACGATCATGCCGGCCCCTTCGCCGGCCACCATTCCGGTGCGATTCTTGTCGAACGGCCGGCTGGCCTTCGCCGGATCGCCGTTGTCGGCTGCCATCTGCTCGGTCTGCAGCGCGTGGATCGCCTGCATTGGCAAGATCCGCGTGCCGGTTGCGCCGGCGACCATCAGATCGGCGTGGCCGCGGCGGATTGTGCGAAACGCCTCGCCAATCGCCAGGTTGCCGGCCGCTTCGCGCATCGTGAGCGAATTGTTCGGGCCGCGCAGGTCGTTGTAGATCGCGATGTGACTGGCCGGCATATTGGGCAAATACTTGAGCATCCACAGCGGGGCCATTTCGCCGAGGCCCTCGTTGCCCCACCGCCTGAATTGAAACTCGCCCGTGTCGGCGCACTTTTTCATGCCGCCTTCGTAGTCCTCGGGCATGGTCAGCATGTAATCGCTGCCTAGCACGACGCCCGTCGCTTCGGGCGGCATGGGCGATTCGGCGAAACCGGCGTCGGCGATGGCCAGCTGCGCGGCGGCGACGGCCATCCGCGTCTCGCGGCACATCACCTTGAGGCCCTTCTTGATGGCCTTTTTCCGCTCCTTCTCGAGCGGGCCGAAGTCGTCGATTTCGCCAGTGAACCCGCGCGCCTCGCCGGCGAACCGCAGCGGCTGCCGATCCGGCGGCAGCAGCGTCGTCAGGGCCACGCCGCTCTGCCCGGCCGCGAGCGCCGACCACAGCGCGCTCGGCGTGCTGCCCAGCGGCGAGACGAGGCCCAGCCCAGTGATGACGACGCGGCGTTGGTCGGTGGTGGAGCTCATGGATGGGTCAGCATACCACAGATTGGGGCCGAATTCAGGTGCTAACAAAGACAAGGAGACAAGGAGAGGGGGAGACAAGGAGAACGGCCGTCAGGCAAATCTCCTTGTCTCCTTGTCTCCCTGTCTCCTTGTCTTTGCTCAATGCTCGATAGTTGTAAATCGCTGTTCAAATTGGCAAATCAATACCGCCCTTGAAAGCTCTGCTGCGGCGCGCTGGCGGCGCGGGCGGTGGGCGGTTCGGGGGCGGGCGCGACGATTCCCGCGCTCTCGACGAACAGCAGCGCGTCGGCTCGAGGCGGACTCTTGAGCATCGGCACCGCGTCGGTCATTGCGTCGGTGAGCGGATTGCCTTTGCTCGGCGCCGGCGTCGCCACCACGCCCATTGACAAGAGCAGCACTTTGTCGGTCGGCCAGCGGAACCGTTCGTGCATGTTGGCGCTGGTGAGCTGCGGCACTTCGACTTCGACCCGCTGATTCGGCGCGACGGTCGACGGCAAATCAAGCTTCACCGGCAGCATCTTTTCCACCTGATTGAGCCGCAGCTTCACGACCGCGTCGGCCGAGGCGAGGTCCATGGCCAACAGCGGGCTGAACTCCAGCGAGAAGCCCTCCTCCAGCGTGCCCATCTCGGGCTGGTAGCCGGGCCAGGAAGTTTGCGTGGCCACGGCGCCGCGGACGTAGGAGCGCGGCCGCATCGTCGAAATGACGATCGACTGGCCGCTGTTCACAAGCTGTTGCGACGAATTGTATTCGCGGAAATCGGTGCGGCGGCTCAGCTCCGAGACCAACAGCCGGGCGTTTTCCTTGGCCATCAGCCACCCTTGCACGCCGGGCGACTGAATGGGGATCGGTGTCATCATCGGCAGCGCTTTGGCCCGCCAATTGGGACTGCCGACCGTGGCGACGCGGAGCGTGAATGCGTATGCATGCGCCGCCGAGTTGACGAAGCGGTCGACAATGTCGCCGACCACGGCCTGCATCTCCGGTGTGTGGTAGACGAGCAGGACGTCGTGGTTAGCGCTCAGGAAGCCGAACGGCTCCGAGTGCCACGCTTCGTAGCCCGTCTCGCGGAGGATCCAGTCGACGATCGCCTGCTCGGGGCGGGCCGTGTTGCCGATGCGATTGGTGTAGGGACTGATGTCGTACTCGCGCCACACCTGGCCTTGAGCGTTGGGCAATGAGCCGCTGCCTTTCGTGACGCGGGCGCGGGTTACGGCTGGTTGCACGGCCGCTGACTTCGACAAGCTCAGCCCCGAGGAAGCAGCCTCGCCGGGGCGCGGCGCATTGCCCTGGATCGGTGTGATGTCGTTCGCGCCGCCGGACCCGTAACTTGCCGGCGCGCCGGCGCCAGGCGCGCCGGCGGCAAACGGATTGGCGCCTTTGGCGGTGTCGCTGTTGTAGCGGTCACCGGTGGAGGTCTTCCATCCGCTGTCGTTCTGCGCGCGGAGCGGCACCGCAACGAGCGTCAGGGCAAACAATGCCAGTACGACGATCCAAGACCGAGACGGCGCGAACATCGGCGGGCCTCCAAACGGAGATTTTGGGGCCGGGAGTATAGAAGTGCCTGGTGGCAGCGGCAAGGCGGATGGCCGAACTGTGCTAGCTGCTTTCTTCCACCGCAATTAAGATGGCAAGCGGGTCGGCGATCGGTGCCACCTTGTCGGGAGGGTCGATCGGTTGGGCGATATTACCACAATTCTTGTTGTGCTCGGCATCGTCCTGGCGATCGTGACGCTTGTCGGACATGGGATCTGGGTGCTGCTGGCCGCAGTATTTGGCGGCAAGCCGTCGCAGCGCAAAAGTGACGCAGCGGGTGGGCCGGGGGCCGCTGAGCGCCGCGCATGTCCCCGGTGTGGAACGGCCCTCGCGCCGGTCAAGAGTTCTTGCGACGTATGTGGTTGGCCGGCGCGGTTGGCCCAGCCGTCGAGCCAGGCAGCATTGCGCTCCGTGCGTGAGCAGGTGGAACGACTAGCGCAGCTCGGTTTGGTTGATGCGGTTGCGCGAGACAAGATGGTAGCGGCCGTGGCGGCCGAGGAACTGCGCGTGGCGGCGGCCGAAGTCGAGGCCGCGGTGGCCGCTAAGCCGCAAGCGACGCCGGTGGTCGAAGCTAAGCCGCAAGCGGCTGAAATTCCCGTTGCCGAGTTGGCCCCGCCGGTTGCTCACGCGTCACTGGGCGACCGGGCGCGGAAATACGCCGCCAGCCGCGAGGCGGCGGCGGCAGAAGCGCTGGCCGAGCCTGTGGCACCCGCACCGGCGCCGCCGAAGCGGCGCGAGGCGATCTCGCGTCTGTTGGCCGCCTTCATGGAGGAGAAGAACATCCGCTGGGGAGAGCTCGTCGGCGGACTGTTGATTGTCGGCTGCTCGATCGCGTTGGTGATCAGCTTTTGGTCACAGATTGCCGAGCGGCCGCTGTTGAAATTTGGGTTGTTCAACGGCGTGACGGCCGCGCTGTTCGGCATGGGCCTGTACACCGACCGTCGTTGGAAGATTCACACCACGAGCCACGGCATCCTGCTGATCGCGGCGCTCCTGGTGCCGCTCAATTTTCTGGCGATTGCGGCGTTCACCGACGAGACGCCGCCGACCGATCTGGTGGCGCTGAGCGGCGAGGCCGTTTCGCTCGTTGTATTTGCGGCGCTGGTGTTCCTGGCCGGGCGGATTCTGGTGCCGGACAATGCGCCACTCTTCGTGGCAGGCGTGATGATTCCGTCGCTGATGCAGCTCCTCGTGCGGCGGTTCGCCGAACCAACGACGCCACTACTATGGCTGTATGCGCTGGCCGTGGCTCCCATCGCCGTCTATTTGGCCAGCACGTCGCTCGTGGCTCGTCGGCGCTGGACCCCGGACCCCTCACCCGGCTCGATTACTCGCCACCCTCTCCCGGAGGGAGAGGATTTT
>JBIOWO010000340.1:0-43018 GCA_044868555.1 Lacipirellulaceae bacterium | reverse complement strand
CGATCGCCCGCCCCTGTTGCGTTGGCTGTCGCTGGCGTTTCGCGCCGCCGCGATCCTGCTATTGATCGTGGCCCTGTGCCGGCCGTTCGCGCCGCGTGAAAGCGATCAGCTGCACGTCAACTTTCTGGTCGACGTCTCCGAGTCAGTCGAACTCCAGAGCGCGATCGACTCGCTCGCGCAGGTCGATGAATGGATCAAGAACCTCCGCGGCGGCGACAGTTGGTCGCTGTTCGCCGTGGCCGACGGCGCGCGGCAGTTTGATTCGACCGAAGACCTGCGCAAGCTGCTAGGCCGATGGCAATCGGGCGTCGCCGACGACCAGTTCCGCAGCGGTTCCCGGCTGGCCGATGCGCTGCTGTCGACGCGGCTGGTGTTTCCGGCCGACAAGTCCCGCCGCAACGTGCTCATGACCGACGGCCAGGAAACCGCCGGTGACGTGGCGGCCGTGCTCGCCCAGCTTCAGGAAGAGCGGATCGATACGCAGTTTCGACCCATTTCCGGGCTCACCGCCCCCGAGGCGGCCGTGCTGTCGGTCGAGCCCGCGTCCCGCGAGGCGTTTCACGGCGAAGTGATGCGAATCGTCGTCAGGCTGGCCGCGAACCGGCCCATCGCCGGCAAACTGCGGCTCATTCACAAAGGCGTGGCGGTGCAGCAACAGGACGTCCAGCTCGATCCGGCCAAGCAAAACGTCGCTCAGTTCGATGTCGACATGACCACGCCCGGTGCCAGCGTGTGGGGCGTCGAACTCGTGCCCAACGAGGATCACTTCACGATTAACAATGCTGCGTCCGCAACGGTGAACGTCCGCGGCCGACCGCGTGTGCTGGTGCTCCACCAAAAGCCGCAAGAGCTGCGCGCTTTCTCCCGCATGCTGGAAGAACAGGACGTCACGGTCGAAGTCCGCGGGCAATACGGTCTGCCGGAAACTCTCGAGGAGATGGCCAGTTTCGACGCAATTGTCCTCGCCAACCTGCCCGCCACCTCGCTCTCCGCCCGCCAAATGCAAATGGTCAAGCGCTACGTGACCGATCTGGGCGGCGGGCTGGTAATGATGGGCTCGGAGAACAGCTTCGGTCTCGGCGGCTACTACAAAACGCCTGTCGAAGACGTGCTGCCGCTGATCTCCCGCTTCGAAAAGGAGAAGGAAAAACCCTCGCTGGCTATGGTGCTGGTGATCGACAAGTCGGGGTCGATGCAAGGCATGCCGATCGAACTGGCGCGGCAGGCGGCCAAGGCGGCCGTCGAGCTCCTCGGGCCGCGCGATTCAATCGCCGTGGTCGGCTTCGATCACGCAGCCCAGGTGATCTGCGAGATGACCAGCGCCACCGACGTCGACTCGGTGCAAGCTTCTATCGATTCGCTCCAAGCGGGCGGCGGCACGTATATGTTTCCCGCCATGGTCACCGCCAAGGACATGCTCGAAGACACGCCGGCCAAGATCCGTCACATGATTTGCCTAAGCGATGGTCACACGCAGCCGGCCGACCACGAATCGCTCGCCGAAGAAATGGCCGAAGCGGGCATCACGGTTTCGACCGTCGCGCTCGGTGATGCCGACAAGCAGTTGATGGCGACAATCGCTGAAATTGGCCGCGGCCGGTTTTACGAGACGAACGATCCGTCGAACGTGCCCCAAATCTTCACTAAGGAAACGATGGAGGCGACCAAATCGGCGATCAAGGAAGACCTGTACGGCTGCGTCTCGATCGGCGATCATCCGATCCTGGCCGGTTACGCCGGTGCCGACTTGCCCTTCACGCTGGGTTACGTGATGACCGAGGCCAAGCCCACGGCCCAGTTGCTGCTGGCCGTCGAAACGGGCGACCCGCTGCTGGCCATCGGCCGCTACGGCCTCGGTGCGGGCATGGCCTACACCAGCGATCTCAGTGAGAAATGGGGCGGCGAATGGCTAGCCTGGGACGGCTGCGGGAAATTTTGGGCGCAGGCCATCCGCGGAGTGCTCAGGCACAACTCAGTCGACGGCATGCAGGTCGCCGCCCGCGCTGATGACAAAAGCTGGCGGTTCGACATTCGCCGCACGTCGGACGATGGGCTGCCCGTCAACGGCCTGCATTGGGACGCCGTAGCCATCGACGAGCAAGGCGACGAGCAACCGGTCGATGTTCGCGAAACCGGCCTGGGCCGCTACGAAGCGTCGGTGCCCGTCGCTAGTCACCAACGGCTAACGGTGCGACTTCGCGACGCCGACAACGACAAGACCAGCATCCAGCATTTCAATCGCTCTTACCCGGCCGAATACCGCCTGTCGCTCGACGTGCCCGCCGCGATTGCCGCGCTGCCGCGTCCCGACGCGCATCGCCTGATTGCCAATGTCGTCCCGTCCGTCACGCGCCGCGCCGTCACCCACTTCGCCTACATGGGGGCGCTGGCCTGTCTGATCGCGAGCGTGCTGTTGCGTCGGATTTGACAATCGGCTGGCTGCGGTCCCGAGGCGGGGGCCGGTTAACCGGCGAACGTATCGGCGGCTACCAGTTTCGGGAATCGCAGGCCCGTGCGCTGTTCGATTTCGCTGACACGTCGTTTCCGATAGGTGCCGAAGTTGATTTCTGGCGCGATCGGACCGTGGGCTTCGATTTCATCGGTTTGACTGAGGATAAAGCCGGCCGCTTTCAACTCATCGTCCTCGATCCAGATCACGATTTTCCAGAACGACTGCGGGACACGCATCCCCGTATGGTGCTGGTCCGCGGGCATGAAACTGGTCAGCTCGTTGAAGAAGGGATCGCTGGGACGGAAGATCGGGCCGGCGAAATAGGAGACTCGTTTACCCTGGTCGCACTCGCGAGTGACAATGTCTTCCAGGTCGCCCCACTCGACGTTATTGAAATTGGCGATCATCGGCGTGGCGTTGGTGATGGTGAACGAATGTATGTCGGCGCGGCGCTTCGCCTCGTCGTCGCGGCCCCACATCGCGTCCTCGCGCTTGTAGAGATGGCCGCGCTGCATGGCGCTGCTGAAGATCACGTCGTCGGGTTGGAATTCATCGAGCATTCGCGGGTCATAGCTCCATTCGGGGCGCGGAGGCCTGGGACCGTCGGCGGACGGATCGAGGTCCCAGAGCTGCGAGCCGTCGATGTTCGCCGCGACATAAAAAGCTGTTCGTCGCTCGCGGTTGATCATCAGGCTGTAGTGATCGTATTTGAGCTCCGTCTTTTCCGAGTCCCTGAGTGTGGCCAGCTCGCGTTTGACTTCGCTGGTGAGCGATGGGAGCGGAACGCGGAAGCTCGCGCCCAGGAACTCGGGACGGTATCCCTTGGCGCTCCTGAACTTCGCGACGCTGCGATGCGTAATCTCTTCGACGGACCCTTCCTGGGCTGCCGGAGTAACCGGCAGGACGATCGGCGCCGTACGCAGATCGAGCGGGCCCGTGCGGGGATCGCCCGCCACCGCGGCGAGCCTTGCCAGCGCCGCGGCCGCATGGGGTTCCGTGGCTTGCTTCTCGCGAAGCGAAGCGTAAATGCGACTGACGCGCGTGCCTTCGTTGGTGATGTAATCGACCACATCGGGCGGATCGTTGGGACGAGCGGGCGTTCCATCGTGACGAACCGCCACGCGACGGCCGCCAATCTCGGTGGTCTTCGGCACGCCGCCGCGATGAAGGGCAACGACGTACCATTGGTCGCTGCACACCGGCGCGCCCGACGAGCCTTTCAGCGTATCCGTGCCATAGAATAACGAGCTGACTTCCTTGGCCGGGTCGACAGTGTCGGGCAGGACCTGCAGAAAGTAATTGTCGCGGACGGCGATTTTTTTCGGCCCGCCGCCCGGGTGCTGAACGATGTTTGCCGCCTGCCGCTGCGTCGGATCGAGCTTGCCGGTTTGCTCGAATAAACGCAAATAGCCGAATTGGGAGAGGGGTGTGCCGGAGCTTGTGCGGGGCGACACTTCGACGATCGCGTAGTCGAGCATTTCGTCACTGACATACAGCCGGTCCGGCTGAAAACGGTAGGTCTTCATCTCTTTCGGGTCGCCGTTGAGGCCATCCTCGTCGTCGAAAATAACAGAACAGGCCCCGGCCAGCTCGCGCGTCTTGAGCACGTGCCAATTCGTCATTAGCAACCCGGGGGCTACCAGGAATCCAGTGCCGTCGCCTTCGTCGTCGCCCGCGGAGTCGACCACTCGAACTCGCCCCACGGAACGCGAAGCCAATTGCGCGATTTGCAGGTAGCGGACTGGTCGCAGGTCGTTATCGCGCTGGATGATCTCCGGGATGACGCCGCCTGCGGTCAATACTACGGGCTCCGTCGCGGGCGGTACCGCGGCGGCGGTTACTGTCGGTGGTGCAGCGGCCGCCACGCTGCGCAGCTGTTGGAACTTTTCGGCCGCGGGCAAGAATTGCTCGCGGTGGCGCCGCGCCACTCTGACTTGCTCGGCACGAACCTTCTCCGGGTCGGCGGCTTCCAACTTAGTGACGTAGTTCTCGAAACGATTGGCGGCTGTTTCCAGACGTGCAAGACTGATGGCCATGGCGATGGACTCCTGTCGGTGCGTGGTGCGGTGGAAGGAGTGACATTTAGGGCGGCAACGCCCATTACCATAGCAGGGCGTGGTTCGAATACTACTAGGGGCGCAATTTCGGAACGAACTCTGTCGACCGCGTCGTCTGGCTCGGCCGCAGAAGCGTCATTCCCATCTTTGCCAGTTTGCCGATCGGTCGCCGCTTCGATCCTAAACCGATACTACGACGTATAATTATTGAAGCCTGCAGAAAAAATGAGCTGTGGGATTTGCCATGAAGAGCATCACTTTGGATCATCGATCTTCCAAAACGACGGTGAGCGGTGTTCCCGTCAATGTCGTCTACACGGCCGCGGACATGGCTGGTTTCGACCCGCGGCGCGAGCTTGGCCTGCCCGGCCAATTTCCCTACACGCGCGGCATCCACGAGTCGATGTACCGCGACAGGCTGTGGACGATGCGGCAGTTCGCCGGATTCGGTAGGCCGGCCGACACGAATCGCCGGTTTCGCTTTCTGCTCGAGCAGGGTCAGACGGGGCTGAGCACGGCGTTCGATCTGCCGACGTTGATGGGGCTCGATAGCGACGATCCGCGCTCGGTGGGCGAAGCCGGACGGCTCGGCGTGGCGGTCGACACCGTCGACGACATGCTCGCGTTGTTTGGCCAGATCGATCTGGAGCGCGTGTCAGTATCGATGACGATCAACGCGCCGGCGATCGTCATCATGGCGTTCTACCTGGCCGCCGCTCGCAGTCGGGGGTTCGATTGGCGCAAGCTGCAGGGGACCATCCAAAACGACATCCTCAAGGAGTTTCACGCGCAGAACGAGGTGGTGTTTCCGCCCCAGCCGTCCGTGGGTCTCGTCGTCGATTTGATCGAATTCTGCACCGAGCACGTGCCGAAATGGAACACCGTTTCGATCAGCGGCTACCACATTCGCGAAGCCGGCTCGACTGCGGCCCAGGAGCTGGCATTCACGCTGGCCGACGGCCGACACTATGTCGAGCAATGCCTCGCACGCGGCCTGGACATCGACGAATTCGCGCCGCGGCTGAGCTTTTTCTTCAACGCGCACAACGACCTGTTCGAGGAAGTCGCGAAATACCGCGCCGCCCGGTCGCTGTGGGCCGAATGGATGCGCGACGAGTACGGGGCGAAGTCCGAGGCCTCGTGGAAGCTGCGGTTTCACGCCCAAACGGCCGGTTGCTCGTTGCAGGCGCAGCAGCCGCAAGTGAACTTGGTGCGCGTGGCCTATCAGGCGCTGGCGGCTGTGCTGGGCGGTTGCCAGTCGCTGCACACGAATTCGATGGACGAAACGTTGGCACTGCCGAGCGAGCACGCGGTGACTCTGGCCTTGCGGACCCAACAGGTGCTGGCTTACGAAACCGGCGTGACAAATACGGTCGACCCGCTGGGCGGAAGCTACTTCGTCGAGAATTTCACCAAGCGGATGAGGGACGACGCCCGCGCCTTTTTCCGTGCGATCGACGAGCAGGGCGGCATGATCGCGGCGGTCGAGAACGGCTACTTCCGCCGTCAAATCGCCGACGCCGCGTTCGCCCAGCAACGGGCGATCGACAGCGGAGAAAAGTTGGTCGTCGGCGTGAATGCGTTCCAGCAGCCGGAACAGGAATCCATTCCGGTAATGGAAGTCGACCCAACCATGGAAGCGGCACAAGTCGAATCGCTGCGAAAAATCAAGCGCGACCGCAACTCGGTAGATGTCGCCCGTTCGCTCGATCACTTGCGGAAGGCCGCGCAAGCGGGCGAGAACGTCCTGCCGGCATTGTTGGACGCGGCCGATCATCGAGTCACGGTGCAGGAATGCATGGATGCGCTCGCCGACGTTTTTGGGCGATTTCGGCCGTCGGCCTCGTGGTGAGGTGGACGATGAACGAACGAACCATGCCACAACGCGTATTGCTTGCCAAAGTCGGCCTCGATGGCCACGACCGGGGAATCAAAGTGGTCGCCCGCTCCCTGCGTGACGCCGGATTCCACGTGATCTACAGTGGGCTCTGGCAAAAAGTGGAGTCGGTCGCCCAGGCCGTTCAGGACGAGGACGTCGACTGGTTGGGCATCAGCATCCTCAACGGCGCCCACATGACGCTGATCCCGCAGTTGCTCGCAGCGCTGCGCCAGCGCGAACTTACCCACGTCGGCGTGATCGTCGGCGGCATTATCTCGCCGGCCGATCAAGCGAAACTCAAGGAATTGGGCGTCGACGCGTGCTTTGGTTCGGGCGTTTCGATGGAGACAATCGTCAAGTTCCTGTCCCGCGTGCCCGCGGGTAAGTAGGCGAGCGGAATCGGTCAAGTCGGTGAACATGCCTTGTACTCAGTACTCCCACATGATTCATCTATCACTGGTTTACCTGTCTGCGATAGATTGGTCCACATGATGCCAGCGGTCCGGAAAGCCAGCGACATTCCGATGCTCGTCCGCCAGCTGGGGCTGGGGAATCGCGTTGCGCTCGCTCGGCTACTGTCGCTGGCGGCCGCGGACGAGGGCGAGACCTTGGCCGCCGCTCTCCAAAACGTCTCAATGGGCTCCGCACCCGTCATCGCCCTGACCGGCAGCGGTGGTGTCGGAAAGAGCAGCCTGCTGGGAGTCCTGGCGATGTACTTTGCCGAGCGCGGCGAGCGTGTCGGCGTGCTCGCCTGTGATCCAGAGAGTCCGATTACCGGCGGCGCGCTGCTCGGCGACCGCTGTCGTATCGCCGGGATCTCAGCGTCGGAGCGAATTTTCATCCGCAGCCTGGCCACCGGCTCCGGACATCAGGGCATCGCACCGAATATCGACTTGATGCTGTGCGTGATGAAGGCGTTCGGGTTCGACCGCATCTTCGTCGAAACCGTCGGTGCCGGTCAGGGCGACATCGCCGTCCGCTCTGTGGCCGACATCGTGGTGCTCGTGCTGCAGCCGCACACGGGTGACGAATTGCAGTGGGAAAAAGCCGGGATTCTGGAAATCGCCGACATCGTCGTGATCAACAAAACCGATCTAACCGGCGCCGATCAAACTGTCGCCGACGTGAAGCAGCAGTTGCAGACGACCGCTGGGCCGGCCATTCCGGTCGTGAAAACATCCGTCGCGCAGGAAGAAGGTCTCAAAGAGTTGTGCCGTTTCATCGCACAGAAAGTGATCGTGAATAGATGAGTAAGTCACTTACTCACCTACTCACTTACTCACTTACTCAACCACCCCATGCCATCACTCCGTAACATCACCGACGAACTGGGCCGCGAGGAGGAAACTCTGCGGCTGGGCGGCGGCGCGGATGGGCAGCAGCGGCAGCGCCGGCATGGGCGCCTGCCCGTGCGTGAACGGCTCGCGCTGCTCCTGGATGAAGGCCGGCCGTTCTTCGAGCTGGGCCTCTGGGCGGCCTACCGGATGTATCCCGATTGGGGCGACGTGCCGGCCGCCGGCATCGTGACCGGTATCGGCTGGGTCAGCGGTCGACCCTGTTTGATTGCGGCGAGCGATGCGACGGTCAAAGCCGGTGCCATGTTTCCGCAATCGGTCAAGAAGCTGCTGCGTGCCCAGCGAATTGCGTCTCAATTTCGTCTGCCGCTGATCTATCTTGTCGACTCCGCGGGCGTGTTCTTGCCGCTGCAGGACGAAATCTTTCCCGACGAAGACGACTTTGGCCGCATCTTTCGCAACAACGCGGTGCTGTCGGCCGCCGGTATCCCGCAGTACGCGGCCGTGATGGGCAACTGCATCGCCGGCGGAGCGTACCTCCCCGTGCTGTGCGACAAGCTGCTGATGACGGACGGCAGCCAGCTTTGCCTGGCCGGCCCGGCGCTGGTCAAGGCCGCGATCGGGCAGACGGTCGATCCGGAAGAGCTGGGCGGGGCCGCAATGCACGCGGCGATCAGTGGCACCGTCGATTTTCATGAGCCGGACGACCCGTCGTGTCTCAAGCGGCTGCGTTCGCTGGTCGAATTGCTGCCGGATGAAGAAGGTGTCAGGTGTCGGGTGTCAGGTGTCAGGCAATCAGTACCGACTCCTGACACCCAGCACCCGACACCCGATTCCGCCGATCGCCTCTACGATCTCGTTCCCGCCGACGGGCGCGGCGAATACGACGTGCGCGACGTGCTGGCGTGCCTGGTCGATCACGATTCGTTGCAAGAGTACAAAGCCGAGTTCGGCCAGTCGCTGATCGCGGCGCTCGCCAAAATCGGCGGCCATCCGGTCGGCATCGTCGCAAACCAGAAGCACCGCACGCGGTCGGCCTGCGGCGAGCTGCAGATCGGCGGCGTGATCTACCCCGACGCGGCCGACAAGGCCGCCCGCTTCGTCATGGACTGCAATCAAACGCGCGTGCCGCTCGTGTTTCTGCAGGACGTTCAGGGCTTTATGGTCGGCAAGCAGGCCGAGCAGGCCGGCATCATTCGAGCAGGTGCGAAACTTGTGAACGCCGTCAGCAATTCCATCGTGCCCAAGCTGACGGTCGTCATCGGCGGATCGTTCGGCGCCGGCAACTATGCACTGTGTGGCAAGGCGTACGACCCGGTGCTCATTCTCGCCTGGCCGTCGGCGAAGTACGCCGTGATGGGGGCCGACCAGGCGGCCGAAACGCTGCTCGCCTTGCAGCTGCGCGACGCCCAGCGCGCCGGCCGAAAGCTCACCGAAGGCGAAATCGACGAGCTGCGACAGTCGATCCACGTGCGTTACGAAGAGCAGACCGACATCCGCTACGGCGCGGCTCGCGGCTGGGTCGACGCCATCATTCGCCCGCACGAAACGCGGCTCTGGCTGCGAACCGCGCTCGACCTGCTGCCGGCGACCGTTGAAGGCAGCTTCCGGACGGGCGTGTTGCAGGTATGAGGTCCGACCGATGACGAAATCCGTTCGAATCGGGAACGCTCAAGCATTCTGGGGCGACCGTTCCGACGCAGCGGCGGAGATGCTCGCGCACGAGCCGGACCTCGATTATCTCACGCTCGATTATCTGGCCGAGGTCTCGATGTCGATCCTGGCGCTGCAGCGCGAGCGTGATCCTGCGGCCGGCTTTGCCCGCGACTTTGTCGATGTGGTCCGCTCGCTCGCGCCGTACTGGTCGTCGGGCGGACGCTGCCGAGTCATTGCAAACGCCGGCGGCCTGAACCCGCGCGGCTGTGCCGAGGTGTGCAAGGCAGCACTCGAGGAAACCGGTTGCCGCTCACTCAAGATTGGGATCGTTTCGGGTGATGACGTGTTGGAAAAGGTTCGGGCCGCTGCTGCAGCGCCTGCATCCCAGGAATTCCGCAATCTCGATACTGGCGCCGCAATCGGCGAAGTCGCCGATCGACTCATGACCGCCAATGCCTATCTTGGTGCCGAGCCGATTGTCGAGGCACTGGCCTCCGGCGCCGACATCGTCATCACCGGCCGCGTCGCCGATCCATCGCTCGTGCTCGCCGCCTGCATCCACCACTTCGGTTGGGTCGAATACGACCTCGACCGCTTGGCCGGGGCAACCGTGGCCGGCCATCTCATCGAATGCGGCACGCAGGTCACCGGTGGCATCAGCACCGACTGGCTCAATGTGCCCGACCCCGTGCACATCGGGTTTCCCATCGTCGAAGTTGCCGAGGACGGCGGTTGCATCGTCACCAAACCGCGCGGCACCGGCGGCCGTGTCACGGCGATGACGGTGAAGGAACAGCTTGTCTACGAAATCGGCGACCCGGAAAATTATCTCAGCCCCGACGTTTCGGTATCGTTTCTCACGTTGTCTGTGGACGATCTCGGCCACGATCGCGTGCGAATAAGCGGTGCGACCGGCAAGTTGCGCCCCGGTACATATAAAGTCAGTGCCACCTTTCGCGACGGCTTCCGGTCGGCGGGAACGCTGACGATTATCGGGCGAGATGTGGTCGCGAAGGCCCACCGCTGCGGCGAACTGGTCCTCGAGCGCGTTCGCGACGCCGGTTTCGAGTTGCGCGATAGTATCATCGAGTGTCTTGGCAGCGGCGATGCTGTTGGCGGAATAATCGGGCCGCGGAACGACGATTCTGGTTTTCGAGAAACTGTGCTTCGCGTCGCCGTCGAAACGGACTCACGCGACGCCGCCGAGCGCTTCGCGCGAGAGTTGATGCCCTACATTACAGCCGGCCCGCAGGGAACAACCGGTTACGCCGAAGGCCGCCCCCGCGTTCATCCTGTGTTCCGCTACTGGCCGTGCCTGATCGACCGCGACGCGGTTGCACCGCACGTTGAAGTGTTTTCGACTGCGGACACTGCAAAGTCTGCGACACCTGTCACTATTCACGGTGAAATCGTACGCCCGTCTGCGGTTCAAAATGTGCATTCCAATGATACGCGTTTGGGCGGCTCCGAAAGGCCGTCGCGCCTCTATGACATTGCCTGCGCCCGCAGCGGCGACAAAGGTTCTAGTGCCAACGTCGGTGTGATCGCCCGCAACCGGGAAGCGTGGGAGTTTCTGCGCGCCTGGCTTTCGGCCGACCGTGTGTCCACGTTCCTTTCCCCACTAGGAATTGAATCCGTCGAACGATTCGAGCTGCCGGATCTCGGTGCCCTGAATTTTGTGCTTCGAGGAGTGCTGCGACGGAGCCTGCGGACCGACGCCCAAGGCAAATCGCTCGGCCAATTACTCCTGGAAATGAAACTTCCCGAGGACGCCGTGCGTAAGATTACTGGGAAGTGACACACGGAGGAGCGACCGCCATGTCCGACCTGGTGCTGGTGGAAACACTTGAACGCGGAATCGTGTCGGTAACGCTGAACCGGCCGGAGCGACGAAACGCGCTCAGCATTGGTTTACTTGAGCAGCTTTGCGTCGAGATCGAAATGCTGGCGAGCGATTCAGCGAACCGCGTAGTGATCCTCCGCGGCGCCGGCCCTGTGTTTTCATCCGGACTCGATTTGCGCGAAGCGGCCGACAGTTCGCTGGTGGAACGATCGGCGGCGGCCGTTTCGCGTGCGCTCGATGTATTGCGGACCACTCCGCTCGTCATGATTGCCGCCGTCCAAGGCGGCGCATTTGCTGGCGGCGCTGGACTTGTGGCCGCCTGTGACATTGTGATCGCCGCAGCCGACGCGAAGATCGGTTTTCCCGAGGTTCGCCGCGGGCTGCTGCCAGCCCTCATTTGTAACGTATTATTGCACAGGGTCCGCGAAGGCGATCTCCGCGAGCTGTTCCTGGTCGGCGAACCGATCGACGCGGCTCGCGCCCAGGAAGTCGGAATCGTGCAGCGAGTGGTGCCGGCGGAGCGGTTGCTGGACGACGCGTTGAGTATCGCACGATCCATTGTTGCGGGTGGCCCGCAAACGGTCCGGCAAACCAAGGCGCTGCTCAATTCAATATATCAGCAAACAGGCGAACACGCCGGCCCGAACCTCGTCGAGACGCATCTCGCTGCCCGACACAGTGACGAAGCCCTCGAAGGGCTGACGGCATTCGCCGAAAAACGGGAGCCAAATTGGTGAATCGGTTCTTCCCATGAGTACCACCATCGAACAACCGAACCGCGTCGCGCAGCGCGAGGCGCAAGTGCGCCAGGCCGAGGAAGTACTGGCGTCGCTGCCGCAAAAATCGGGCGTGGCGAAGGGGTTATTCGAGGGCCGGTTCGTGGCCGATTGGGTGTTCCCCTATCCAAAACTCCCGAATGACCAACGGGAGGAAGTGGAACAGGCGGTTACCCAACTCGAACGCTTCTGCGACCAGCATCTCGACCCGGAGCGGATCGATCGCGAGGCCGACATTCCACGCGACGTCATCGACGGTCTGGCCGACCTGGGCGTGCTCGGCATGACGGCGCCGACCGAGTTCGGCGGCCGCGGGTTCTCGCAGATGAGTTACTGCCGCCTGCTGGAAGTGATCGGCTCGCGGTGCAGCTCGACGGCGATCTTCGTCAACGCCCACCATTCGATCGGCATGCGGGCCCTGATGCTGTTTGGCACCGACCAGCAGAAGCGGAAATGGCTGCCAGACCTGGTCAGCGGCCGCAAACTGGCCGCGTTCGCGCTCACCGAACCGGAGGCCGGTTCCGATGCGGGCAACGTGCAGACGTTGGCCACGCCGTCCGCGGACGGTACCGGCTTTGTGCTGAACGGCGAAAAGCGATACATCACCAACGGGGCGATCGCCGACGTGCTCACGGTCATGGCCCGCACGCCCGTGGCAGGCCGCGACGCGACCGCCATTACCGCGTTTATCGTCACGCCCGACATGCCTGGATTCGAGGTCGTCGAGTCGCGGATGGAAAAATTGGGCGTCCGCGGCACGGCCACGGCGCGACTCGCGTTCCACAACATGCAGGTGCCTCGCGAGAACGTCCTTGGACCGCCCGGCAAGGGCTTGAAAGTAGCGCTCACCGTGCTCGACTTCGGCCGCACAACGTTCGGCGCGTGCTGCACCGGCGGGGCCAAGACTTGCTTGCGACTCGCCTCGGAACACGCGCACACCCGCCGTCAGTTCGGCCGCACACTCGCCGAGTTCGAGCTGGTCGAAAAGAAACTCGCCCTCATGGCCGCCTGGACCTATGCGATGGAGGCGATGACGACCGTCACCGCCGGCCTGATCGACCGCGGCCTGGAGGACTACATGCTCGAGACCGCGATGCTTAAGGTCTGGAGCACTGAGCGACTGTGGCTGATCGTCAACGACGCGTTCCAGATTCACGGCGGCGCGGCCTACTTCACCGATCGTCCCCTCGAACGCATGCTCCGCGATCACCGCATCAACCAGATCGGCGAGGGGGCGAACGAAGCGCTCTTGTCGTTTATCGGCCTGATGGGAATGCGCGGCCCGGGGCTGCGCCTCAAGGAAGTGGCCGACGCGCTCAAGCGCCCCTGGGCTGCATTCAGCCCAGTCGGCCGCTTTGTATCCGATAGCCTCCGCTTGCGGTTTAGCTCGCCAACCGTGCCAGTTCAATCGCCCGAACTGAAACCCGCCGCACGGCAACTCGGGCGATTGATCCGCCGCCTCGGCACAACAGTCCAACACACGCTGATTCGTCACCGCGAGGAAATCCTGGAACGGCAGCTAGTGCAGGAGCGGATTGCCTGGGTGGCGATGGAGATATTCGCCGCCGCCTGCGCGCTCAGTCGCTGGGACAACGACCTGGCGCGCAACGATCACACTCACGACGCCGTGGCGCGGCTCTTGGTCGCGGACTCATTACGGCGGGCTGAAACATGCCTGCGCGAGATGGGCGCCAACGACGATCAACTGCTGCGAAACGCGGCACATCTTGCCTAGTCCAGTCTCGGCGAGTCGGCCTACTTCGGACCCATGCGCAGCGCCCCGTCCAAACGCAGCACGCACCCATTGAGCATGTTGTTCTCGAAGACGTGACACACCAGCGACGCGAATTCGTCGGCTTCCCCCAGCCGGTGTGGAAATGGGATCTGCTCGCTGAGCGACTGCCGCACCTTTTCGGGAGCGGTTTGCATCATGGGCGTGTTGAAGATGCCAGGGGCGATCGACACGACACGAATGCCGTGCTGCCCCAGCTCGCGAGCCAGCGGCAACGTAAGCGAGGCAACTCCGCCTTTGGACGCGGCATACGCCGCCTGGCCGATCTGACCCTCGAACGCCGAGATGGAGGAAGTCATTACCACGACGCCGCGGAGGCCATCCTCCTGCGGTTCGGCCCGTGCGATTGCTTCCGCCGCCAATCGAACCGTGTTAAACGTCCCGGTCAGATTGACGTCGATGACGCGCCGAAACGCTTCCAACGACGCAGCACCGTCTCGCCCCAAAACTCGTTCGACACCGAGCACTCCCGCACACACGACCACACCACGCAGAGGTCCGAATCGCTCCTCACCAGCCGAAATGACCGCGCGAACTGCGGTTTCACTGGTAACATCGGTCGGTGCGAACAACACGCGATCGGCGAAGTCCTCAAATGCGTCGCCGCGCGGCGCGACCATGTCGGCAACGATGACACCTGCGCCGCGTCGAGCAAGCATCGCCACGCACGCCGCTCCCAGCCCGGAGCTGCCACCGGTCACCAAAATAGCGCACGCATCAATTTTCATGGAGAATAACCTCTCGTTCCTGAGTACTCAGTACTCGGTACTCAATAGAGAGCATACGCCCGCCAATCAGTGTCAGCTCCGCCACCCACTCACCTACTCACTTACTCACCTACTCACTCACCCAATCACGCCGTCTCAATCTTCGCGACGTCCTGCAATCCAAGTTCCTCAATCGCCTGTTCTCGAATTTTGTACTTTTGAATCTTCCCCGTGACGGTCGTCGGGAAGCTATCGACGAACTTCCAGTAGCGCGGTGTCTTGAAATGCGCGAGCGACTCGCGGCAAAAATCACGCAGTTCGCTCTCCGTCGCCTGGTGGCCATTCTTCAGCTTGACCCACGCCAGCACTTCCTCACCCAAACGCCGATCCGGAATGCCCACAACCTGCACTTCCACGACGGCCGGATGCTGGTACAGCCGTTCTTCGACTTCGCGCGGATAAATGTTTTCGCCGCCGCGAATTATCATGTCGCGCAGCCGCCCAGTGATGCGGTAATAGCCGTTCGATTCGCGCAGGCCCAGGTCGCCCGTGTGCAGCCAGCCGTCGGCGTCGATCACTTCTGCCGTCTTGTCGGGCATGTTGTAGTAGCCGATCATCACGCCGTGCCCGCGTCCGCAGAATTCGCCCGGCTGGCCGTCGCCCAAATCCTTGCCCGTCTCGACGTCCACAATCTTCGCTTCGAAGCCCGGCAGTGGCCGCCCGACCGTGCCCACGCGGAGCTCGATCGGGTCGTCGGTGCGGGTCTGCGTGATCAGCGGCGATGCTTCTGTCTGGCCGTAGCCGATCGTGATTTCGCGGGCGCCCATTTCCTGCGTGACGCGCTTCATCGTCTCGATCGGGCACGGGCTGCCGGCCATAATCCCCGTCCGCAACGACGACAGATCGCGCCGCGAGTAGTCCTCGTGCTCGAACATGGCGATGAACATCGTGGGCACGCCGTACACTGCCGTGCACCGCTCCTGTTCGATCGCCGCCAATGTGGCGCCGGGCTGAAAGCCCTCCGCCGGGAACACCATGGCGGCCCCATGCGCCACGCAACAAAGCGTTCCCAAGACGCAGCCGAAGCAGTGGTACAGCGGCACAGGCAGGCAGACGCGGTCCGTGTGATTGAGGCGTTGATTCTCGCCCGCGTAGAACGCGTTGAGCAGGATGTTGCGATGCGAAAGCATGGCCCCTTTTGGGCAACCGGTGGTGCCGGACGTGTACTGAATGTTGATCGGATCGCGCGGACTCAATCCGGCAGCCACCTCGTCGAGCCGGCTGTGCGGCACATCATCCGCCCGAGCCAGCAGCTCATCCCAGGTCAGCGCGCCTGGCAACCGCTCGCCGCGGAGCGACACAACCCACTGCAATTTGGGAAACGTCTCACTCCGCAGTTCGCCGGGAGTGGCTGCCGCGAGATCCGGACTGGCTTCGTGGAGCATCCCGAAATAGTTCGACGTCTTGAACGCATCGACGAGCGCCAGCCCGCGGACGTCTGACTGGCGAAGTGCGTATTTCAGTTCGCCTGTCCGGTACGCGGGATTGATGTTGACCAGCACCACGCCAATCCGCGCCGTGGCAAACTGGAGCAGAACCCACTCCGGCACATTCGTCGCCCAGACGCCAAAGTGGTCTCCCGGCCCAAACCCCAGCGCCAGTAGCGCGCGGCTGACGCGGTCGACTGCCGCATCGAACTCGCCCCACGTCATCTTCACCGGCGGATTGCAGAAGTCGAGCGCATCCCCCTGCGGATGCCGCCCGGCCGTTTCCCGTAGCGCTTGGCCGATCGTCAGACCGTCGACCCAGGGAACCGCAGGACTGTGAGGAGCCTTGAGCGTGGCCATAGAAAAGTTCCCGCCTCTCACGATTATCACAATTCTACGCCGAATTCGCCTATGTGTATAACGGAATCCAACGAATGTCACCAACACCATCTTCGTTGTAGCCAGTCTTGTTGCATATAATTTTGATGCCGCGTCCCGTCAGCCGGTCGCTCCACGATTAGGAATTATTCCATGCCGGACGCCTTTCTACTTTCCGCCTGTCGCACACCGATCGGCAAGTTTCGAGGCTCGCTCTCGTCGCTCGCGGTCACCGATCTCGGCGCCATCGCAGTGCGCGAAGCCGTGGCTCGGGCCGGTGTCAAGCCGTCCGACATCGACGAGGCGATCCTCGGCAACGTGCTCTCAGCCGGCGTCGGTCAGGCGCCCGCGCGACAGGCCGCGCTGCGTGCCGGACTGCCGCCCTCGGTTGCAGCGCTAACAGTCAACAAGGTTTGTGGATCGGGGTTGAAAGCCGTGATGCTCGCAGCGCAGGGCATCCGCTGCGGGGATGTCGACCTGGTCGTCGCCGGCGGGATGGAAAGCATGAGCCAGGCCGGCTGGGTGCTGCCCCGCGATGCGCCCGCGCTGGGCGATCGCCAGCTCGTCGATTCGCTGATGCACGACGGTCTGACGTGCCCGTTCAACCAGAAATCGATGGGCGAGATCGCCGACGCACTCGCCCGGCAGGCCGGCGTTTCGCGCGACGAGCAGGACCGGTTCGCCCTTGATAGTCATCGCCGAGCGGTCGCGGCCGCCGAAGCCGGCGTATTCGCCGCGGAGACGATTGCGGTCCCCGTGCGGCGTGGATCCGGCGAATCGCTCGTTACGCAGGATGAAGGTCCGCGCAGCGACACAAGTCTCGAGCGACTCGCGCTATTGACGCCGGTATTCGGGGAGGCGGGCACCGTCACGGCCGGCAATTCGTCGATGATCAGCGACGGCGCCGCGGCGGTCGTCGTCGGCTCGGAAGCGGCCGCGGCACGTTCTGGTAAGCGGCCCCTCGCGCGAATCGTCACGTCAGCCACATCCGGCGCCGAACCGCAGGACCTGTTCACCACGCCCGTCGAAGCCATCCGTCGCGTCCTTGCCAAAGCCGATCGCTCGCTCGACGAAATCGACCTGTTCGAAATCAACGAAGCGTTCGCGGTGCAAATGCTGGCCTGCATGCGCGAGCTTCGGCTCCCACCCGATCGCGTAAACGTCCACGGCGGAGCGATCGCGCTCGGTCATCCCATCGGCGCCAGCGGAGCACGCGTACTGGTGACGCTGCTGCACGCACTGGAAAGCCGCGACGGCCGATTCGGCATCGCTGCGCTTTGCCTCGGCGGCGGCAACGCCGTCGCGATGCTCGTCGAGCGAGAACCGCCGCGATGAACGCACCCATTTCCATCGGCCCCATCCGGCTCACCATCGTGAGCGGCGGGCAACTGCGAATCGACGGCGGCAACATGTTCGGCGTCATCCCGCGCGTGCTGTGGGAGCGCAAGTCGCCGCCCGACGATCAGCATCGCATCCGGCTCGACACCAACTGCGTTCTCGTCCGCACGCCCGATTCGCTGGGACTGGTCGACACCGGCTACGGCGGCAAGTCGACGGCAAAGTTTCGCGAGCGCCATGCGCTGGAACAGGGAGCGCCCCTAGTGCGAAACCTCGCAGCCGCAGGCGTCACGCCGGGCGAAATCGACTGGGTGATCCTGACCCATCTGCATTTCGACCACGCGGGCGGCGCCACCTTCCGCGACGCGGAAGGCCGCCTCCGCCCAACGTTCCCGCGAGCTCGGCACATCGTTCAGGGAACCGAATGGGCCGATGCCATGGGCGACCTTCCGGAACTGGCCGGGTCGTACCATCGCGACGATTTCGCGCCCCTCGAACCGGCCGGTCTCCTGGAACTCGTTGACGGCGATGCGGCGATCGCTCCGGGCGTCACCACCGAGCTCACCGGCGGACACACCCGCGGTCATCAGATCGTCCATATCGAATCAGCCGATGACTCAGCCGTCTACCTCGCCGACATCTGTCCCACGGCCGCTCACCTGCCGACATTCTGGACGCTGGCCTACGACCAGTTTCCCCTCGCAGTTCGGCGCAAAAAGTCGGTCATCCTGAACGACATCGCGGATCATCGTCGCATCGCCCTGTTCGCACATGACCCGCAGGTGACGGCGGCGCGACTTTCACGCGACGCAGACGGTCAGCAGAGCGCCTTTCCACTGGCGACGTCGTGAGTTCGCCGGCTCCAAAATATTCAGCCGCTATTGCAGCAACTTTTGAAACGCGCCGAGGAGGATTTGCTCGGCCCGCGCACTGACGCGCGACGCCCGCGACTCGATCCCCGTTTCGTAACCGCCTTGCGCGTAGGCCTCGGCGGTGCCGATGTAACCCGGGCCGTAGTCGCCGTACGCGGCCATGCAGACGAACGATTCCGGACGCATCCTCTGGGCCGCCAGTTGGTACTCGACGAACAGCTCGCCCGGCGCGTGCAGAATGTCGATCGGCCCCAGCCGCAGGCGGGCGACGGTAATGACGTGCTCGTCCTTCGAGCGCTGGGCCCAGGCCAGTTCGCGCGCCGCTTTGAGGCGAGCCAACGTGGGTTGCGTATCGTCGTGCAACGTCGCGATTCGTTCCGCTTCGTCGTACCAATCGGCCACCGGCAGCGTCACACCGACGGTCGCCCAATCGAACGCCAGGTCGGCCACAGCGGCCTTCTGGGTGTCGTCCCACGCCTGCTTCATGCCGTCGGCCACGCGGCCGGCCAGGATGGGACGGTTTTCCGGAGAGCCATCGTTGTACTTGCCTGCCCCGACATTTCCGCCCGCGCCGTTGAAGTGGATGTGCAGCTCCGCGCCCTCGGCCGCCTCGCGCTCGTCGCGGGCCATGCCGGGATAGTCGGCGCTGATCCTGCCGGTCCGGTAGTAGCTCTGCGGATGCGTCGCGTAGTACGAGATGACGACGAGCGGGCGGTCGCCGTTCCAGAAGCTCACGAGCCGCATCACCGGGTCGATCGTCCCCTCGGGAAACGCGCGGACTTCGGCACTCCCGGTGGCGGTCGTCCGGTTGTATTTCACCTTGCCGTCGGGGCCCAGGATACGACGGTTCGAGGCAACCTTCTCCACGGTGCCGCGACCGTAGCCGACGTGCGTCACCGGCTCCAAGCGCGACATGGCGTCGCCGGCCGCGGCGGCCGCGTTCCTGATGGCTTCGCGCGTGTACTCCACGGGAAACAGTCCGCCCGCCAGACCGGCCTCCGCGGCAATCCGCTCCGCCAGGAAGTCGCAGCCCGGCGCATCGTGCTGATGCAGGCAATGCACGGCAACACGATCGCGCGTCGTGTGGCAGGCCGCGGCAATCGCGTCCCGCCATTGCTCGAGACCATCGTTACCGATGCCGACCCAGTCGACGGCCACCAACACGACCGGCTTCTGATCGTCGGCCTGCAGGATGATGCTGCGGGCCGAGAGCGGATCGTTCACGCCGGTGGCCGGCGGCACGAGCGCGTCGCACAACGGCGAGCCCACCGGCGGCGTGACGTCTAGCTTGAAGGTCGCCACGCGGAGATTCACGGCCAGGCTGACGTCGGCCGCGAGCGCTGCCATCAGCAGCAGAACGCCCGTGATTGCGAGCCGTCCCCGGCGATTCAAGGTATTGAGGCGATTCATCGTGATTGCCCTCTTGTCGCGGCGGCCTGCTCCAAATACGCCAGCAAGTCCGCCATCGCGCGCCGGTCGATCAGTTTTTCAAATCCTTCCGGCATGAGCGATTTGCCCGTGTTGCGCATTTCGTCGATGTCGACTCGCAACACAGTGGTGGCCTTGTTGTCCGGTCCGCGGAGGGTCACCGCGGTCGACGATTCGCCGGCGACAATGCCTGTCACGAACTGGCCGTCGGCAGTTAACAGCACATACTCAAAATTCTTGGGATCGACCTCGCCATTCGGCACCAGCACATTGAACAGCAGCGACTCGCGGCCCCGATTGACCATCGCCGCCAGGTTTGGTCCCACGGCGGCGCCGTTGCCGGCCAGCTCGTGGCACGAGGCGCAGTTCTTCTGAAACACCAATTTGCCCCGGGTCGGATCGCCATCGGCCGCGATCGCGTCGCGGTAATCCTGGAACACCTGCAGACGATCGGCGGAAATGCCCTGGCCGCGCAGCGCTCGCGCCATGTTGCTGACATCCTCGGCCGGGTAGTTCACGAGCTGTGTCAGATGACTCGGGTCGAGCGTGCCAAGCGGAACGCCCTCGGTCGACATATACTTCAGCAGCGCCAGTGCCCACGCCTTGCGGCGCAGCAGGAGTTCAGTGGCCAGCGCTCGTTCGTTTGGCGTAAATTGCTCCCATTGAGCCAGCACCATGTCGGCAACGGCCGGCGAATCGAATCCGGCGCAGGTTTTGAGGACGGCCGCGTGGATCGCCGCGGGCTCATGCGGCAGCAAGAGTTGTGCAAGCACGTCGCGCTGTCTGCCAAATGAATCGAGGCCGAGATTCTCGATGGCCGACACCCGATCGTCCAGCGGCAAATCGGTTCGTTGCAAATCACGCCGCGCACTCTCAACGATTCTTGCCACGCCCAATTCCTGCTCGCGACGCAATTCCTTCAGCAGCGGAGAGCTCGTGCGCGTGAATGCCGCCGCCGGCGTCCGCCCCAACGCCCTCGTGATAGCGACTCGACCCACAGAGGACGCCGGTCCGTCCTTGTCGGCCAATGCCTCCTTCAGAACGGCGAGGTCTTCCTCGCGCTGTTGCTGCATGATCTGACGAACCAGCGATTCCACTACGAAGTGGCCGTGTGGTAGCTTCGGCCAGGCTTCGATGGAAAGGATCTCGCGCAGCACTGGACCGGCGCAAGAGCCGACGGAGGTCAGCGCCGCACTCACAATGTCTGCGTTGTTCCGCCGATCAATCAGCAACCGAGCCAGAACTGGCACCACGCGCAGGTCGTCACACTCGCCAAAAGTCAATGCGAGTTGAAATCGCGTGCCAGGGTCATCGTCACCCCAGAGGGGCAACGCCTGCTCGACCAGCTTCGGAGTTGTTTTCAACATCGGCTCGGAGAGACGTAGCGCGGCGCGGGTAACGGCTGGATACGGACTTCGTATTCCGTCGGCAACAACGACAGGCGTGAGCGCATGCAACCCGTCCAGAGCGTACAGCACCGCGATGCGGCCTTCCGGTCGCTCGCAGGCAGCGAATTGCGCACGAAGCAGCTTTGCCGCGGCCGGATCCTGCTGCTCATAGAGCAGCCGCAGCGCCGTCATGCGCCGCCAAATGTTTGCATCGTCCAATGTCTTGACCAACTTCGAGACGCTCGCTCCGGCCAGCGGCGCGGGGGCCTTCTGACGATAGTCGGATGGAACAACTCGATAAATCCGCCCGCGGTCGCGGCCGCTCGTTAAATCGAGTTGTTGCTTGAGTTCCTTCGGCAGGCTGTCCGGGTGCTCGATCGTTTCGCGGTACATGTCTGCCACGTACAGCGCGCCCTCCGGTCCGATCGCAAACTGCACTGGCCGGAACCAGATATCGCTGGAGCGAACGAATTCCGTGTTTTCGTCGACGCGCACGCCGCGATACGTCACGCCGTCGACGTGCAACCGTTTGCGATGAATGAGATTGCTCCCCACATCGGCGACGATCGCCCATTCCGGGCCGTGTTCATTCCACAGTCCGCCCTCGTAGATCGTGACGCCCGTGGCGCTTGTGAAATATCCGGCCGGCATGCCGCCGCCTTCGATCGGCCCGGAAGCCAAACCGGCGACGCGCAGCCTGGTGCGTGCGATCCGCCACGCCTCGACCGGGCTGATGCGATAAACGGTCGCCTGCGGCCCGTCGGCCGCGATCGATCGGCGGGCCGACGCGACCGACTGAAAGGGGTTGCGCGCAAGATACCGCTCCTCGAACACGATCGCCTGCAAGTGATCGCTGTTGTGGCACACAAACCGATCGCCCCAGCGGTTGAAGCTCATGCCGTGTTGCCCGCCGCCCGTGGTGGCCTCGATCTCGAGCGTCTTCGGATCGAAGGCGAAGTCGCGGCCGCCCAGTTTGAGCGGAGGCGAATCGACGCCCGGACGACTGATTGTGCCACCCGAGCTGCTCGTCGCGCCGTAAATGCGATGATCGAGGCCCCATTGAAGGCTGTTGACGAGACCTTGCACATTGCCGCGACCAAAGCCCGTGAACACGACCTTCTGCTCATCGCCGACTCCGTCGCCATCGGTGTCCTTACAATACAATAGATCGGGCGCCGCCCCGATGAAAACGCCGCCGTCGTAGCAGGCGATCGCCGTGGGCCACGACAGGCGGTCGACGAACACGCGACTGCGATCGAAGTGGCCGTCGCCGTCGTCGTCCGTAAGCACGCGGACCTTGCCCAGCCGCTCCGTGTCTTGTTCGGAATAGTCGCACATCTCGACGACATAGAGTTGGCCGCGCTCATCGAACGCCATCGCCACCGGGTCGACGACCAGCGGCTCGGCCGCGACCTGCTCGATGCGAAACCCGTCTACTACCTCGAAGCTCTCGAGCGCCTCCTCCGGCGACTTCGGCGGTAAACGAGACAGCACGAATGCCTCGGCACTTTTCTCGGCCGCGACTTGGGCGGTCCCCGTCGGCACGCCCATCATGCAGCAAACGCCACACGCCGACACCACGATCGACCAGCAAAGTTTTCGAAGGAAGCAACTCCGCATGTGGCTCAGGCTCCGGCAACAAAATGCAAACGCTGTGGCACTGTAGTACACGGTCGAGTATAACCGCGCGGAATCCGCATGTCGCCGATCCGGAGACAGCCGGCCGATACCGTTTGCGAATTCTTTTCATCAATTTGCGCGGCAACAAAATCTGCGCTCCGTAGGGACGACAGACCATCCGCGGTGTAAGATTGAGCAAATTGCTATGCCCACAGTTACCGCGGAACAAAGCGGCGCATTCATTGAGCGATTCTCGTTGCCGCCGACCGGCGATGGGCCGCTGACCGGCTTGCGGTTCGCCGTGAAGGACCTCATCGACGTGGCCGGCCGTCGCACCGGTTGCGGAAATCCCGATTGGCTGGCTACCCATCCGCCGGCGCGCGTCTCGGCCGTGTGCGTCGACGAGCTGCTGGCGGCCGGCGCCGCGTGCGAAGGCAAAACGATCACCGACGAAGTCGCCTTCAGCCTGCTGGGCGAGAACTTCTTCTACGGCACGCCGCTCAACCCGGCCGCGCCCGATCGCGTGCCCGGTGGATCGTCGTGCGGTTCGGCGTCGGCGGTGGCCTGCGGGCTGGCGGATTTCGCACTCGGCACCGACACGGGCGGATCGGTCCGCATCCCGGCCAGTTATTGCGGCCTGTGGGGAATGCGGCCGACGCACGGCATTGTCTCGGTTGCCGGCGTGATGCCGTTTTCGCCCACGTTCGACACCGTTGGTATCCTGGCCCGCAGCAGCGACCACTTGCAGCGGGCGATGGGCGTGCTGCTGGGCGGCGAACGGCCGTCCGCCGATCGGCCGATCACTATTCATCTGGTCAGTGAGGCATTTGCATTGGTCGATCCGGAGATTGCCAGGGCACTCGAAGCCTCGGTCGATCGCTTGCGCAAAGTATTCGAGCTCGCCGTGCGCGAAACGTCGCTCGGCGAGCTTCTCGAGTCCGACCAGGCGGTCGACTTGTCGACGTGGCTCGATACGTTCCGTCTGCTTCGCGGCGCCGAGGTCGATAGTTGCCTCGGTCCATGGGTTGCGGCGACGCACCCGAAATTTGGCCCGGCCGCGGCTGCCGGCTTCGAACTCATCCGCCAATTGGATCGCACTCAAGTCGGCGATGCCGTTCGAAAGCGCGAACACCTGTGCCGGCAACTGCGGCAGGCGCTCGGTCCGCGCGACCTGTTGTGTATCCCCACGGCGCCGACCGTCGCCCCCATCAAGGGCACCGCCAGCCACGACCGGCACGGCGATTTCTACAGCCGAACGCTGTCGCTGACTGCGATCGCCGGCATCGCGAGGCTGCCTCAAGTGTCGATGCCGCTGGCCGATGTGTCGGGCGTGCCTGTCGGATTGTCGCTCGTCGCCGCCCACGGCGAGGACATGTGGCTGCTGCAAGTGGCGCGAGAAATCGAACAGAGTTCTAATCGCTGACAATCTCCGCGCCTCGCAACACTTCTTTCGGATCGACAATTCCCACGCCCGGACCGGTGGGCACGCTCAGTGCGCCGTCGACAATCTGGAGCGGCGGATCGAACCACTTGCCGTAGGTTTCGACCCCTTGCTTGTACTCCTGCCACGGGCCGATGTTCGGCACCGCGGCCGCGTAATGCAGCGAGTACACGAATCCGAATCCGCCGGACAGGTGCACGGTGCAGGGCAGGTTGCGCACCGCCGCCATGCGGGCCACGCGGACTGAGCGAATCAACCCGCCGTAGTAAAACAAATCGGGCTGCACGATGTCGGCCACGCCCTGGCTAATCACCGCGCGAAACCGCGCTTGGCTGAACTCCTGCTCACCGAGCGCGATCGGGATCGTCAGTGCGTCGGTCACGCGCTTGGTGTCTTCAAAGTCGTCGAACGGGCAGGGCTCCTCGAAATACACGGCGTTGATGTCCTCCAGCATCCGGCCGACCGGAATCGCGTGCTGGGCGTCGTAAGAGCTGTTCGAGTCGGCGTGGATGGCCATCTTGTCGCCGAACACCTTGCGCGTGAGCGGGATCAACGTTTCGGTGCGGCCGGGCGAGGCGTCCTGGTTGCGGCTCATGCGTCCGCCCACGCGATACTTGATCGCCTTCGCGCCTGTTTTTTCAACGAGGCTCTTCAGGTAATCGATCTCCTGCTGCGGCGTGGTATCGCGGCGGCCGCTGGCGACGTAGAACGGCACGCTCGTTCGCGTAACGCCGCCGATCAATTGGCCGATCGATTTGCCCGCGATCCGGCCCAGCAGGTCGAGCAGCGCGAATTCGACCATCGCCACCGGGCACCACAGCGCCAGCCCCTGGTACTTGTAATTGTCTCCCTGGCGGTAGACGCCAAACAGGTGCTCCTCCAAGTCGCGCGCATCCTTGCCGATAAAATACGGAGCGACGAGCCGATTCAGAATCGGGTGCAGGATGCCGGCGCGGCCGTTGTCGACCGAGATGCCTTCCGCGCCGTCCTTCGAGCGAACGCGCAGGTAGTGCTCGCGGTCCTTCCGCAACAGCTCGATCGATTCGATCACCACTGGTTCTTTGAAGCTGGACAGATTGAGCACCGGGCGCGCGGCGGCCGCATCGAGGGCCGCGCTAACTTCATCCGCCTCCGCCCCGAGTGCAAAGCGTGGTTGAGCCAGCGCGAAAGCCCCCGCGCTCGCAGCCATTCCGAGAAATCTCCGGCGATTGGTCTTCATTTTCATGCACTCCACCTGAACTAATCCGAACCAATACCGTCGCGCAAAGACCTGATTAGCCACGAAAAGCACAAAAAGTCACGAAGCAGGAAAGGCACCGATCTAGGCTAAGGGTTTGACGCTCATCCGCCATCTACTTCTTTGTGCCTTTTCGTGTTTTTCGTGGCCATCGAACAAAGGTCTTCGGCAAAACTCATCACCGACTCTAACGAGCTACAGGGCACCCCGCAATCGTGCCTGCTCCGCCAGGGCGTAATCGACAAGGCGCCCCTCCGGCTCTCCCAAAGTTTTGATTGGCTCGCGGGCCAGCGGCTCGACCAGGTAAGCCAGCCGCAGTAAATCGCCGCGCGGCGAGAAGTGGGGCGCCACGCCCAGGAACCCGAATCCGTCCTGCTCCAACTCGCCGGCGACAAGTGCCGTGGCCGGATCGGCAAGCGGCAGTTCGGCGTAGACGACTTCGACGTGCGTCCGCTCGACCAGCTCGCGCCGCGCCTGGCGAAGGAGCCGCACCGTGTCCGCGCCAATCGACTCGGCCTGCGCGGTGGCGAGCGCCGCCCCGGCGTCGATCGTCACCGCCAATGTGCCATGTCCGGCCGGCGGACGGTCCGGGCCGAATGCGATCGCACACCCCAATCGCTGGTAGATTTCGCCGACCATCGTTCGATGCCGCTGCGGCACGAATACGGTTCGCGGCGCCGGCGGCCGCAGCCAGTGGAAGTACAACAGGCACGTCACGCGCTGGGGCTGCACGTCCGACTTGCCGAACTTCTCGGTCCTCGGCGCCGTCGCCAGGTCGACGGCCGTCAGGTGGCCACCATGGGCGGCGTTCGATTTTTGCGTCAGCGTGTGAACCGTGACGGCGTCGGCGTACCAGCCCACGAGGTCCAGACGCTGGGCCTCCTCCAAGGAGAAGTCTTTCATCCGATCCAAGAGTCCGCGGCCGCGATGGGCCGGGTCGACCACGGCCTGCCCGCCTTCGGCCACCGGCCCGGCTTGAATCCGCTCCAACGCGTAGTGTCCGGCAATCGCTCCGTCGGCGCCCGCGGCTACGTACGACAGCACCGTGCCGCGCTCATTCTGGGCGGCGACGCGGTCGGGATAGTAGACATCTTCGTTGAAGTAACTGTTGCCGTACGTGCGGTACATCAACTGCGAAACCTGCGCGGCCTCCTCGGGCCGCATTCGTCGAATCGTGTACTCCTGCGGCGGAGCGAGCGGCACGTCCTCTGTAAACGCCGTCAGCGACTCGGGGCTCGCGCCCTCGGCAATGTGCTTCTCATGTAGCCACTTCACCACTTGCAGCGCTTTGCCCTGCGGCCCAAACGCCAGCCAGTGGACTTCGTCGATCACGTCGGGCGCGGGACACCCGAAACGATTCGCGCGCGCCGCGCCCGACTCGTGCAGTTGCCGCTCGAGCGCCTCCACGTCCTGCGGAATGCCGAAGTCGCGGACGCGGATCTCCAGCTTGCCGTGCTGCTCGTCAATCGTCAGCTTGATGAGCCCGTCGTCGCTGGCCGGATAGGCATGGTCGACCGCATCCCGCGCGGCCCGGACGACAAACTCTTCGAGCTGGCCGGCGACCGCGGTCTCCAACGGCAACTGCTGCAGCGTCGCGTGGAGGAAAGCGCACACGCTGGGCAGGTGTTTCGAGTCGTTGCCGAAGGTCAGCTCAAGTTGCATGGAAATGACTCCAATTCGTAGCGGGCATTGCAGATCTCATGGAACTATCTATTTTTCTCGAAGAGGACACGCCGCATTTTCGCAGGCTCTTGAAAGTGCCTTGTTTTTTCGAAGATGACACGAGGGAAATGACGTAAGTCGTTAAAGTTTGGAAGGGGTCACGAGTGATGTGGGGTCACTCGCATGGAGTTTCGGTAATTTGGGTGGTACGGCGCGAGTTCGACTCGGGTTTCGTGTTCGGCATTCACGGAAAAATGTGCCGGTGGTTTTAGAAACAACCTTACCAGAGTGGCGGACGGTATTCAGCAAGAATTTTTGGCCGGCCAGCAGACACCCGATCGCCTAAATACCCGCCACGTTGCTTACGCCGCCGACGATTCCGAGCGTCACCTGGGCCATCCGCGCGTAGTCGAGCGTGTCGGGCGTATCGCTCGCCAGATGATAGTGCGGATTGCGAAGGAAACTCGTATCGGTGAGCATCAGCGCTTCGTAGCCTTGGTCCCAAAACGAGCTGTTGTCGGAAAGGCGAATTTCCTCGATCGATTCTGGCAGCACAATCGAGAACAGCGGAAACCGCACGGCTCGCTTGAAGCCACGACGAAACTTCCAGGAGAGTCGCCACGAGCGTAAGTTACCCACTGCGGCCAGGAAGTCGCCGCGTTTAGGAAACACCGGATGCAGAAAGTGTGGAATTGACGGCGGCACCACCTGGCTCTTTGGTACGTTTGAGTAATAGCCCACCATTTCGAGGCACAGCATTCCCCTAATCTGATCTCCGCGCTCGCGACATCGGCGGGCGTACACCTGGCTCCCCATGTTACCGGTGTGAAAGTGCGGAGGCTCTTCACATGGGAAACTCACGAACCGAACCGTGCGTTTTGGCTTGAGATGACGCATCAACCGCGCGGCTTCGATCAGCACGGCGACGGCTGAGGCATTGTCGTCGGCTCCGGGAGTCGAATCGACCGTATCGTAATGGGCGCCAAGGACGACAATCTCGTCCTTTCGGCTGGTGCCCGGCAACTCGGCAACGAGATTCGCCACTTCATGCGGGCCGACACGATATTTATGCCGTTCCACGCCATGGCCGGCGTCGGTAAGCTCCCGCGCCACGAGTTCAGCCGCCGCGGCCAATGCACGCGGCGCACCAAGGTGCCGCGGGCCGATGAGGCCGGCCAAGCGATCGACGTGGCGAATGAGATTCTCGGTGAGCGTGGGGTCGGCGCTATTTCTCATCGTGGCGGCGCGTCCGGTCTGACTTGATTCGCTCTTTCACCAGCGGCAGCCAGCGGTAGGGCGTGTCGCAGAAGTAGAAGATACTGTCGAGTTCCGTCGTGCCGGCCGGAAATGGACCGGCGGAAAAATAGCCCAGGTAGTAGTCCACAGGCTCCAGCACCTGAATGTTCCAGTCGCCCCGTTCAATTCCTAGGATGAACACCTCGTTCGTGTGGGGGTCGAACGCAAATGCGTCGTAGAAATCGACGATAAAGTCATAGGCATGCTTTACGGACGGAAAGCGCGAACATGCGGGCAGGCCATCGAGCGGGCGGGCCGCATTGAGGACGAGGACCACTTTGCCGGCCGGGTCGTCGCCCGAATCGACGCTCAGCAGCAAATGGTCGCCTTGGCGGGCCATCAAAATCGGATAGGTTGAGCAGCGGTGGGCCTTGAACTCGGGCAGCAGGTTGGCGGTGAGGCTCATGATGGGCGAATTGGTTTCGCTGCGGACGAAGTAGCAGCCGCGCATCCGCCGGCCGCGAAAATCGGTGAAGGTGACGTGGGCGCGATAAGTGGCTTGATAGAAGTTCTTTCGCAACATGCGCGGCACCGGCCCTGCGCCGAAATCCTTCAGCCGCGAGGCCGTCAGCGAAACGTACGCCCAGCCGTCGTGCAGATCGAGATCGAACAGCGCGGGTACGAGCGGCCGCAGGGCGTCGGGTCGCACTCGCACGTTCACGCAGATCGCCTGTTCCCAGATCGTGTTGGCCGCGAACGGCAGCGAGGGCTTTTCCTGCCGGTAGCGGCGGACATAGGCCGGATCGTCCGGCGTGAGCTGGCTCTGAATGCCCTCCAGCACGCCGTCCAGATAGTCGCGGCCAGGCTGCGTGATGACGTACGTCTGATGCTCCGCCGTCAAGTGGCCCTGGGCAACAAGTTGCTGGACGGCCGCTTCCATTTCTCTCGCGGTGGGCAACAGGCTTGCCAAGTCAGCCGCGCTCACGCGCCCACGATGGTGGCACGCCACCAGAACGGCCAGTTCGGTTTCCTGGGTAGCCACCGCTTCGTCAGAGGATTCGTGTTCGCTCGCCATCTTGTTGCCGCCGCATCCGCTCGCGATGAGCGCACAGTCCGGGGATGAAAGTGGCCAGCCACCAGGCGGCGCCGATCAGCCACCACTGCACGTCGGGCCACGCCGCTGCGGCCACCGTCACGATCAGAAACAGGCCGCTGACCACGAGAAACTGCCGATAGAAAACAATGCCCATCATGGAAAAGCAGATGCCGCAATTCATGGCAAAGATGACAGCGAAAAACGAGGGACGCGTGTGGGTCAGATGCACCGCGAGGATGCCCGCGCCGGTGAATACGACAAATACGATCCAGGTCGCCCACAGTTGCCGTTCGATGTAACTTCGCACGCCCTGCTCGCGCGACATGAACATCAGAACCACGAAGATGTTGACCAGCGAGCAAATCAACAATGGCAGGGCATACCAGTAGACGCTCAGCCCGCGCCGATCGATCCACGTTCCGCTGGCCGCGGCCGCGAAATTGACGAACGAATGCACCATCCAGATGACGCCCCAATTGCGCTCGACGAGATCGTCGCGCGTATTCTCGATCACGCTGCGGATAATGGCCAGCGAGCGTTCGGCTTGTTCTCGATCCATCGCTGCGTCGGGGCGGGTGAGCCGGGGCACGCGGAAATTGCGAGGGCCTCGATTCTACACTGCGATGCAGCAGGAACCCAATTGGAGTTTGGCGGGGAGAAGCGGCATTCGTGCGGCCGATCTTCAGACAATTGTGCGGACAGGCACTGATTTGTTAGATCTCGAGAAAACTCTATTTCTGCCGAGTGACCCACCGGGAAAATGGGACGGCGAGCCCCACGGTTGTGCCCAGCACGACGAGCACCGCGACGCCTACCACCGGATGCACAAAAAAATCTGCCATGTGTTTACGCCTCCGCCGCCATCCTACCACACGCGCAAGAAAGAAACTGCCAGCCCCAGCACGACCGCGATCAGGGTGGTGGCGATTAGGAGAGAGCGGAGGCTGAAACGCCAGCGCAACCAGGGGGATGCTGCGAGCGCGGCAGAGAGTGCCACGAGATATGCGTAGGGCATGCAGATCGACTGATAGCCGTCCGACGTTACGAAGCCAAGTCCCAGCACCTCTTTCTGCGACGTGAATCTCCAAGCGATGGAAGTGCTCACGGCACCATCATTTGTGAAGCGGCCGACGCCAAAGGTTCGCCAGCGCCATTGCGCGGGAATCCCTGGAGTCTGTCTTTGCGTACCGATGCAGAGGTATCCCTGAAGTGAGTTGAACTGAATCCAGTACTTTCCGAGTAGTGGACAGTGCGGGCTATCCCATTGGGCGTAGCTTCGAATCCAGAAGCCAACGAACAGCAGGCACAGCAATCCGCAGGCCGCCGACGCGACGACGCGCGGACCAGGAATGATGATCGATCGATTCATGCGAGCCGATTATACCACCGCGAAAGAGATGTCCACCGGGTGGCGGGTTCTCGTCGTGCGATCAGATTCTGGCTCACGGGTGCAGTTCCGCCGTCGAATAGGGCGTCGCCGCGACCGCCGGTGCCGGCACGTAGCCGGCGAGGCCATAGTTCTTGACGAAAGCTTGCAGGGCGTCGGTCGGCCGGTGCTTCAATTCGTCCAGCACCAGCGCGTGGCGGAACCGGCCCAGCGCGCGAAATGCGCGGTAGTCGGCCGGTTCGGGCAGCTTTTTGTCCTGTTGGTACATCCATTCAGATTTCGACGCCGGTCCCCCAGCGATCTCGCGCAACAGCTGCCGCTGAGCCGGCGTGACGATCTCCACGCGGCCGATCATCGTCCGCACCAGCTTCGCATCGACGGACAGCTTCATCGGCAGCACGTGGTCGGTCCAATCCTGCGGCAGCAAATAGAACAGCCGCAGTCCGGGGGTTTCGAAGTACGACGCGCGCCAGGTATTCAAGAGCGCATCGGCCTCGTCGGCAAACAGGCCGTCGTCGACGAGGGCCGTGCGAATCGCGGCTTCCAGTTTTTCGATGTTGTGGGCGCTGTAATCCGATTCGTCGAAGTTCGCGCGGGTATTGGCGATCGCGCGCGGCTGGCCGTCGTTGGGCACGCGAAAGCCTGCGAGCGGACGAAATGCGCTGGTTTTGTCGTCGCGGATGTCGACGAGCCACAGGGCAGGCACCACAAGTTCGCTTTCCTTCGCTTGCGGAATGATTGGGAACTTGGCCGTGACGGCGAGTGACTGGTACGCACGTTGGGATTCATCGCGCGACACGCGGAGCGGCGAATCGACGTGCCCGATGCCGCGGTAGAACAAGTATCGCTCGCTCTCGCCGCCGGCCGCGGTGACGTTCGCCGCGTCGACCGCCCGCGGGGCCAGCCAAACGGGCGACTTCGTCTCCGGTCCGGCCGCGTCGGTTCCCACCTGGAGATCATTCCAAGCCAGGCGGCCCGTGGTGTCGGCGGTGAGTGGACCAAACGACGACGCGTTCTTGATGCCAGGCGCTTCGACTTCCGCCTGGGGATAGTACTCGCTGAGCCAGCCGCCGCGGAAGGCAACTTCAATGTTTACGGGGAACGGCTGTTTGATGCCGCGGCCTGGATGAAAATAGACGACCGGGGTTTCCAACCGCATCGTCACGTCCGGATGGCTGCGGGGCACGCTCTTCGCGTATAAAAAAGTGTGGGCCTGCGGACCGACGACCAGATTGCGGTTCACGCGGTGCACGAATTCAGGCACCGGTTCATCATCGGCGTTGATGCCGCCCAACGCGCTACCCCGCTCCTCCTGAAGGCTGGTGAAGGTGCCCCATTCGTGGACGACCAACTCATCATTTGGCGCGCGATCGTTGCCGACTGCGCGGCCTGCAAATTGAACGGTTACCAAAAGTGCCACGAATCCAAGACATGCGATCGATCGTTTGGACATTGGTATCTCTCCTGAATAACGACGTCCGAGACAGGCCCCGCGCCCATTGTAGGGCAGGCACTGCGCCGCTCTTGTAACGGCTTTGTAACAGTGCGGGCCGCAGCGTGCTCATTTCGCTCTCTGACGGGGAATTCATCTCGCGGCTTCGGCCGTGAGCTCAGTCGAACGGAGCGAGATGAGTACACTCCAACTGGTCGCGACCCGGATTGTGTCTTACACTGGGTGCTGCAGGATTCAATTTAAGAGGCGCGTTGCCATGTGCCGAGCGGCGATTCGCGGGTTGCTGTTGCTAGCAATTTTTGTGACGGACGGGTGCGCCGAGCCGTCGCCCACAAGCGTGGCACGCCCTAAGCCTCCGGCGCAGGGCGTGGTTGTTGGCGCTCCATCACAAGCGCCACGCCCTTCGGCTGAGCCTCAGGGCGTGCCACCCAGTGCCACTGCCGGCGCGTCGCGCGATTGGCCCGGTTTCCTGGGGCCAGATCGCAACGGCAAGTCGGCCGAGCGCGGCTTGCCGGCGCAGTGGCCCGCCGCGGGCCCGCCGATCGTTTGGCAAGTGGCGATCGGCACCGGTTACGCCGCGCCTGCGATCCGCGATGGCCGGCTCTTTCACTTCGCCCGCTTCGACAACAACGAGCGGCTGACCTGCCTCAACGCGGAAACGGGCGCACCCATTTGGACGTGCGACTATCCAACCGACTACGAAGACATGCTCGGCTACAACAACGGCCCTCGGTCCACGCCGGTCGTCGACGGGCCGCACGTCTACACGTTCGGCGCCGAAGGCATGCTGCAGTGTGTGCGCGTGGCCGACGGCGAGCCGGTGTGGCGGATCGACACGGGCCAGGAATTCCACGTGGTGAAGAATTTCTTTGGCGTGGGCAGCACGCCGCTGGTGTGGGGCGACCTGTTGCTGGTGAACGTCGGCGGCAGCCCGGCCGGCAGTCCGCCCGACGTTTACTCTGCTCAGGGCCGCGTCGAAGCCGATGGCTCGGCCATCGTCGCGTTCGACAAGGCAACGGGCAAGGTCCGCTGGAAGACCGGCGACGACCTGGCGAGTTACGCTAGTCCGGTGCTTGCCAGGATTGGCGGGCGCGACATTGTGTTCATGTTCGCCCGCGGCGGCCTGCTGGCGATTGACCCGACCAAGGGCGAGACGCTCGCCCAGTTTCCCTGGCGGGCCCGGCTCCTGGAAAGCGTCAACGCCTCGAGCCCGGTCGTCGTCGGCGATGAGGTGTTCATCTCCGAGACCTACGAGCTGGGCAGCGCGCTGGTGAAATTCACGGGCAGCGGCTTCGAGGAGGTGTGGACCGATCGCGGCCGCCGTCGCAACCAGGCGATGGCCCTCCACTGGAACACGCCGATCGAGCACGAGGGCTATCTTTATGGTTCAAGCGGCTACCACGCGCCGGAGGCCGAATTGAGATGCGTCGATTGGAAGACCGGCCAGGTGAAATGGAGCCAGCCGGATATGGGGCGGTCGTCGCTGCTGTTGGTCGATGGGCGGCTGGTGTGCCTCAGCGAAGACGGCACGCTGCGGATCGTCCGCCCGACGCCGGAGCGCTACGACGAGTTGGCCAAATGGGAACTGAAAACGGACGACGGCACGCCGCTGCTCGCCTACCCAGCCTGGGCGGCCCCGGCCCTCGCCCACGGATTACTATATATTCAAGGCGCCGACCGCCTGGTGTGTCTGAAACTATTAAACTGAATCCGCCAGCGACTAATCTCACGCAAAGGCGCGAAGACGCAGTACAGAAAGTCAATTAGCCACGAAGAACACGAAGAACACAAAGAAGAGAGGATTGATTTCCTACGTGCTATTCTGGTTTTCCTACATTCTTCGTGCTTTTTATGTCCTTCGTGGCTATTATTCCGCCGTTCTTGTTGGCGTTTTGGCGACTTGGCGTGAGAATTCGTTCGGCTACCAAAATTGGATCTTCGTCAGTTAGTCTGCGGAGCACTCATGATGCGGCTTGACTTGTCGTTGGTATTGTTATGCTGCTCTCTCGCTATGGTGGGTCGGGCCAGCGCCGAAGTCGACTCAAACATCCAAGCGCTGATCGCCAACGGTTCATTCGCCGAAGCGGAGAAGTTGCTCAAACAACAGATTCCTGATCTGTCCGCGCCAGCGACCGGCGACGCAGCCATCCAACTCGAGGTCCTCCGCCGCATCCGACACGATTTTGCGCTGACCGATGCCGAAGTGCTTGCGCAGATCAAGAACAGCATCCCCGACGCCACGCAGGCGGACGTTGATCGTTGGCGCGAGGCGGGCGACTTGCAGTCGCGCATGATCGACGGCGAGCCGCGGTATTTCGGGCGGGCCGTGCCGAATTTGTTCCGTTTCAACGCCGACGCGCGCCGCCGGCAAGAGAATCCGCCGCCGGCCAAAGCGTTCGATACGACGGCGCTTGTCGAGCAATTGGTGAAGCTCGCCGAATCGGCGGACGGACCGGAAATCTACCCCGTCCAACACATCGTCCGCTATGAGCTGGCCGTCCGTGAAGGCCACCCACGAGCAAGGTCGGGGGCCAAGGTGCGGGCCTGGCTGCCATTTCCGCAAGCGTATCGCCAGCAGCGCGACGTGAAGCTCGTCAGCAGCGATCCGCCGGGGGCAATCGTGTCGGACAACGGCACGCCGCACCGCAGCGTCTTCTTCGAGCAAACGATCGAGGACGCTGCCAAGTCGCCCCGGTTTCGCGCCGAGTTCGAATTCATCACCAGCGCGTACTGTCCAAAACTGAATCCGGCCAACGTGGAGCCGTACGACGTAAACGGCGCCGTCTACCGCGAATTCACGGCCGAACGGCCGCCGCACATCGTGTTCACGCCCGACGTCACACAGCTTGCCCGTGAGATCGTCGGCGACGAGCGAAACGCGCTCGAAAAAGCCCGGCGCGTGTTCGGTTGGGTGTCGGCCAATATCCCCTGGTGTGCCGAAATGGAATACGGCATCATCCCCAACTTGTCGAACAAGGGACTCACCGCGCGGCGGGGCGACTGCGGCGTGCAGGGCATGACGTTCATCACGCTCTGCCGGGCGGCGGGCGTGCCGGCCCGCTGGCAATCGGGCTGGCAGACCAAGCCGGGCGATTGGAGCATGCACGACTGGTCGGAAATCTACATCGAGCCCTGGGGCTGGCTGCCCGCCGACGCCTCGTACGGTGTGCAAAAGCGCTCCGACGATCCGCAAGTCCGCGACTTCTTCTGCGGCCACATGGACCCGTACCGGATGATCGTGAACCTAGACTACGGGCAACCGTTCGAGCCGCCCAAATCCAGCTACCGCAGCGAGCCGACCGATTTCCAGCGCGGCGAGGTCGAGATCGACGGGCACAACTTGTACTTCGGCGAGTGGGAGTACAAGTTCGAGGTGGAAACAAAGCCGCTAATGGAGGAGACCAACCACGATGGCGAACGCGGAAAATGAACGAGAACTGACATTAACGCCCGTTGAAAAAGCGAAGTTAGAAGTCCTTCGAGCGCTGGCTGCGGAGGGCTTCCGGGAGCTCGACGAAGGAAAGGGCATTGTCTTGCACAATGATCAGGAACTCGTCGAGTTCATGGATGAAATTGACCGCCGCGTCGCCCAACGACATAGTAAGGTCACATCACCCGATCCGCCGCCCAGGGGTAGCGGCGGCCCGTCTTGAATTCCTTGTAGGGGACGTCGATCGGATTGTGGATCGTCTCGGGATTGAACGGCGTGTCGAACGACCGCAGCACGGGGACGATGTCGGCGTCCGGATAACCGAGCCCGCGCAGCTCGAAGTAGTCGCCGTTGATGTCGAATAGCTGCACCCACTCGGTCGAAATGCGGACCAGCCGCAGCATGCGCAGCTCGTTGCGCGTGCGACGGAAGAAGGCGATGGCCGCCTCCAGGCCGCCGTCGGCGAATTCATGTCTCGCAAGTGGCTCGGACATAAACATAGCCCGGCCATCTTGGCCGGTTTCCGACCGACCCAAGATGGGTCGGCTATGTTATTCGAACTTGGCGACCCCACCCCGCGGCAACGTCACCCGCGGCGCCTCCTCGCCGTCGATCTTCCGCAGGTTGGCCAGCGGATCGGCTTCGAGCCGCAAGAACTTGAAGCCCAGCAACACCGGCTTTTCGGCCTTGATCTTCTCGTCGCGCTCTCTGTTCGAGCGGGCGATGTAATCGACAATCGGCTCCTCGCGGACCGCCGGCTCCGACGAATGGATCATGTTCACCGTCCCATCGGAGGCATTGATCACCAGGCCAACGTGCCCCACGAACGCGCTGCCGCTAATTACCTCGCTTTTCTTGTCGTCCTTCTTCATGACGCCGCGGACCACGTTCACGAAATCGCCGTCCTGCAGCTGGGCCTCAATGAGTGTCATGGCGCTGAGCGGAATGTAGACATCCTGATGCGGCTCAACGGGAATTTCGATCTGCAGCCCGTAGCGATTCTTGAGGAACGATGCCCGATCGATCTTCTGCTCGAACTTCACACCCTTCTCGCCGGCGAGCTCGGCCGTGATATCGCGGACCAGCCAGCGGTTCGAGACGTTCCAATCGGCCTCGGTGTAATGATTGCGGGTCGCGACTCCGATCCGGCCGTCGCGATAGCGAATCCGCTGCAGCATCGCCATGAAGCCGGGCCAATCGCGGCTGAGCGCCATCGCGTAGGTGTGCTCGCTGAATACCACGCAATCGCTCTTCCCCAGGCAATACAGCGGCTGCGGGTCGTACGGCTCGAACGGCATCTCGCCGAGCAAGTACAGTTCGTACGGCTGGCCGATGTTCATCCGCGCCAGCTCGACGATCCGCCGCCGCAAGTCCGGCTCTCTCGCGTGCAGATACTTCAAGTACGAGTCCACTTCGGCTTCGGTGAATTTGTAGAGCGGCTTTCCTAGCAGCGGCAGAATCTTTTCCGGGTCCAGCCCGGCCTGCCGGATCGACTCGATTTGCCTGGCATCGGCCGGCGCCGCGACCTGCTTGCCGGCCCGAACCTCGGCTTCCGCCGCCAAGATTGCGCACGGCGGCGAGCACATCAGTACGACCAATCCACACCGCACAGCAATTCGCATCGGAGCACCTATACAGAACATCGAATCGACGGCGCCATTTTACCCATTATAGCGAGGAAAAACGCCCTGCCGATGCCCCGGGTTTTTCACCGGGCGGCAAAAAAGCTCGCTTATGCGCACCCAATTGTGCGGCCCATCGACGCCGCCGCGGCGCGAACTTATGATTCTCTGAAGCGTCCCGCGGGTCCATCGTTCTCGCTCCGTGAGGAGAATCCAATGCTTGGTGAATACCATCGGCTCCCTGCGTCTGGCGTCTCGCGACGCGCGTTTCTGAAGCGATCGGCCAGTGCCGGTCTCTTGGCCGCTGGGCTGGGTCAATTGCCACTGCCTGCACTGGCGCAGCGTCGTGGAAAACGTGCTGCACCCAGCGAACGGATTACGCTGGGCGGAATCGGCATTGGAAACCGGGGGACGTACGACCTCGGTTGCTTCTTGGAGCAAGAAGACGTCCAATTCGTCGCCGTGTGCGACGTGAAGGCGGCTCGGCGCGATGCGGTCAAGAAAATCGCCGACGAGAAGTACGGCAACCAGGACTGCGCGCGATACAGCGATTTTCGCGAACTCTTGGACCGCCCTGATATCGATGCGGTGCTGATCGCGACAGGGCCGAACTGGCATGCTACGGCCGCCATGTATGCCGCTCGCGCCGGCAAAGACATGTATTGCGAGAAACCCTGCACGAAGAACATCGCACAGAGCCTGGCGCTGGCCGACACCATGCGCCGCACCGGGCGGGTCTTCCAAGCCGGAACGCAACGGCGAAATCTGCCACACTTCGCCTTCGCGTGCGAGCTGGCGCGCACCGGCAAACTCGGCAAACTCCACACCGTCTACGCCCATCCGGCCGGAATGAGCGCGCTCATGAGCGGTTGGCTGCCGGCGGAGCAAGTACCGGACAGGGAAGTCGTCGATTGGGATATGTATCTCGGCCCGGCAGCCTGGCGGCCGTTCAATGCAAAGCTCCTTGACGGTTTCAATTTTGAAAAGGGGGGCGGGCTGGTTGGAGGCGGCGTGTTGGAATGGGGCTCGCACTGCGCCGACCTGTGCCAATGGGCCATGGGCGACTGCGCCCCGCCCGTTGAGTACAACCCGCCAAAAGATGGTCAGATTGTGGCGCGCTATGTGAACGGTGTGAAGTTGATCTTCCGCGAAACGGGCTGGCTTCCCTTGGGTTCCTGCCCCGTGAGATTCGAAGGAGAAACGGGCTGGGTCGAGGCGGGCGACAGCGGCAAGCTCGTGTTGAGCTCGCCGGAGCTTGTCGCGGGGAGAACCGTCGCGGAAATTGGCGGTTACCCAGCTACTTTCCACGTCCGCGATTTCCTCGATTGCGTGAAAACGCGCAGTCAGCCGAAGGGCAACGCGGACGCCGCCTGTAACGCGCACATCGCGTGCCACGCGGCGAACATCGCCATTGCGCTGGATCGCAAGGTGAACTACGACCTCAAACAGCATGAGTTCATCGGCGACGCGGAGGCCAATCGTTTGCGATCGGAGGCGCTGCGCGAACCGTGGCGGATATAAGCAACTGCGGATCGTAGCTGGATTCGCAAGAATTCAGCGTGATATCTGAAGTCTTGCGACTTCAGCTACCGGTTACAGTTTGATCAGGACAAAAAATCATGGATAAATCTCGTCACTCGTTCCACTCGATCGCCTTGCTGGCGGTGCTTGTCGTATTCACTGGCTCGACGAGTTGGGCGGCAGACGACCGATCTCTCGCCACAGAGACACAACTGATCGAAACACTTCGCTCCGCCGCGCCGGCAGAGAAAGCGCTCGCCTGCAAGCAACTGGCCATCTACGGCAGCAAGGCGGCCGTTCCGGAGTTGGCGAAGCTGCTGGCCGACGCCGAGCTCGCGTCGTGGTCGCGGATAGCGCTAGAAGCGATTCCCGATCCGGCGGCGGACGCGGCGCTCGTTGAGGCCGCGAAAACGCTGAAAGGCCGCCTGTTGGTGGGCACGATCAATTCGATCGGTGTCCGCCGATCCGCGGCGGCCGTCGATCACCTGGCGGGACGGCTCACGGATCCGGACGCGGAAGTGGCTGCGGCCGCGGCCGTCGCGCTGGGACGCATCGCCAACGACAACGCGACGACAACGCTTCGACAAGCACTCGCCGGCGCGGCGCCTGCGGTTCGTTCGGCGATTGCCGAGGGTTGCATCCTGTGCGCTGAACGATTGATGGCGGAAGGAAAGCAAGGCGAAGCGACCCAGATCTACGACGAGGTCCGTCGGGCTGACGTGCCGAACGAGCGAGTGCTTGAAGCGACCCGTGGCGCCATCCTGGCCCGCGGAGACCAAGGAATCCCTCTGTTGATCGAGCAGCTGAAGTCGTCGGACCAAAAACAGTTTCAGATTGGTCTCAGCACGGCTCGAGAATTGCCGGGGCCTGAAGTCGCCGAGGCGCTGGCCGCCGAATTGGCTCACACGTCGCCGCAGCGCGCGTCGCTCGTCGTTTATGCGTTGGCCGACCGTGATGACGCCAAGCTGCCGCCCGCCGTGCTGAAGGCTGCCAGCAAGGGCGACACCCAAGTGCGTTTGGCAGCCATCGACGTGGTCGGCCAATTAGGCGACGCATCCTGCGTTCCCGCGCTGCTGGAGATTGCCGCCGATTCAAACGCCCAGTTGTCGCAAGCGGCGAAGTTGGCACTTGCCGAGTTGCCCGACGACAAGGTCGACGCCGAGCTGGCAGGCCGACTGTCGTCGGCCAAGGGTAAGTCGCTGACGACTCTCATCGAACTTGTGGGCCAGCGTCGCATTGCGGCGTCGCAGGAGCTCATCGGGCACCTGTACAGCTCGGACTACGCGGTGCGCGAGGCATCGCTTGCCGCTCTGGGTGAAACGAGCAGGCCCGAGGATTTGGCGATTTTGGTCGCTATGTTGACGAACGCCGAGCAAGACCGTGATCGCAAGGGAGCCGAGAATGCGCTGCAAACGGCGGCTGTCCGCATGCCCGATCGCGAGGCCACGGCGTTGCAGTTGTCGGGTGCCATGTCCGGCGCGTCGACGGCGACTCAAGCGAGCCTGTTGAGAATCCTGGGCGCGATGGGTGGGCCGACGGCTTTGGAGACGATCGCCGGCGCCGTGAAGGGCGGGGATGACGAACTTCAGGACGTCGGAACCCGCGTGCTCGGCGAGTGGATCACACCCGACGCGGCTCCCGAGCTATTGACAATCGCCGCCAGCGAGAGCAAGTACAAGGTCCGCGCGCTGCGCGGCTACCTGCGTATCGCGCGGCAACTGAACCTGGAGCCGCAAGAACGGTTGAAAATGGGCGCCGAAGCGCTCAAAATTGCCGAGCGGGCCGAGGAGCGTCGACTGGTGCTGGGCGTGCTGGCGCGCTGCCCGTCGCCAGCCGCCATCGACATGGCCCGTACGCTCCTCGATGACGCGGCCGTTCGTCCGCAAGCGGCCGAAACGATCGTCGTCATCGCCGAGCGGATCAAAGACCAGGACCCGGCCGCCGCATCGGCCGCCGCCCAACAAGCCTTGGCGGCCGGCCTGGCGGACGGCTTTTCGCAGCGCGCCAAGGCACTGGTGAAGCCAAACTAGATCTCTCACGCCAAGGCGCGAAGGCGCGAAAAAGACAATCAATTTGCCACAAAGAACACAAAGAACACAAAGAAAGAGGAAGTGAATCGATTCGAGCTAACCTTATTAGCATTCTTTTGTTCGTGCTCTTTGTGTTCTTTGTGGCTAATTGACTTGGTGTTTTTCGCCTTCGCGCCTTGGCGTGAGACATTCTGAATTATCGATTAGGGAAGAATTATGAAAGCAGGCGAAATCGACGCGAAGAAAATCGTCCAAAAGGATAACGTCGGCCGCGTACTGCAGCGTGCCCTCGACGCGGGCGACGGCTGCCTGCGGCTCACGCCGACCTGGGTGCCGCGATCGTTCCTGCATCCGGGCAAGCGGATCAAATTGCACCCGTACGATTGGTACGCCTACGGCGCCCAGCGCGGCGGCATCGACGAGCGCTGGTTTGCCAGCACGACCGACGCCGCCAACGACGGCCGCGTCTGGCACGAAGGCCAGAGCTTCTGCATCTTCGAAGGCCAGCAGTTCCAGTTGCGCGACGCCATCGCCGAGGCCGGCGCGAAGCTCATCGGCGAGCCGATGTTTGCGAAGTACAAGCGCTGGCCCGTGTACTCGAAATTCTTCGACAACATGGGGCCGATCCCACATCACATGCACCAGGGATTCGAGGACGCCGCTCTCGTCGGCCAGGAGGGCAAGCCCGAGAGTTACTACTTCCCGCCGCAGCTAAACAACGTCGACAACAATTTCGCCTACACGTTCATGGGCCTGGAACCGGGCACGACGAAGGAGCAGGTCCGCCGCTGTCTCGAAAACTGGGACAGGGGCGACAACGGCATCCTCGATCTATCGCGGGCTTATCGGCTCCAACGCGGCACCGGCTGGCTGATCCCGCCCGGCGTCCTGCACGCGCCTGGCTCGCTCTGCACCTACGAGCCGCAGTGGGGCTCCGACGTGTTCGGCATGTTCCAGTCGCTCGTCGAAGGCCGCGAAGTGCCTTGGTCGCTATTGGTGAAAGACATGCCCAAGGAAAAGCATCGCGATCTGGACTTCATTGTCGGCCAGCTCGACTGGGACCGCAACGTCGATACCCATTTCAAGGAATCGAACTACTTGGAGCCGATCGTCGACGAATCGCGCAGCGGTCCTGGCCACACCGACCGCTGGATCGTCTATGGCACGATCGACGGCGAGCAGCGCTTCAGCTCGAAGGAGTTAACGCTCGAACCGGGCGCCAAGTGCAAACTGCAGGATCCAGGCGCAAGCGGTTGGATCACGGTGCAGGGCAGCGGCCGCATTGGGCGGTTGGCGATCCAGACGCCGGTGATGATCCGCTTCGGCGCGATCACCGAGGACGAGATATTCATTTCGCAGGAAGCAGCCGCCCGCGGCATCGAAATCGAAAACACCGGCACCGAACCGCTCGTGGGCCTCCGCTACTTCGGTCCGGATGTGCACAAGAATTTGCCGAAGATTGGCGACAACGCCTAAACCCAAGCCGCCGACTTGTCGGCGCTAAGCCCCAACCCCAACGCCAAACACAGGGTCCACTCTATGCCCAATTGGTGGCTAGTCAGCTGGACCACCTACGCCACTTGGCTCCCCGGCGACGAGCGTGGCTACTGCACTTGGCGCGGCAAGAAATACGTACCGCCTCCAAAGCGTTACGCACAGCCGGGCGAGCCTACCTACAGAGCAAGTGAACACACGGCCGTCCATGACCTGGCGCAGGCGATTAGTGGCGAAGCTGTATACTTTAGCCCCGACGAAATGCAGATCGCATTACGAGCTATTGTCGATGAAATCGCCGAGATCGATGTGGCGCCCGCGATCATGTCGCTGGGCCGGTGGCATGTGCATTGGCTATGCCATTTCGATACTTTGAGGATCCGCTCTGTGGTTGGCCGCGTGAAGGCCGCCGCAACTCGGGAATTGAATTTGTGCGGTTTC
>JBIOWO010000339.1:0-13807 GCA_044868555.1 Lacipirellulaceae bacterium | reverse complement strand
AGGTTTCAGGTGTCAGAGACGAACACCTGACACCTGACACCTGACACCTGACACCTATTTATGTCCACCGTTCACGTCGATCTCGGCCCGCGGAGCTACGACATCGAGATCGGCAGCGGCAACCTGCCCAATGCCGTACGATTCTGCGAGGTCGATCCCGACGACGCGCACGCCGTCATCGTTACCGATGAAAACGTCGACGCGCTCTACACCGACCCGCTGGCCGCAGCGCTGGAAGCGGAGGGCAGCGAGGTGGGCGTGCTGGTCGTCGAGGCCGGCGAGCCGAGCAAGTCGTCCGACGTGGCGGCCGAGCTGTGGGAGCGAATGCTCGACGAAGGGGCCGACCGCAAGACGGTGGTCGTCGCGCTCGGCGGCGGCGTGGTGGGCGACCTGGCCGGGTTCATCGCGGCCACATTCGCCCGCGGCCTGCGGCTCGTGCAGATTCCCACTACGCTCCTGGCCCAGGTCGATAGTTCGGTCGGCGGCAAGGTGGGCATCAATCTGCCGGGCGCGAAGAATATGGTCGGCGCGTTCTGGCAGCCGCGCGGCGTGCTCGTCGACGTTGCTGTCCTGTCGTCGCTGCCCGATCGCGAATACCGGGCCGGTTTGGCCGAGGTCGTCAAATACGGCGTGATCCAGGACGCCGATTTCTTCGCCTATCTCGAACAAAACATCGAGCCGATCAACGGCCGCGATCCGGGCGTGCTCACGCACATCGTCGAGCGCTGCTGCCGACTGAAGGCCGACGTCGTCGAAAAAGACGAGCGCGAGGAGACCGGCCTGAGGGCCATCCTCAACTACGGCCACACCTTCTGCCACGCCTTCGAAGCGGCCACCGATTACGAATCTCTTCTGCACGGCGAGGGCGTGGCGATTGGCATGATGTGCGCCGCCCGGCTCGCCCAGCGGCTCGGCCGCGTCGACGCCGCGTTCGTCGCGCGGCAGCACAAGCTGCTCGAATCGCTCGGCCTGCCGCTCGCCGCACCGAGAGTCGCCGCGGCCGATCTCATCGACCTGATGTACCACGACAAGAAAGCCGAACACGGCAAACTGCGTTTCGTGCTGCCCTCGCGCATGGGCCACGTCGAGCTGGTCCGCGATGTGACGGGCGAAGATATTGAAGCAGCATTGAACGAAACGGATTAGATCAAACGGCCTGTAACGCCGAAGCGGTGCCGGCATGTCCCAATCTCTCTTCACCGACGAACTCATCGACAGCGTCCGCCTGTCGCTCGTGTCGGGCGTCGGCCCGCTGTTGCGGAAGGCGCTCGTGGAGCGGTTTGGCTCGCCGGCGGCCGTGCTCGCGGCGGGTCGGGACGAGCTGCAATCGGTCGAGGGCATCGGGCCGAAGATTTCCGCTCGCATTCTGGCCGCGAACGATGAGACCGACGCCGAGGCCGAGTTGCGGTTGGCTGCGGAACATGGCATCGACGTGCTGACCGAGGCCGACGCCGATTACCCGCGCCCGCTGCGGCAGATCCACGATCCGCCCGGCGTGCTGTTTCGCCGCGGCCAGTCGCAGCCACAGGATGAAATGGCGGTGGCAATTGTCGGCACGCGGCACGCCACGCGGTACGGCCTGGCGCAAGCCGAACGACTCGCCGCCAGTCTGGCCCACACCGGTTTCACCGTGGTGAGCGGCCTGGCGCGCGGCATCGACGCGGCCGCCCATCGCGGCGCCATGGCGGCCGGCGGACGCACGATCGCCGTCCTGGCCAGCGGCCTGTTGGAAATCTATCCGCCCGAGCACGACAAGCTGGCCGACGAAGTCGCGGAAAACGGCTATCTGCTCAGCGAATCGCCGCCGCGCATGGTTCCGCTCAGCGGCGCGTTCCCCCAGCGCAACCGGATCATCAGCGGCCTCACCATCGGCACGATCGTCGTCGAGGCGCCCGACCGCTCCGGCGCACTCATCACCGCCCGCCACGCCTACGAGCAGGGCCGCGAGGTGTTTGCCGTTCCCGGCCCGGTCGACAGCCGCATGTCGCGCGGCTGCCACGCGCTTATCAAGGACGGAGCGAAGCTGGTGGAAACGATCGACGACGTGCTCGCCGAGCTCGGCCCGCTGGCCGAGAACATCCACCGCGAGGACGGCACGTTGCTCACGCGTCCGGCCGAGCTGGTGCTCAACGACATCGAGCAGCAGGTGCTGGCTGCGATCGAAACCTCGCCCACCTCTATCGACGCCGTCACCGCCGCTTGCGGCTTAGCGGTAAACCGCGTGCTGTCGACGATTAGCGTCCTGGAAATGCGGCGGCTGGTGCGGCGCGTGAGCGGAACACAAGTGGCGAGGATGTAAATTGTTCGCCGCGATTACAGTATAATAGCGATGTCGTCCATTCCACCGGTTCCGCCAGGAATAACACTGTCAGAGTTCGGTGAAAAATTGTGGGGAACCGGTCCTGAAGCTGCAAAGCAGCGTCTCGCTGAAATTACTCGAGCGGAATTGGTGCAACTGGGACTAACATGCGGAATCGCACGACTGTGGCGAGATTTCTATCAACGGCAGGCGACGCAGGAGCTCGGATTGCCGACCTCAGCCATCCGCGTGAAATTGCTCGAGAAGTGCCTGAATCTATTGGATTGTCCAGACAAGATCGAGTGAACACATGCTTGACGTTCCAAAAAGCAGAATAGCGCGGAAGGAGATTCGCATTCGCAATCCGGGCGATCAGCTGCTTGTCGTGTGGCTCGAGCCGTGGTCAGAACGCTTTGAATTGGAGCCCAACGAATCGTTAGATGTATTTTTCGCTGGACCAAAGAGTGGTTCGCCCGAGGTCCTGCCGCGAATTGGCGAAGTGTCCGTTTATGGGTGGGAAGGCGCTGCGGCCGTAGCCTTCAAAGACGGTTCGCTGGCCACACGTCAACCCACCGTTGACGAAGTTGTACGTCAGGAGTTCGAGATCGCCAAGGAACACGTTGCCCGCACCGATGAACCCTTGCCGGTCGACGAAATCGCGATGATTCAACGATCGCTTGATGCCGAACCTGGGGCGGGGCGCGCTGCCCAAGCTTTAGCGTGCGAATTGGCGGGAATCCTTACTTGGGAATTGGCGTCAAGCCTCATCAGATCGCGTCCGGCAACTCATGTACTTTGGGAAATCGCTGACCGCCTGCTTAACACGCGAGGAATTGTGCTTGCTGCCCCCAAGCCGAGCGAGTTGGAGGCAGCCCTTTGGAGTGAAACGCCGAATTCAATTAGAGAATTGATCTGCAAACAAGCAATATGTATGATTCCAGATGCATTGCGGAAGAAATCGCTGCGAAAGGAAAAACGGCCCACTAGGCCGCGGCCTTTCGAATCGGAATCCGATCCAACTCCGCGCTGATTCGCTGGCAGGCTTGCGCGAAATAGCCCGCTGGGTCCTTAAAGCGTTCTAGCCACCGGAATTTGAGTTCGGGATCGACGGAAACAGTGTTCCACCAGTCGGGAAAAGCAGCCTCCGATACGGGCAGCTGGCGAAAAACGGAACGAGTTTCCTCGGAGGCATACTTTCGTTCGATTTGCGAATTAAAGAATTCTACGGCGTGCAGATAACGAGCGTAGAGGTCGAGGAGTGAGTCGTCCATAAATTGGGCAGTCCATTGCCAGAATGCGGAGTCCGATTCGCAACTGATTGGAAGCGGTTTATAATCAATTTCGATGCGATGGGCAGCGCCGATTTGGGCTCTCTGTCGGCTGCTAGCAAAGGTGATTGCGAGCGTTTCGATGGTCGATTCAAGTTAGGGAATGAAATGTCATCACACGACTCAGTCACCAGGTTTCTTTCCGGCAAACGCTTTGCCGTCGTTGGTGCCTCGCGCGATCGCGAGAAATACGGCAACAAAGTGCTGCGGACTTACCTGCAAAACGGTCTCGAAGCCGTGCCGATCAACCCGGGCGGCGGTGAAATCGAAGGCCTGACTTCATATCCGGATCTCGCGGCGCTGCCCGATTCAGTTGACGGCGTGTCGATCATCACGCCGCCCAAGGTCACCGAAAAAGTGGTCGAGCAAGCCCTCGCGCTCGGCATCAAGCACATCTGGATGCAACCCGGCGCGGAAAGTCCACAGGCGATCGATGCCGCCCAAAAGGCTGGCGCCAACGTAATCGCCGGCGGGCCGTGCCTGCTCGTGGTGCTGCGATATCACGAATAGCCGCGGCGAGACCAAGCTATCGCACGGCCCAATATCCTCGACAAGGCCGAAATTGCGCCCCACGGGCGGCCCATTCGTTCCGGCGGAGCGCGCAAACTGGGAAAACACGCCGAAACACTGCGATTCGAGCGCCCAGCGGGCCTCTCGATCTGGTACAATGAAATCGGCCTCAACAACTCGCTCGATCCGGTATGGACCGGCCCCTCCCACGTTTGGAGCACCATGAGCATCACCAAGCCGGTCGTCATTGTTCCGCAACTTGCCAGGAACGTTTGCCCGATTTGCGGCAAAGCTTCCTATTCGCTCGGCGGCATTCATCCCCAATGTGCCATGCAACAAGCCGACGAACCCCGCATCGTGCGACTTCGTGCTGCCAGAAAACTGGAGACCAAGACCGAAAAGCCCAAGTCGCGCGCCTGGCGAAAGAAATGTCCCAAGTGCAACAGCCAGGTGGATGCCCAGCGGGATATCTGCGCCTGCGGATTCCGGTTCAAGGGCCGTTGATCGAACGGGGACACTCGGTCTCAATCGTTTCGCGACACTCCGATGGCCGCCGCTCCGCTCTATGACGACGATCTGGCGCATGTCCACGTCGCGGGTTACGGCTTTCATTGGCGCGGTGCGGCGCCCGCCGTCTTGCGGCGCTTTCACGATGCCGGAATCGCATCCGGCACGGTGATTGACCTGGGATGCGGCGGAGGCGAGTGGCTGGCCTGTCTCCGCGAGCATGGTTACCAGGCGGTGGGTGTCGATGCCTCGCAAGCGATGATTCGGGCCGCACGCCGCGCCGCGCCGTCCGCCAAATTCATCCGGGGCTCCTTCGCCGACGTCGAATTGCCTTCCTGCATGGCGGCGACGTCGCTCGGCGAGCCGCTCAATTACCTCGACGGCGCACGCAGCATCCAGCGCACTTTGAAGAACGTGTACAAGGCGCTGTGCCCAGGCGGATTATTCGTGTTCGACGTGCGGCTGCCGGCGACCAAACCGGTGGAGACTCGTGTCTCCGCTCGCGTAGGTGAAGACTGGGCGTGCATCAGCTTGATCGACGAGTATCCGCAAACGAACCGCCTGGTGCGACGAATCACCACATTTCGCCGCGCCGGCGCTGACTACCGCCGTAGGGAAGAAGTTCACGAACTGCATCTCTATTCGAAACGACAAATCGCCGGCTGGCTGCGCAATTTGGGATTTCGCGTCCGCGTGACGCGAGGGTACGACGACTATCGGCTTGGACCGCGGCAAGTAGTATTCACGGCACGAAAAACCGATTGACACTCGATAAGGCAATCGGTTCAGCTTATTCGAAGATCGGCGCCTTTGGCCTGGGCCACGAAGGGCGGGCACCGCGATATAATCGAACTATTGCGGTCACACGATACCGGGTGACGTATTCATTGCCTCTTGCTTCGAACAACCTATGACAGTCGCTCAAATCGCCTATGAGACAACCGACCAGCCATCGCCACAAGATGAGGCGGCCGTCGACACCGGCCTCCACGCCTCCAACCGCGCCGCCGCGGAAATCCACACTATCCGACTACTCGCTTGCTTCGCTCGGCTGCCGAGCGGCGAACTGATAGGCGGCGCGATCGGCCGGACCTGGGGCCAGTGCTGCGAGTTACAACAACTTTGGGTGCGGGATGAATTTCGCCTCCGGGGCGTCGGCCGCCAATTGATGGCGCGGCTCGAAGCGGAAGCAATTCGACGTGGCTGCGCGCAGATTTATTTGGAGACGTTGAGCTTTCAAGCACCCGCGTTCTATCAACGTCTGGGATTCAAAACCGCCTGTACGTTCGCCGGATTTCCCAATGGAATCACAAAATCGATTATGCGGCGATCGCTCGCTCACTCCGGCGCCACCAGGGAACCAAAGGTGGAGTGATGAAAGCGGCCGTTACGATTTGTCTGGTCCCACTGGCGCGCCGTGGACCGTTCGTGTTTCACGACGGCTTGGCCGACGGCTGCTTGCGCGCCGCAAAATTCGGTTTCGACGCGGTCGAGATTTTTCCACCGTCGGCCGATGCCGTCGACCGTGCGGAACTGGGAGATTTGCTGGCGACCAATCATCTGGCAGTGGCCGCATTCGGGACGGGTGCCGGCACGTTGGTTCGCAACTTGACCCTCACATCGCCCGATAGTGCCACACGATCCGACGCCCGGCGGTTCATCGCGTCGCTCGTCGAGCTGGGCGGATACTTTGGAGCCCCGGCCATTATCGGTTCCATGCAGGGGCGGCTGTCCGACGAGCAGGACCGCGAGCCGTCATATGGCTCTTTGCGCGAAGCGCTCGACGATTTGGGCAAACTGGCATCGTCGCACAACGTGCCTCTTTTGCTCGAGCCGCTCAATCGTTATGAAACCAATCTGTTGAATCGATTGGAGCAAACCGCCGATTTCATCCGGTCGTTGAAGACCGACAACGTGCGCATCCTGGCGGATTTATTTCACATGAACATCGAGGAATCGGACGTGGGCCAGGCGCTGCGCGCGGCCGGTTCCTTGATCGGCCATGTCCATTTTGCCGACTCGAATCGGCAGGCCGTGGGATTTGGTCACCTCGACGTCGCGCCGGTGATTTCAGCCCTCCGGCAAATCGGGTATACAGGATACTTGTCGGCGGAAGTCTTTCCGCTCCCCACGGCAGATGCCGCCGCTCAGCAGACGATCGCCGCGATTCGTAGTTTTTCCGGTTGAGATTTGAGATGCTCACGACCACGCTGCTGCATCCGGAGATTTTGCGCGTGCTGGCTCAGGCCGGGCACCATGCGAAGATCTTGATTGCCGACGGCAACTATCCAGCGTTAACCAAACGCGGCCCCAATTCAGAGCTGGTATGTTTGCAGGTCTCCCCGGGTGTGCCGACGGTCGCCCAAGTGCTGAGCGCGATCCTGGCCGCGATTCCGATCGACCAGATCAACACGATGGGAATTCCGGAGGACGATCCGTACGCCAGGTTCGGCGAGCCGCCTGCGTGGGCCGAGTTTCGCGCGATCGCCGCCGCAGCGCACATTGCAGCGCCGATCCAGCCCCTTCTCAAGTGGGATTTCTACTCGGCCGTCGAGTCCCCCGATCATGTGCTGACGATTCAGACTGCGGATCAAGCGTTGTGGGCGAACGTTTTGCTGACGATGGGGTGCCGAACGGCGTAATAGTGACCAAACAAATGGCCCTTATGAACAAACGCCGACTGGGAACGACCGATCTCGAATTGCCGATTCTTGGTTTCGGTGCGTCCAGCCTGGGTCAGGAATTTCGGCCGGTGTCGATCAACGAGGCGCTCGAGAGCGTCCGCGTCGCGTTCGACTGCGGATTGAACTTCATCGATACTTCGCCTTTTTACGGGCGGGGGATGAGCGAAGTGTTGCTGGGCATCGCGTTGCGAGGCGTCCCGCGCGATAGTTACACGCTCTGCACCAAGCTCGGGCGGTACGATCTGGCGCACTTCGATTTTTCCGCCCGGCGCGTGGCCGAGAGCGTCGACGTTTCGCTGCATCGGCTGGGCACCGATCATGTCGATATCATGCTCTGCCACGATATCGAGTTTGTGCCCATGCAGCAGATTGTGGACGAAACGCTGCCCGCGCTGCGGCGCGAACAACAGAAGGGGAAGGTCCGCTACATCGGCTTCAGCGGATACCCCCTGAAAATCTTCCGCTTTATTTGCGACCAGACCGACGTCGACTGCGTGCTGAGCTACAACCAGTCCACGCTGCAAAACACGCGCTATGTCGACGAAGTCGTGCCGTATCTCAAAGAAAAAGGAATCGGCATCTTGAATGCCGGCCCGTTTAGCGCCCGGTTGTTGACGAACGCGCCGTTGCCGGCCTGGCTCAAGGAACCGCCCGATGTAAGAGCGGCCGCGCGACAGGCGGCCCAGTTGTGCGCCAGTCGCGGAGTGGACATCGCCCAGTTGGCACTGCAATTCGCGCTCGCCAATGCGGATATCACCACCACGATCGCCGGCTCTGCCAACCCGGCAAATATCCGCAAGTGGGCCACTTGGGCCGCACAACCGCTCGACCGGGAGCTGCTGCAAGAGGTGCAAGCCATCTTCGCTCCCGTGCACAACATCGGTCATGCGGAGGGACTGCCGGAGAACAATTGATCGGCCGCGAAGAACCGGCGCCGGCCCGGCAATCGTGCCAGGAATGGCGGCAGGACGTCGCCGTCGCTTCCCCATGCCAGCCGCCCCAGGTGGCTGTTTGCCGGTGCCACGGGCCGATTCTCGGGGTTTAATTCATTTCCGACGCCGCGGAGCTGGGGCGAACAATTGCGGTGGACCCGCGGTTCTGCTTTGATGGAGTGCAGAGGGGCCAAAGCAGATCTCGTTCGCGGCGGCTTGCCGCAGTTCATCCCGCCTCGGCCAACCTCCGTCCTCGAGTTGAGCTGGAATCCAAGCATGCCCGCAACGCGCGACGCCCGATGGATTCCTCGCACTCTGCTCCTTGCAAGCAGCGTGGCGTGGGCCGCGGCCACCGGTTGCCACAAGGAAGCCCCGCCCAGCACGGTCCAAGCCCAGCCCGCCGCCGCGAAAGAAGTGGCCGTCGTCGAGGCCCGTTTGGAACCTTGGCCGCTGACGATCCGGGTCCAGGGCAGTTTGCTCGCCTTTGAAGACGCCATCATTGGCTCGAAGCTCGCCGGCCGGGTCGCCACGGTCGCCGTCGATTTGGGTTCGATCGTCCGCCGCGGCGAACCGATGGTGACCCTGGTACGCGACGAGCTCGACCTCCGCGTACAACTGGCCGAAGCTCAGCTGCGACAAGCGTGCGCCGCGATCGGCATCACGCCTTCTGAGGATGAAACCCAATTCAAAATCGCCAATGCGCCCGGCGTGATGTTGGAGCAGGCCCTTGTCAACGAAGCCCAGAGCAACGTCAATCGAGCTCGGCCGCTGGTCGCCTCGCGGACCGTCACGCAGGCTGAATACGACACGATGAACGCTCTGCTCAAGGCGGCCCAAGCCCGCTACAACGCCGCCTTGAACACCGTCGGCGAGCAGGTGTCGGTGATCGGCGTGCGGCGCAAGGAATTGGCGCTCGCCCAACAAACGGTCGCCGACTCTCAGATCGTTGCCCCCTTCGACGGCGTCGTCGGCGAGCGACGCGTCTCGCCGGGCGAGTACGTTTCGGCGGGCCAGGCCGTGGTCACGCTGGTCCGCGCCGACAAGCTGCGGTTCACGGCCGGCGTGCCCGAAAGCCGCTCCGCCGCCATTCGAGTCGGGCAACGGGTCGAGATCGAGCTGGGCGAGGGCAACCTGCCGCCCGTCGTAGCCGCGATCTCCCGCCTCAGCCCGCTCGTGATGCAATCGAGCCGGTCGATCTTGATCGAGGCCGACGTGCCGAACCCGGCCCTCGAATACCAGGCCGGTCTGTTCGCCGAAGCCGAGCTTGTCGTCGACCCGGATGCACAGGCGATCGTCGTGCCAGCAACCGCCGTCAGCCGATTTGCCGGCGTGCAGAAAGTCTGGATCGTCGAGGGCGGTATCGCCAAGCAGCAAACGGTTCGCAGCGGCCGCGAGGAAGCGGGGCGAGTCGAGATCGTCGACGGTTTGTCGCCCGGGGCAGCCCTCGTGCGCAACGCGGCCGACGGCCACGACGGCCCCGTCGTCGCAATCCAGGAGCCGCCCGGAAAAAAACTCCAGGCGAAATTGCCCGAGACGAATCCCTCAGAACCGGAGGCTCCAGGCGGCGGAGCACTATGACATATAGCCCGGCCATCCTGGCCGCAAAATATAGCCCGGCCATCCTGGCCGCTCGTAGCTGAAGTTGCAAAACTTCAGATGTCCGCTGAATTCTTGCGATTCAGCTACAGGAACCCCTCACGTGCAGTGGTTAGCCCGAGTCTGTGTCGAACGCCCGATCTTCGCCCTGATGCTGATCCTGGCGGTCGTCGTGGCCGGCGTCACCGCGTACGGCCAGCTCGGCATCGACCGTTTCCCCAACATCGATCTGCCGACGATCCGCGTGCAGACCAACTATCCCGGCGCCGCCTCCGCCGAGGTTGAATCCGAGGTCACGCAGCCGCTCGAAGATGCCGTCGCCACCGTAGCCGGGCTCGACGAGCTCCGCTCCGTCTCGACGGACGATGTGTCGATGTTGATGCTCACGTTCCGGCTGGATCAGAACATCAACGTCGCCGCGCAGGACGTCCGCGACGCGATCTCTGCCGTGCTGAACCGCTTGCCGCCCGATATCGACCCGCCCACCGTGCAAAAACAGGACCTCGATGCCTCGCCGATCATGTCGATCGCGGTCTCCGGGCCGCGCGACACGCGCGAATTGTTCTTCATCGCCGATCGCTACGTGAAAAGCACGATCGAGTCGGCCCGCGGAGTGGGCCAGGTGATGATCCAGGGCGCCGTTGAACGTGCCATTCAAATCAACGTCGACGCCGCCAAGCTGGCCGCCTATCGCACGTCGATCATGCAAGTCCACGATGCCATCGTCGCGCAGAACGCCGAGGTTCCCGGCGGCCGCGTCGACGCCGGCTATCGCGAGCTGAGCCTGCGAACGCTCGGCCGGATGCCCAATTCGCGCGACTTCAACGAGTTGGTCGTGTCGACCGTCGAAAACGTGCCAGTCCGGATTCGAGACCTGGGCGAAGCAGTCGACCTCACCAAGGAACGCCGCACGCTGGCCCGCTTCGACGGCCAGCCGGCCGTCATCCTGTTGGTGCAGCGGCAATCGGGCATGAACACGGTCGAGGTGATCGACGCGGTCAAGGAGCGGCTCGCGGCGGCCCGACTCCTGCTGCCGCCCGACGTCACCGCCGAGGTCCTGCAGGATCAATCGCGCTACATTCGCGCCGCACTGCACGAAATTCAGAACCATCTCATCGCCGGCAGCTTGATGGCCAGCGTCATCGTGCTGCTCTTCATGCGCTCCTGGCGCTCGACCCTCATCGCGGCCGTGGCCATCCCCACCTCGATCATCGGCGCGTTCGCCGTCATGAAGGCCTTGAGCTTCACGATGAACAACGTCACGATGCTGGCCCTCGTGCTGATGGTGGGCGTGGTGATCGACGACGCCATCATCGTGCTCGAAAACGTCTTCCGCGCCGGCGAAGAAAAGGGCCTGCCGCCCAAGCGAGCGGCCATCGAAGGCACCCGCGAAATCGGCCTGGCCGTGCTCGCCACCACCATCTCGCTGGTGATCGTGTTCCTGCCCGTGTCGTTTCTCTCCAGCGTTACCGGACGGCTGCTGTATGAATTCGGCGTCACTGCCAGCGTGGCCGTGATGATCTCGATGCTCGTGAGCTTCTCGCTCACGCCGATGATGTGCAGCCGCATGCTGCACTTCTCTCCCCCTCTCCCTCCGGGAGAGGGCCGAGGTGAGGGCGGCCGCCCCGCTTCCCGCCGCGGCTTCTACCGCTGGATCGAAGGCAGCTACATGTTCTGCCTCCGCTCGTCGATGCGGTTGCGCTGGCTGGTGCTCGCGCTCGTGATTGCCGTGATCTGGTCGAACGTGCCGCTGTACCACCTCGTCAAGCAGGACTACATCCCCACCGACGTCGACGAGGCCGAGTTCGAGGCCCGCATCTACACGCCCGAAGGCGTGAGCATGAAGTCGATGGAAGAGATCATCCATGCCATCGAGCCGCGCGTCAGGGCCATTCCCGGCATCCAACACGTGATGACCACGGTCGGCGGCGGCGGCGGACCGCGCGGCCTCAGCACCGCCGCCATGTACGTCCGCCTCGACGGCCTCGAAAATCGCACCTTCTCCTGGCGCCGGCTGTGGAAGGCCATGCTCGCGGGCGACCTCTCACAGGCCACCGCCGGCAACTTCAGCCAGCGCGACAAAATGCGCAAAGTTCGTCAGATCATTGCCGAGTACCCCGATCTCCGCGCGTCGGTCCGCAACCTGACCTCCTTCCGCCAAGGCGCGCCCGTCGACATCGATTTTTCCCTCACCGGCCCCGACTTGGAAACGCTCGCCAATTTCAGCGCCCGCCTGCGATCGAAACTGGCCGAAGCGCCCGCACTGGTCGACGTCGACACAACGCTCCGCATGGACAAGCCGAATCTCCTGGCGCACATCGACCGCGAGCGGGCCGCCGCGCTCGGCGTCAACGTTCAGGAAATCGCCGACACGCTCCGCGTCTCCGTCGGTGGCGACGACCGCGTCTCGCGGTACTACGATTCCGGGGCCGACGATGCCTACGACGTCGAGCTCCGCCTGGTGGGCGTCGACCGCTCCGATACCCGCACGATCTCGCAACTGTACGTTCGCGCCATGCAGCCCGACGACGGGCCCAGCGACGCGCCGCTGTTCGAAATGGCGGGGTACCCACGAAGTGGGTCGATGCCGCTGATCTCGGGCCTGGGCTACGACGGCCGTTCCAGCCCGCTCACCCGCCTCGATAACGTCGTCACGTTCGAAGAGACCTACAGCCCGTCGCGAATCGACCGCCTCGATCGCCAACGGATGGCCGGCATCCGCGCCAACCTGGCCCCCGGCTACGCGCTGGCCGACGGCATGCAGGCGGTCGAGCAGGCGGTCGCCGAGCTCGGCCTGCCACCCGGCTACGCAACTCGCGTGATGGGTCGCGCCCGCGAGCTGGAACGCACGCTGCAGGAATTTGTCTGGACCTGCGTGCTCTCGTTCATCTGCATGTACATTGTGCTTGCCGCCCAATACGAGCACCTCATCCACCCGATCACCATCCTGCTCTCCCTTCCGATCGCGGTGCCGTTCGGCCTGCTGAGCCTGTGGCTCGGCGGCGAAACGCTCAACCTCTATTCGGCCCTCGGCATCCTCGTGCTGTTCGGCATGGTGAAGAAGGCCTCGATCCTGCAGATCGATCACATTAACCAGCTCCGCGCGGCGGGCATGCCGCGCGCCGAGGCAATCCTGCAAGGCAACCGCGACCGCCTCCGCCCAATCCTGATGACGGCCATCTCGTTCATCGCCGGCATGATCCCGCTCTTGATCGCCACGGGCCCAGGCGCCGAAGAACGCCGCTCGATCGCCGTGCTGGTCGTCGGCGGCATGAGCCTGTCGCTCCTCCTCACGCTGCTCGCCGTGCCGGTGATCTATTCGATCCTGGACGACTTCGGCAGACTCTTCCACTGCGCGCCGATATCAGTTGCCACATCTAATCGACAGCAGCTAATACCGACGCCAAGCACTCCTTGAGTCATGTAACGGTCGGCAAGGCGGTCGTGCGGACTTGGGCTGTGTCAGTTTCGACGGTCCTAGAGTATGCGAGAGCGAGACATCGCTGATCAATTCCACTGTCGCGCAAGAGTTTGATTCGTTAAAATCGAAGGCAGTCTTGAGCGAGATGCCATTTTTCGTAGTCGCGGCAGTAAGGTAATCCTATGATCAAGAAGTTAACAATTTCTGGCTTTCGTGGCTTTCAAAGTTTTGAAGTTCACGATCTCGGAAGAATAAATCTTATTGTTGGCACAAATAATTGTGGCAAATCATCGATACTTGAAGCAGTCCAAATATTCGCGTCGAAGGGAGATCCATCTTCACTTTGGCAGATTACTTCGCGACGGGGAGAGCGGTTGTCCGAGAGTATTGATACGCGGAATCTGTCGTCTCCCGAGCTTGATATACGTCATCTTTTTTACGGTCACACTATTGAGATTGGTAGTGAATTTCGGATTGTTGCGCAGTTGGATTCGGGTACAGAGTCCATTACGGCAACTGTCCTAGAAGGC
>JBIOWO010000338.1:0-24761 GCA_044868555.1 Lacipirellulaceae bacterium | reverse complement strand
CCTTCGACCTATTTGATGGAACAATGGTTGGCATGTTCGACACGATCGGTCTACCTTCGCTGGGGGCCAACCTCATGTGGAACGCCTCGCAACTCTACACGGCCGGCGTGCTCAGCGTCGCCGTCGCCGGCGACTATAACTTGAACGGCACCGTCGACGCCGCCGACTACGTCGTCTGGCGCAACACGCTCAACCAGATCGGTCCCGGCCTTCCCGCCGACGGCAACAACAACGGCCAGATCGACAACGACGACTACAACGTCTGGCGCGCCCACTTCGGCCAATCCGCCGGCAGCAGCAGCGGATCGGGTGCCACTGGCTCTGCCAGTGCCAGTGCCGCCGTTCCCGAGCCCACAACGCTCATTCTCCTGCTGTGTGGGGCTACTCGGATCATGTCGCTGGGCGTTCGCCGACGCAGCCTCCTTATGTCGGCCGTGCAGGCCTGAGTGCTGGTGTTGCTGCCGCGGTTTTCGGCGCTTTTTTCTTGACCCGCGGCGGCCGGGCCGGTGTATATTGGCCGGCGACGATCTGTTTCCCACGTTGCCGGCTCGCCGGCCACAGGCCTTGCTCCGGGAGTACCACTGTGATGGGCCGTGCATCCGATTTCGTGCGGTTTTCCGGCGTCTGCGCGGCGATTGTCGCGCTGGCCGCCGCGTGCTCGCCCAGTTATGCAATTACTAGCACGTGGAACACAAACAACAACGGCAACTTCGCAACGGCCGCCAATTGGACGAATGGCGTACCGGATTTCAACGATGTCGCCTACTTCGGCCGCGGCAACAGCGTGAGTTATACGGTGACGTTTCCCGGCAATCCTTTCGCCCAGCCGGAGAATCAGCAGCTCTTGATCGGCCCAAACACGGTCCATTTCGCTCCTCCGCCGTTGTTGCTGACCCCAACCACCTACTTGCTGAACGTGAACATCTTGCTCGGCGAGCCAGGCAGCATTTCGGTGCTGAACACAACGCTGACCAATCTTGCAGCGCCAAGCGCTTTTCTTGGTGCGTTCACAGGCGCCCAAAGCTCCTTCATCAATGTCAATGCGGGCACGTTGACCGTATTCGGGTCAAGCCAGACGGACTTCGAGCTCAACGTCGGCCACAATAGCAGCGGCGTCTTGAATGTTGCCGCCGGCGCGGTGGTGAACGTCAACGGTGCCGAAAGCAACGCAGTGCTCGGGGCGTTTTCCGGCGTCAGCGGAACCGCGAACGTGAGTGGCTTGGGAGCCATGTGGAACAATACGAGCAACAGCGAGCAGGCTCCGCTCGTGATCGGATCGCAAGGATCCGGGGCCCTGAACATTTCCGCGGGCGGAAGCGTCAACGACCACTCGAGCATCGTCGCGAAGGAAACCGGATCGATCGGCTCGGTGCTGGTGGACGGTCCCGGGTCGACTTGGACCAATCGCGGCTCGACGACCATCGGGCGGCTGGGCAGCGGGTCGCTCACCATCTCCAACGGCGGCAGCGTGAACGACAACGACGCCACGCTTGGCTTTGCCGTGCATCTGGGCAGCGGCATCATCGCTCGCGGCAGCGGCGAGGCGCTGGTCACCGGCGCCGGCTCGGTTTGGAACCAGTCGAACGATCTGCGCGTCGGCGTCGACCTGGGTACCGTCGTGCCCGGCGGCGACCTTATCGGTCTTGGCACGCTTGAGCTCAGCGATGGCGGTCGCGTCACCACCGGCGGCGATGCATTCGTCTCCGCTATGGACAGCACGGCCAAAGTCACGGGCGCCGCGTCCAAGTGGGAAGTGGCGGGAAGCTTGAACGTCGAAGATGGGGCGACGCTCGACGTCGTCCTCGGCGGCACGGTCAGCAGCAACAACGCGGTGGCGGGCAACCGCGGCGGCGCGGTCCGCGTCGACGGCCCCGGCTCGACCTGGAATGTTCCCGACACGCTGATCGTCGGACGTAGCGGCGACGGCGAAGTCCGACTGACCAACGGTGGGCGGCTCGACAGCCGCATTGCCTTTGTCGGCGTCCAGTTCGCCATCTTTACCACTTCCAACGGGTTGGTCAGCGTCGATGGCCCAGGTTCCACCTGGAATGGTGAGCAACTTTTTATCGGGTCCGACGGCCAAGGCAGGTTGTCCGTCACCGGCGGTGGGCAAGTCATGAGTCGCACCGGGCAACTCGGCCTGCTCAGCACCGGCACGGGAGAAGTTCACGTCCACGGCCCAGGTTCAAAATGGACCAACTCGGAAAATCTCTACGTCGGCGTCGCCGGCACGGGCAACTTGAGGGTTTACGATGGCGGCAGCGTGGCGGTGGACGGCGTGCTATCCATCGGCCCGCGCGGCACGCTGCAAGGAAACAGCAGTGTCCTGGCCGACGTGCACAACGGCGGCAAGGTCGCGCCAGGCGTCTCGCCGAGCTTTGTCGCGAGCGATGCCATCGGTACGCTGACTGTCGACGGGAATTTCACCCAAACTAGCGCCGGCTCACTGCAAGTCCAACTCGCGTCGCTCACCAGCTTCGACAAGCTGGCCATCGACGGCACTGCGTCGTTGAGCGGCCGGCTCGAGCTCTCGAACGCGCTAGGCTTCACGCCGGCGCTCGGCAACACGTTCGAAATCATCACCGCCAGCGGCGGAGTCGACGGCACATTCACACAGGTCACGGCGGTCGGACTCTTCCCAGCCAATGTTGTGTGGCACGTCATCTACGCGCAGTTCGCAGTCTTCGTGCAGTTAGGCCTGGCGGGAGATTTCAATCACAACGGCACCGTCGACGCCGCCGACTACGTCGTGTGGCGCAAGACCGACGGCACTCAGGCCGGCTACAATACATGGCGCGCAAACTTCGGCCGCACCATCGCCAGCAGTGCGAATGTCGACGCAAATGTCGCCGTACCGGAGCCCACCACAATGATGCTTCTTGGAATGGCGCTATGGGGCGCTGCACCTATGATGTCGTGGCGACCCTCAAGAGGGGTAGTCAGGTAACAGAGATTTGCCGTGGGAACGCTGCCGAGACGAGGGTTTTGCGTCCGTTCGACGGCGATCGATCGACGGCCACCGGAGCCGTTTCACAATACGGACCGCGGCTTCGACCGTCGCGAATTTATTTCCTTGTAAACTGTTTCAGGCTGTCGTAGAATCGCCGTTGCCGGCCATCTTTTCCCCGCCCGCGCGCGAAAGGAGTTTGCCCCGAGGAAGACTTCCGATCCGTCCCCTCTCTGGTTACGGAGTCGACCCATGTCACGCACATTAACCGTCCGTCTCGTTTCGGTTACGTTTTTGTTGTTTGGCGTCGTAGTGCTTGAGATCGAGCGCGTCGGAGCCGCCGATCGCTTTTGGGTCCCGTCGACCGGCGGCTCGTTCAATTTGGCCGCCAATTGGTCCGCGACCGACGGCGGCGCTGGCGGCGCCGGCATTCCGGGTGTCGGCGACATCGCCAACTTCACGCTGAACAATACGTACGATGTGACGTTTTCGGCATCCGTGACGAACACCGATCTCGATATCGAAAACGGCAATGTCACGTTCGACCTCCTAGGACTCGCCTCCTACACCGCGACCTCCGCAACAGCCGTTGCCATTGGCAACACTGCGGGACAAACAGGTCGTCTCACAGTTTTGCGCGGCACTCTGGGCGTCGATACCGCTGGTGACGACGTGCAGGTCGGCACCACCGCCGATTCAATCGGGTTCTTGACCGTCGGCACGGGCGGCCAGCTCGGTGTCGACGCCACCCGGCCCGATGTCGTGGTCGGCAACTCTGGCACGGGCACGCTCACGGTCCAAAGTACGGGCGAGATATTTGCGAGCGCGCTCACTGTCGGCAGCCAGCCGTTTTCGACTGGCACTGTCAACGTCACGGGCTTGCTGGCATCCGTCGACGCCGCGGGTACCATTACGATTGGCAGTTCAGGTACCGGAACGATGACGCTCTCGGGTGGTGCCGACCTTGCCGGCATCAGCACGTTGATCGGCAGCGCCACGAATAGCACGGGCACAATCACGGTCACGGGATCGGGTTCCAGCTGGTCGCAATCGGGCGGCATGTCTGTCGGCGGCGGCGGCCTCGGCACGCTCAATGTACAGGCTGGTGGCGCGCTCGCCACGGGAAGTGGCACCATCGGAGCAAATTCCGGTGCTTTCGGCACAGCCACGGTCACCGGGAACAATTCGACTTGGACCGCTGGTTCGTTCCTGATCGTCGGCCACAACGGCGAGGGCGCGCTGACCGTCTCCAACGGCGGCCGCATTTCGACTGGCACGAACCTTACGATCGGTAACCAGGCGGGGAGCGAAGGAACCGCGACCATCACCGGAGCCGATTCGCGAGTCGACGTGGTCGGCTTCATCGAATTGGGGCACGATCAGAGCAACGGTTCGCTGGTCATTTCGGCCGGCGCCCACGTCACCAGCAACGCCGGCGGCCTCGCCACGTTTGCCGCTACCGGCACGGGCGAAGCGACGATCACCGATGCCGGCTCATCATGGATCAATACCACCGATGTGAATATCGGCACTACCGGGACTGGCACGCTCACGGTCCGCGACGGCGGCAATTTAACCGCCGGAGGGACAGTCAACATCGGCGACCCTGGCGGCGCTCCGGTTGGCACGCTCACGCTCGACGGCGGCACGATCGACACAGGCGGGTTCACCCGGACCGGGGTATTCAATTTCTATGATGGTACATTGCACGTGAAAGGCGTGTACGACCATGGAGCGGCCGCCGCGCCGCTGGTGATCGACGGCGCGACTCCCGCCGATTCGCCCACTCTGCGGCTATCGGGAAACTTTGCCGTCAACGACGTGACCTCGATCACCGTCGGCAGCATCAACCGGGGCGCTCTTGTCCTCGATGGGGGACGCTCTGTCAGCATCGGAGCAAACCAACTAGCAATCGGCACGGGTATTCTGTCCAACGGGAGCGTCGCGGTGAGTGGCAACGGCTCGTCCCTTTCTACGACCGGAACAATCGCCGTCGGAGGTATGGGTATTCTCAGCGGCGGATCGGGAACGCTTACCATTGGAGCCGGGAGCGTTGTCAGTTCCGCCTCGCTGGTTTTGTTCAATGGCGGAGTGGTCAACCTCGAAGGTGGGCGGCTTGTCGTTGGCGGTCTTACCCTCTTTGGTGACGAAGTCAACTTCAATTCCGGTGAAATCGCCTTCACTACCGCCACTAACCTATCCGACTCGCTGTTGGATGCGCTCTTGGGGGCTAGTCACATTCTCAGTGCGGATCAGCGGCTAAGCACCACATCGTCGTCTCTGACGTTCGAAGCACCGTTTACCGTAAGTGGTGGCGACGTGTCTGCTGCCACCTCGATCACTAATGCCGGCACCATGCAAATCGATGCCGGCTCGCTTACTGCCACTACCACGTTGACGAACAATTCCGGACAGCTCCTGACAGTCTCCGGAACGGCAACGCTCTTGGCGGGCAGCGGCATTAACAACAACGGCACGATGAAACTTGATGACAACCTGGTTGCCACCGGCGGCGGCACGCTGACTAATAACGGCACCGTCCGCGGCAGCGGCCTCATCGGCAATTCATTGACCAACAATTCGTCGGGGCAGGTGCAGGCCACCACCGGCAAACGGTTGGAATTCCAAGCGTCCGCGAATACCAACAGTGGCTCAATCTCATTTGTCGGCGGCGAAATTGTCTTCACCGGCAGCCTGACGAATTCCGCTGGCACGGGGCTCGTCGCCGGCGGCGACGCGATCCTGCGCGTCAATGGCGGACTCACGAACCTGGGCTCGCTGGCGGTCAGCTTCGGCAACAATAACGTATTTGGCGATATCAATAACACGGGCAGCGTCGTGGTCACCGGCGGCGCCCACGCCACGTTCTACGACGACGTCACGCAGAACGGTACGTTCATCGTCCGCAAGATCGGCTCGACCACCAGCACCGCCGTCGTGCTGGGAGCTTTCACGGGCGCCGGAGGCTCGAGCGGCGGCGGCGACATCTTTTTCGAGGGCGACCTCCGCCCGGGAAACAGCGCCGCGACCGTTAATTTCGCCAACAACATCACGCTCGGTCCCGCCGTCACGCTGCAAATCGAGCTCGGCGGCACCACGCCAGGCGCCCAGTTCGATCAGGCGCACGTCACCGGCGACCTGATGCTCGACGGCACGCTCTCCGTCGCGCTCATCAACGCCTTTTCGCCCACCGCCGGCAACTCGTTCGACATTCTTGATTGGGGCACGCTCGCCGGAACTTTCGCCACCCTCGAGCTCCCGCCGCTTGGTGCCGGTCTGATGTGGAATGCGTCCCAACTCTACACACTGGGAAGTTTGAATGTGGCACTCGCTGGCGATTACAACCAGAATGGCATCGTTGACGCCGCTGATTACGCTGTATGGCGCAACACACTGGGCGACGTCGGCACGGGGCTGGCCGCCGACGGCGACAGCGACGGCACCGTCGACAACGACGACTACACCGTCTGGCGCTCCCACTTCGGCCAAACGGCCGCCAGCGGCGCGGGTGCCACTGGCTCTGCCAGTCCCGCCGTTCCCGAACCGGCCGGCTTCATCATGGCGTGCTGCGCCGTGTTCGGCATCGCGACCGCACGCCGCCAGTCGCGCGCGTCAACCCCTCATTCTTAGCCACTCGCTTGCGTCTCCGCGAAAAGACGGGTGGCCAAAAATAGTTGCTGAACTCGGCCACCGCTTCTGCTAATGTCGATTCTGCAGGAAACTGCAGCTTGTGCGCAGGTCTCTGACCTCGCACAAAACGATCTTTGAAAATTGAAGTAACAGGCGTCAGCCGTCAGCACCTAGCCGTCAGCCAGAGCACCGCGCTACCCGTGCGCGCCCAGCGCGCCGCGCCCGCCGATGACCGAGAACGAGGGCCCGACCAGCTTCGCTGACCAACTTCGCCCTACCCAGGAGAATACTGTCCCATCCCCGAGGCCTTATTCCGTGAATATGGCCTCACTGCCACTCTCGAACCTAGCGGCCACCAACGACTTGCGGCCACGAGGTGGGGCGATATCGATCGAATAAGGCCTCACCAAAAAAAGAAAAAAATTTAGTGAGGCGATATCCATGTCCAATAGTGTGGTTCCTGTCCGGCGTAAGGTGTCGATCAGTAGCCCGGATTTCAGTCCGTCAATCACTTAATCAACGGACGAAAGTCCGTGCAACCGATTGTCGTCCGGCTACGCAATTACGGGAACCGCTCCGTCCTCACTTTCCTACTAACGGCTGATGACTGATGACTGACAACAAATGCTTCGCCCTCATGTCCCTAGCATCCAAAGTGCTGCTTCGCCAGATCGGCGACCGCCTTGAGGTCGGTCTTGCCGCTGCCCAGCACTGGAACCGATTCGACTTCGACGAAACTGTCCGCCGACGGAATCCACAGGTTTTGCAATCCCATCTCGGCCAGTTTTCGGCAGATCTCTTCCGGCCTAATGTCCAATCGCGTGTGCACCACGACGAGCCGCTCGCCCTTGCGCTCGTCGGGCACCGAAGTGACGACCGCCTTCAATTCGTCTTCGTCTCCGCCCAACACCTTCTGGATGGCTTCTTCGACGAGCAGGTGCGGCACCATCTCGCCGCCGATCTTCGAAAACCGGCTCAACCGACCCGTGATGAAGATGAACCCGTCCGTGTCCACCAGCGCGATGTCGCCCGTCGTGTACCAGCCGTCGCGGATCACCTTGGCTGTTTCCTCTGGCTGGCCGAGATAACCCTTCATTACGTTCGGCCCCTTCACGAGCAGCATGCCGGGCGTGCCCATCGGCAGCAGCTCGCCCGACTCCGGATCGACCACCTTAACCGATACGCCGGGCACGGGCCGGCCGACCGAGCCCTCCTTGCTATCGACCTCGAGACTTTGCGACCGGCTCGGCGGCACGTTGACCGACACCAGCGGCGAAAGCTCCGTGGTGCCGTAACCCTCGACCGGCCGTACGCCGAACTTTTGCTCGAATGCCTCGCACAGCGCCGGGGGCAGCTTCTCCGCGCCGGCAACGACGATCTCCAGCGTCGCCAGCTCTTCCGGCTCGCACCGCCGCAAGTAACCGCGCAGAAACGTCGGCGTCGCCAGCAGGATCGACGCCGCATACTTGCCGGCCAGTTTTGCCACGGCCCGCGTCTCCAGCGGCGAGAAGTGGTACGCAGCGCGAATGTCGAGCAGCAATGGGCCCCACAGCGTCACCGTGGATCCGAGCGAATGGAAGAACGGCACAATGCCGAGCACCGTGTCTGTCGTCCGCGGATGCACCACCTGGTCGATCGACTCGACGTTGGTGGCGATGTTATGGTGCGTGAGCATCACACCCTTGGGCATGCCAGTCGAGCCCGAGGTGAAAATTACCGTTGCTACGTCGTCGCCCCACACGCGGTGCAGACCCAGGATGCGATCCAAGAGGAACGCCGGCGCCACATACGCTCCCAGTGCCCCGGCCAACTTGTCGCCGCGCGTCACCATCGAAGCAAAGTCCTCGAGGTACACCAGCTCCGCTTCCAGCTCGATGTTCAGCTTCTCCATCATCTTGCGGCTCGTGAGCACCTGGCGAATGCCGGCCCGGCGAATGCACGCGTTGAGCACGTCCTCGGACGCCGTGTAGTTGAGGTTCGCCGTGATCCGTCCGCACATCGACACGGCCACGTTGGCGACGACGGCCGCAACCGACGGCGGCAACAACAGTCCCACGTATTCCACATCCGGCTTCAGCACTTTGCGCCGCAGCAGTCGACGCAGCACCAGCGTGCGCGCCAACAGGTCACCGCCAGTCAGTTCCGCGCCCGTCGAATCGGCCACTTTCCAGCGGAACATCGCCTTGCGGCAGTTGCGAATCATCGCCCGGGGCAGGGCGACCGTCCGCTGTCGCCGGCCGGAGACCGCATCCGCACCCAGGTCTTGCACGGCTTGCCGCACTTCGAAAATGTCCTTCGGCTCAGCCAGCGGCTTGCCAAACCAGATCGACACGCGGCGCGGCCAGCCACTCGGCCATTTCCAAAGGAACTTCCCGCCGCGAAAGCTGAAGATGGTGCCCCACAATTCGTCCAAGTAGACCGGAATGATCGGCGCGCCCGTGCCGCGCTGAATCTCCAGCACGCCCGTCTGAAACGACTGCAATTGGCCCGACCGGCTGATGCCCCGCTCTGGAAACACGCACACCAGCTCGCCGGCCGCGAGCGCTTCGCGGGCCGTTTCGATCGCCCGCCGCGCTGCCTTGGGAGTCGATTTCACGGGAATCACGCCCATGATCTTTCCCAGCCCGCGCGTCCACCAATTGGTCATCAAATCGCGGTCGATCAAGATTCGCACTGTGCGCGACGATGTCGTCAGCAGCAGCAGCCCGTCGAGCCAGGAAATATGGTTGGGCACCAGAATCGCGCCGCCTTGCTCGGGGATGTTCTCGCGCCGATAAGTGTAAACGCGGTACGCGGAATGAGTGATGAGCCACGCCAGAAACTTGATTGTCGCTTGCGGGATCAGCACCACGATGTACACCAACACCGGAATCGTCGCCAACCCGCCCATCAGAAATATCGTGCGCGGATTGAGGGCAAGTGCGTTCGCCGCGCTCAACACCCAGTAAATCCCGGAAGCAATCAACATGCCGCCGAAGGTCAGGAAATTGCTGGCCGCCAGGATCGAGCCGCGATGCTCCGTCGGGCTGCGATCCTGCATGAACGCAGCCAGCGGCACGTCGAACAAACCGGAGCTGATGCCCAGCAACACCAGAAACGCGCACGCCACAATATACCGCCAGGTGTATTCATCGCTGGGGTCGACCAGCGCACCTTCCACCATGAACAACAGGAACGAGCAGATCACCAGTCCGCCGGCGCCGAGCGGCAGAATGCCCAGCTCCACCTTGCCGCCGGACCAGACGCCGGCCAGCACGCTGCCCATCCCCACGCCGACGATCAGCGCTGCCAACAGCGCCGACACTTGCCGCTGTTCCGTCGCGCCCTGATGGAACGCAAATTGGTCGATGTTCAATTGCACCAACAGGGCCAGCGACCAGAAGAACACAATGCCCAGCGCCACGCGCAGCAGCGCGCGGTCCGACGCCAATACTCTCAAATCGCGCACCGTTTGCTTCGCCATGTCCCAGGGAAATGTGCGCTCCGGCGACGCTGCTTTGAGCGGCATGATCAGCAGGCTTGTGATCCAACCGGCCGTGGCCACGCCGACGATCACCAGCGCCGAAAGCCACCACCGCTCCCGCCCCAGTGCGCCGGTGATCTCCTCCGTCGAAAGAAAATTGCCGATGATGGTCCCCAATGCCACGGCCACCACCGTCGCCAGGCCCAACAGGCCGTTGGCCGACGAAATCTTGCTCGGCTTGAGCATCTCCGGAATGCTGCCCAGCTTGGCCGGACCAAACAGCGCGGCCTGCGACCCGATCAGCGCCACCACCAGAAACATCAAGTACACGTTGCCGATCCAGATCGCCAGCCCCGCGGCGGTCATGATCACGATTTCCGCGACCTTGCAAATGACGATCACGCTCCGCTTGTTGAAGCGATCGGCCAGGTAGCCGGCCGGCGCGGCGAACAGCAGGTACGGCAGCAGGAAACACGCCGAGCCGAACGCCAGCACGGTGCTCACGTCGAGCGTGATCACGCCGCTCTTGACGTATTCCTTGCTCAGCCCAATCACCAGCCAGCGCAAGATGTTGTCGTTCGTCGCGCCGAGAAATTGTGTCAACAACAGGCCGACAAACGTCAACGACATCAACCGATCGCGCTGCACGACGGCGCCGCCGTCAGGGGACGACGTTGTTCCGGGAGTGGGGGCCTGGGTATGCAGCATGAGGACAAGGCGTCGTAGGGTGGGAAGCGGGGCAGGGCGGCCCGGCCACCCGCGAGGCTGGGCTGTTGGAGGGAGTTTTCAAGAGTCGGTCGAGCACGAGTCGCCGCCACCGTCTCGCGCTTCGCCGCGTGCCACACAAACACTACCCGCGTCACTTTATTAGTACGTTACTGTACCGCCGATCGCCCCGGCCGGCCAAGGTGAGGATTTTGCCGCCGTTAGCGGCCCTGCGGACGGAATTTCACGTCGCTTCGGCCGCAGGTGCCCAGGTATCGTGCGGCCGCCGACCGCAACGGGACGATCCTTACCAATGGTCGGGCGGCTTGCCTCGAACCAACCTCGTTCGGGACCGATTCCATGTCACGGTTTTCTTCCTTTCTACTGGGACTCGCCACCGGCGCGATGGTCCTCTACGCCGCAATGAACTTTCACGTCGTCCGTGCCCGCGACGGCTTCCACGTCGTCAACAAGCAGCCGCCCCGGTTGGTCGAGACTTACGTGGACATTCGCGGCTTCGGCATGTCCGAATGGGCCGGCCGACCCCAATTGACTTCCGCCCTTGTCGCGGCCAATCAGCAACAGTTGCTCGGCGACTCCGCGACCGGACCCATCCAGGACGGCATCCATCAAGTCGAACAGATGCTGCCCTCCTGGCCGGAATCTTCGTCACCGCAGTAAACGCATACATAGCCCGGACATCTTGGCCGGAATGGCGCGCCGAGAAACTTTTCGCGATGTACTCGCAGAATCGCTCAGCCGACCCAGGATGGGTCGGCTATATGTTTCGTCAATCTGCCCCGACACCTTCCCCGTCCGCATAGCCGGCACGATCCACACGACCGACATGAGCCCGTTTAACGACGGTTGCCTGAAGTCGCGCCGCGCGGCGGATCGATGGAACTGATAGAGCCGGGCCGCCGATCCGCCGCCGTTGCGCTCGCGCGCCGGTTCCAATCCTCCCGTGACTCGACATTATCTATGGACCTGAACCGCCACCAGTTCTTGTTCATCGGCTTGATCTTTTTGTTGCTCGGCGTGCAGGTGCGCTACGTCAGCCACTACGTGCTCAACCCGAAAGCGACCCAGTTTCTGGCGGAGCACACCGGGCAATCATCGCCGGCGACCAGCACGTTTTTTTCCGCGTCCGCCGGCACCGGCCTGGGACCGAGCAAGACACTGCAGCCGCCCGAGTGGCTCTCCTGGTGCCTGATCTCCGTCGGCGCCGTGCTCGTGCTGCACTCGCTCGCCATGCCCAAGCCCACATAACCTCGCGCCGCCGCGGATGCGTAGAAGTGTCCAAGAACGGCCCACGCCCGACAAATAGCGGGTCAACTTGCACCTCGCTCCTCCCGGAGCGCCCCCGCCGCCAAACCTTGCAGCAGCGCTCACCCGCCGTTATCATCGTATTAGGTGCCCGACGCGCGCCCGACGCGTCCCACGATGGGCGTTTTACGTTTCGGTTTCCAGGAGGAAGCGCTTACCCATGGCCGCACGGCGACGCATCAAGACGAACGAATCTGGCCAGGTCACGGTCGTGACCTTTAACGACTCCAAGATCATCGACGAAACCGAGATTCAGGAATTCGGTCAGGAGCTGTACGACCTGGTCGAGCGCGATGGAAAAAAGAAGATCGTGCTCAACTTCGGCAATGTCGAGTTCCTATCCAGCGCCGCGCTCGGCAAGCTGATCGGCTTCGACAAGCGGTGCAAACAGCATAAGGCGGAACTGGTGTTGTCGAACATCCGCCCCGAAATTTACGAAGTCTTCGCGATCACCAAACTCACCAAGCTGTTCACCATCAAGGACGATGAAGCCGACGCCTTGGCGGTGATCTAGTCGCCCGTCGGCGCTCGCCATTGGTCGGATGTCCTGATCCTTTGTTGTTGATTGACTTCCACGCCAGAGCCGTCGCGGCGGCGACCCGTCGACAAACGTCAGAACACGACGCGTAGCCGCCGAAGGTTGAACGCATGTCCGAGCACGGTTGGAGTTGGACCACGCGAACGACCTTGCCCAGCCGGCACGGCGCTTACATCCCCTGCATGCAGCAGATTCGGGAACAGTTAGTCGATTGTGGTTGGGACGGCCGCGACCTGTTTGGGATCGAGCTGACTCTCCAGGAATCGCTCAACAACGCTATCCGGCACGGCAACTGCCTGGATGAATCTAAGCATGTGTTCGTAGAGTGTAAGGTGAGCCCCGAACGATTCTGGGTGCGGATCGAGGACGAGGGCCGCGGCTTCTGCCCGGACCACGTGCCTGACTGCACCGCGGATGAAAATCTGGAATGCCCGGGCGGCCGCGGCTTGGCGCTGATCCGGGCCTTCATGACCCACGTCGAACACAACCAGCGCGGCAACTGCGTGACGCTGGAGAAAATCCGTTCGACCGACGAGGCTCGCTAGCGACCCGGCCGCCCTTGCGAAGCCGACCAATACCGGACAAAATAGCGAGCAGTTGCCCGCGGCCGTTTCGCACGGCGCGACGATTTCGGGCAGCAAGCAGCGGAGCGCTACTCCGTTCCAATCCCCTGTAGCTCAGTTGGTAGAGCAAGCGGCTGTTAACCGCTGGGTCGTAGGTTCGAGTCCTACCGGGGGAGCTTTAACTTTCTTCATATTAAGCACTTGCGATGTAGGCGGCCGTGTAGGCGTGAACCTACAGGACGACTCCCTCTTTCTTTGCCGCAAAGTGCTTCATCGCCGCAGTTTCTGACGGCGGCGCATTCGCGCCCTTCATACCCGAATCCCATTTCGGGGGCAAAATCGGGGGCACATTGCGGCCGCATCGGTGGGTTCGGACACTGTATAATCGGGGCGTCGTGGAAGATGTAACTCGAATCTTGTCGCAAATCGAATTGGGCGATCCCAGCGCGGCGGAGCAGCTCTGGCCCCTTGTTTACGACGAATTGCGGAAGCTGGCCGCTGCGAAGCTCCGCCAGGAAAAACCTGGGCAGACGCTCGACGCGACCGGGCTTGTGCATGAAGCCTACCTGCGGCTGATTGGCCCGCTCGACCGCGAGCCGCGGAAATGGAATGGCCGAAGCCATTTCTTCCTTGCTGCCGCTGAGTCGATGCGCCGCATCCTTATCGACATTGCGCGCCGCAAGCAGACACAAAAGCGCGGCGGTGATTTGCAGCGGCAGGAACTTGAAAACGTCGCCGGGCCGGAATCCGACGATGAGCTTATTGCCCTCGACGAAGCCCTGCAGAAACTGGCATCGCGGGATCCCGCGAAAGCCAAACTCGTCGAATTGCGGTACTTTGCTGGGCTGACGGGGGAGGAAGCGGCTGAAGTGCTCGGCATTTCCCCCGCTACCGCCGACCGCCATTGGGCGTATGCCCGGACCTGGCTGCAAGCCGAAGTCCGTGGACGCTGACGGCAGTGTGAAGATTTTTCTGATTGCCGTGAGGCTTTCAGGTTGGCTTTTGCGCCTATTCATTCGAGGCCCGGGTACGTCCTGGGCGCCGTCATGAACGAAGAAACGATCTTTCACCTGGCTTTAGAGAAACCACCCAGCGAGCGGGCGGCGCTCCTCGATGTCGTTTGCGAAAAAGACGCAGATCTCAGGCGACGAATCGAGCGGTTACTTGCCGAACACGATCTTGGTGAGAGCTTCATTCTCGACACACCGCCGGCAGATCTCGGCGCAACAATCGATTCGCCGTTCACCGAGCGGCCCGGAACGCTCATCGGCCCCTATAAGCTCCTACAGCAGATCGGCGAAGGCGGCATGGGCGTCGTGTTTATGGCTGAGCAAAGCGAGCCGATCCAGCGGACAGTGGCCGTCAAGATTATCAAACCGGGCATGGACACCCGCAAGGTGATTACTCGCTTCGAAGCGGAGCGTCAGGCGCTCGCACTGATGGACCACCCTCATATCGCCAAAGTGCTTGACGCTGGAGCCACCGCCAGCGGCCGACCTTACTTTGTCATGGAACTGGTGAAAGGCGTGCCGATCACAAAGTACTGCGATGAGAAGCATTTGCCGCTGCGCGAACGGCTGATGCTGTTCACGCAGGTGTGCCAAGCCGTGCAGCATGCTCATCAGAAGGGCGTCATCCATCGCGATATCAAGCCAAACAATGTGCTCGTGGCGGAATATGACCACCAGCCCGTCCCCAAGGTGATCGACTTTGGCGTGTCTAAGGCAACGGCGCAGAAGTTGACCGAACGGACGATGTTCACCGAGTTCGGCCAGGTCGTCGGCACGTTGGAGTACATGTGCCCCGAGCAGGCCAAGCTCAACCAGCTGGATATCGACACGCGTAGTGACGTGTATTCGCTTGGCGTGCTGCTCTATGAGTTGGTGACTGGGTCGACTCCATTCAGCCAAAAGCGGCTGCAAGAGGCCGCGTTCGATGAAATGCTCCGGATCATTCGTGAGGAGGAGCCGCCGAAACCAAGCACACGGCTCTCGTCGACGGAGGGTCTCCCCTCAATCGCCGCCAACCGCGGACTGGAGCCTGTAAAGCTCAATCAGACCGTGCAAGGAGAACTCGACTGGATCGTGATGAAGGCGCTGGAGAAGGACCGCGCCCGGCGATATGAGACGGCCAGTGGATTCGCCGCGGACGTGCGCCGGTACTTGGACGATGAGGCGGTGCAGGCGTGTCCGCCGTCCGCGGGATATCGGTTCCGCAAGTTCGCGCGCCGGAATAAGTGGGCGTTGACCACGATAGCGTTGGTGGGCGTCATCCTGATCCTGGGGACGTTGATCAGCACGTGGCAGGCGGTGCGCGCCACACGGGCGGAACATTGGGCTTCGATCCAGACGCAAAAAGCCAAGACCGAGGCCGATATTGCTCGACAGGTCAATTATTTCCTCAACTACGACCTGCTGGCGCAGGCTGACCCGCTGCTTGCGTACGACCGATTCAATGAGACAACCGACAACGTGAGGTTGGTGACCGTGCTGGACCGCGCGGCGCAGCGGATTGAGGGTCGCTTCCCCGACCGACCGCTGGTCGAAGCGGCCTTGCGGCAGACGATCGGGCAGGCGTACGGGCGGCTTCAGCGTGCGCATAGCAGCCAGGTTCATTTGCAGCGCGCCCTGGACTTGCGCCGGGCAAACCTGGGCGAGGATCATCCGGACACGCTCCTGAGCATGTGCCTGCTGGCCTGGGCGAAGAACGATTTCGAGTTGACGTCCCAGGTAGCGGAAGCCCGTGCGCGCGTGCTCGGCAAGGATCATCCCGACACGCTGCAATCGAAGTTTGACCTCGCGATCGCGATGCGAAGTCGAGGCGAAACGGCGCGGGCCGTCACCCTGTTGCGCGAAGTTCTGGAGTCGCGACGCCGGGTACTCGGCGAAGACCACCTTGAGACCGCCTGGAGCATGAGTTGCCTGGCTCACACCGTGGTCATGTACCCCGAGATCACCGCCGTGGCGTCGTTGAGTGAGGCTGAAATCGAATCCATGATGAGACGGGCACTGGCCATCACGCGCAAATCGGACGGGGAGACGTGGCGAACGTACGCCATCACGCAGGCGCTGGGGCGGTTCCTCCACTCTCGCCACCGCTACGAGGAGGCCGAATCATTACTCCGCGGTGGACTGGCGCGACTGGATGCGTTGCCGGGCGCGGCGCCGATTATGCGCGCGAGATTGGCCGAGGAACTGGCCTACGTATACCGAGAGGACGCTAAGCCGGCTGCCGCCGAGCCGCTGCTTCGTCAGGCGCTGGCCATCGTCCGCGAGGAATCGGGAGACGATGGTGAGGCAACCGCCCGCCTGACGCACGACCTGGCCTTCGTGCTCGTGAGAATTCCCGGCCACGAATCGGAGGCGGAACAACTCTACCGACGGGCGCTGGGAGTGCGGCGGCAAAAGCTTGGCGCTGGGGACGCGGCCACCGCCGATTCCGCGTTCCGACTTGCTCAAGTCCTGGGAAACCAGGGAAAGCTGGATGAGGCTGAGGCGCTGCTGCTGGAAGCGCACGCGGCGCTGGCGGCGAATCGGGCGTCGGCCCCCGCAAGCCTATTCGAGCCGGTCATGCTCGGATGGATCGCTGATCTGTATCGCGGCTGGAACAAACCAGAAAAGGCAGCGGAGTGGGAGCGCAAGCGGGTGGCCGCCACCGCGCAACCCCGCTGACGGAGTGCCGACGTCTTGAGGCGTGACGACGTGAAGTTGCAGAACAAAACGGCCGGTGAGGCTTACCGCCAAGCAAGTCCCTCACCGGCCTGGCATCTCCTCGGCGCTCGGTTTGCGCGCCGGAGGCGATGACTTTTTTATTGTATAGCAGACCGAAGTCTTTCAAAGTGAGTCTGCCATGAGCCTAGTTGATTTCTCAAAACCAGCGTTACTCGCGATTGTTTTGTGCGTAGGGGTCGGGCTGAAACCGGCGCCCGCAGCGCCGGGCGATATCTTCAGTCTAGGAACTCTCGGAGGGTCGAGCAGCAGTGCTCATTCAGTCAACTCCTCTAGGCAAATTGCAGGAGGCAGCCTGTTGGCCGATGACTTCACGGTCCACGCATATCGCTACACGGGAGCGCCTGGCAGCGGCGCGATGATCGATCTTGGCACTCTCGGCGGACGGCACAGCATTGCCTCCGCGATCAATGCATCGGGACAAGTGGTAGGACAAAGTGGAACGGCAATGGATGCCACTCACGCCTTTCGGTACGTCGGCACTCCCGGCGTCGACGGCGTCATGCAAGACCTAGGCACGCTGGCGGACGACGTTTTTCCGCTTGGCAGCAGCGCTGGTTTCGCTATCAACGATTCAGGCCAGGTTGCCGGGATGAGCAACTCCCCTCAGGGAGTTTTGCATGCCTTCCGCTACACAGGGACGCCGGGCGTCGATGGCGTGATGGAGGACTTGGGAACACTTGGTGGAACGTTTAGTCAAGCCTACGCCATCAACGCGTCCGGGCAGGTGTCAGGATTCAGTGGGACGAATGGGAACGCCGACACCCACGCCTTCCTCTACACGGGTACGCTAGGTTCCGGCGGAGTCATGACCGACCTTGGCACGCTTGGCGGCTCTGGTAGCGGCGGCTACGCCATCAACGCCGCGGGACACGTTGCGGGAGACAGCGCCATTGAGGGAGACGCGACTGCTCACGCATTCCTCTATACCGGCACACCCGGCAGCGACGGCGCGATGGTCGACCTGGGTACGCTGGGCGGTTCTTACAGCATGGCTTGGGCCATCAATAATTTCGACCAGGTGGCAGGGACAAGTGATACCAAGGGCAACGTCGCACGTCGCGCTTTTCTCTACACCGGCACTCCTAGTCTAGACGGCGTGATGATCGACTTGGATGCGTGGCTGGATCTGGTGAACCCCGCCGAAGGTGCCAAGTGGTTTCTGCACGAAGCTACAGGACTTACTGATGCGGGCCTCATTACAGGCAATGGCTACTACGACGACGGCGCCGCCGGCCAGAGCGACGGATTTCGCGCATTCGTCCTCGACGCTAGCAGCTTTGCAGTTCCGGAACCGTCGACCTTGGTCTTTCTGAGCGTTGGTCTAGTCAGCCTCGCGTTTGTATCCAAGTCTCGGCGAACTGCTTTGGGTCCGTGTCGCCACAAGCGGTCGGTTTTCTCCGCAACCCTTACGACGGCGCTGGTTGCGTTATTGCCCACAATGACCACCCGCGCCGACATCTTCCAGTGGGAGTACGTCAACCCGGCCGATCTCAATCAAGGCAAGCAACAAAGCATGACGCTCGCTCCCGACGGCGCGGGCGTGACTGCCGGGCCGTTTGCCGACTTGTCGTTCCGCAATCTGACAAAGGCCTATCTGAATGGCGACGACCTTCGCAACGCGACTGCCCAGGGCGCCACTCTAGCAAACGCGGAACTCAGCTGGTCCAACCTTACGATCGTGAATCTAATCGGCGCAGATCTTCGCAAATCGACTGCGCAAGGGACCAATTTCACAAACGCGAACCTCACCGACGCGAATCTGACGAACGCCAACTGGGCAAGCTATTACGATGACGAATTCGGCTTCCTCACCGACCTAACGGGCGCAAACCTTCACAATGCCGTCGTACTTGGCACAAACTTCACTGGCGCCAAACTGACCATATCGCAGATCGCTTCGACGGCCAGCTACCAAGCTGGCAACCTTGCCGGCATCGGCTTGCAGGGAGTGAATCTAACGGGAGCAAACCTTGCCGGCCAGAATCTGTCAAACGCGACTTTCAACGGCGCGACATTGACGGGCGCAGACCTCCGTCACATTAACGCCGCCGGCGTCGTCTTCGCCCATGCGAACCTTAACAACGCGAGCTTCGAGGACGCGAATCTGGCGAACTCCTACTTTAACGGTGCAGTGCTCCACAACACCGACTTCAGCGGAGCGTTTCTTGCCGCCGCGAGCATGGGCTACACGCCGCTGGGCGGCGCCAACCTTTCAGCGGCCGTAGTGCGTTTTGCAGATTTGACAGAGACAGGGATCACGCTCGCCCAACTCTACTCGACCGCCAGTTACCAAGCTCATGATTTGCGAGGAGTAGTGATGAGCGCTGACCTCACTGGCGGCGACTTCGCCGGTCAGGATCTTGCCGGTGCAAGGCTGAATTACGCCACGATGGCCAACGTCGATCTCAGGCACGCGAACCTCGTCAACGCCGATCTGGCGGGCTTCGTGTGGTACGACGGCGAAGGCGGAGTCTACGTCCACCCCGGAACGGATCTTACGAACGCGAACCTTACAGGCGTTGACGCGCGCCGAGCGAATCTACAGTATGTGACGCTCACCGGGGCGAACACGCTCAACATGATTCAGCCCAATGGCCGCATCGCAGGGCTCGACCTTACGGCGGACAGGTCCCTAATAGTTCGCGACTATGACGGCAATTCGACTGTATTCCCGAACACAGGCCCGCTGCCGATCGTCGTTGAACAACATCTGGTCGCTGACGCCACCGGCTCCTTGCACTTTGTGTTTGACGTGGACGCGTGGAATTCGACGATTTCCTTTGAACCGGGCGCCCTCGTCGAGCGAGGCGGCGTCATCGACTTGAGTTTTGAGACCGGCGTCGACGTCGGCGCTCAGATCGGCCGCACGATCGATCTGTTCGATTGGACCGGCGTGACACCGACGGGAACGTTCGACGTTTCCAGCCCGTACACCTGGGATCTCTGCAACCTATATACGACTGGCGAAGTGACCATCACCGCTGTGCCGGGATTAGTGCCCGGCGATTTCAGCGGTAACGGCGTCGTAGATGCCGCCGACTACGTCGTCTGGCGCGACAACTTTGGCATTCAAAGTGGTGCCATGAGTAGCAGCGGCGACGGAGACAGCGATGGTGACGTAGATGGCGCGGACTACCTTGTCTGGCAGCGGAACTTCGGCCGATCCTTTGGCAGTGGGTCGGAGCTACCTTCCACAGAGCCGTTATCGACCGTGCCTGAGCCGGCGGCCCCAGCAACAATTCTCACTGGACTTTTACTGTCGATGTTCTTTCGACAACGCCCAGAGTACTATCAGGCATGACAAATGAATGGACAAAACCCGATCACACACTCGACTACTTGCAGCGACTCGAAGAGATTCCACATCGCAAGGAAGGGGAAGCCACTTTAATCTCAGAAGTGCCGAAGAGTGCGACGAGGATTCTGGACCTGGGTTGCGGCAATGGACGTCTACTCGCACTGCTTTTAGCCCACTGCGATAATGCGACCGGCGTGGGTTTGGATTTTTCTCCAACGATGCTAGGTGAAGCGGCGCGCCGCTTCGAGGGCGAACCGCGGGTTAAACTAGTGACGCACAATCTGGATTCGCAACTCCCTGATCTCGGTTGCTTTAGTGTCATCGCTTCGAGCTTTGCCATCCACCATTGCGTCGACGATCGAAAGAAAGCGATTTATCAGGAAGTGTGGAACCTCTTGGAACCAGAAGGGATTTTTTGCAACCTGGAACATGTCGCATCGCCTAATCAAAATGTCCACAAACGCTTTCTTGAAGCTATGAACACGCCTGGCGACGAAGAAGACGCATCAAACCAGCTTCTCGACGTTGAAACCCAGCTGCAATGGCTGCGAGAGATCGGATATGAAGACGTGGACTGCTATTGGAAATGGCGCGAACTGGCCCTGATCGTCGGTCGTAAGCCGGCCATGACCGACACCTGAAAAGATGAAGTAGTGGCACGGCGTTCCTACGCTGCGCCGTTGCATAGATTAACCCGGTGAAAACGGCAGAAGTCGACTTTCAGTTTCAGAATCGGGGGCACGTCGGGGGCAACATTGGCAATGCGGACCCAACACGGCTACAATACGACATCAACATACTCCACCGATCAATCGTGAGCTGCACAACGACCTAGACACGAATGCAATCTTTCTCCAACGTGTTCCCAACACGAGAGAACTAGGTTCGAGTCCTACCGGGGGAGCTTTAACTTCTTTTGCCATATGCGTTTCCGACTCGGAATCGCACTTCTTGGCGTGTGGGTAGAAACCTACAGACGACTAGCGCTACTTTTTTCCGCAAAGTGCTTCGTCGAACCAGTTTCTGGAGGTGACGCATACGCGTTCGTCACTCCCGAATCCCCATTTCGGGGGCAGAATCGGGGGCACATTGCATCCGCGTTAAAGTAGGATCGGCTGCGGTATAATCGAGGCGTAATGAACGACGTCACGAGAATCCTGACTCAAATCCAGGCGGGCAACTCCTCTGCCGCCGAGCATCTTTTGCCGTTGGTTTACGACGAACTGCGGAAACTTGCAGCAGCACGGCTTGCCCAAGAGAAACCTGGCCAGACGCTTCAGGCCACGGCGCTGGTGCATGATGCTTACATTCGACTGGTCGATGTCGAAACGGCGCAGCATTGGAATAGCCGCGGGCATTTTTTCGGCGCGGCGGCCGAAGCGATGCGTCGGATACTTGTCGAGAAAGGTCGGCGCAAGCACGGCCCCGCGGCGGGCGGCGAACTTTGCCGTGTGGAACTATGTGATGTTGCGGAAGCGGACGGCCTCGGGCTGGACTTCGTCGCACTCAGCGACGCGCTCGACAAGCTCCAGAGCAAGGATGCTCGCGCTGCTGAAATAGTGAAGCTGCGATTTTTTGCTGGACTGACCCGGCAAGAAGCAGCCGACCTCCTCGGCATTTCGGTGGCAACTGCTGACAATGATTGGGCTTACGCCAAGGGTTGGCTCAAAGCCGAACTCGCGGGAAACTCCGGCGGTGGGTGAGAACATGCAATTCTCACAATAATTCGTTAGAGCATTTGCCGGTCACTCTCGCACTGATCTACAGAGCACCTTTTGGTGCAAGTGTGAGCTGGCTATGACCGCTGAAATACTCGACGAAAAAGCCATCTTCAATGCCTCCCGGCTCATCGAGTCGCCGGACGCTCGTGTGGCATATTTGCGAGATGCCTGCGGGGCCGACGCCGCTCTACGCGAGCGCGTCGAAATGCTGCTGCGTGGCTACGAAGATCAGGCCAGTTTCCTCGAATCGCCGGCAACGGACCTTGAAGGCCGGCCCATCATCGGTCTGCATATCACTGAGCGGCCCGGCGCAGTGGTTGGACCTTACAAGCTCTTGCAGCAAATCGGCGAAGGCGGGATGGGCCTCGTGCTCATGGCCGAGCAAAGCGAGCCGATTCAGCGGACCGTGGCGCTGAAGATCATCAAGCCGGGTATGGACACGCGGCAGGTGATTGCACGCTTCGAGGCAGAGCGGCAAGCCGTGGCGATGATGGACCATCCGAACATCGCCAAAGTGTTGGATGCGGGCACGACCGACAGTGGCCGGCCCTATTTCGTCATGGAGTTGGTCAAGGGCGTACCAATTACGAAGTATTGTGACGAAAAACTTCTCCCGCTCCGCGCACGGCTAGAGCTGTTCGTGCAGGTCTGCCAGGCCGTGCAGCACGCCCATCAGAAGGGCATCATCCATCGCGATATCAAGCCCAACAACGTGCTCGTGGCCGAGTACGACAACCGGGCCGTTCCCAAGGTGATCGATTTCGGCGTGGCCAAAGCCACGGCCCAAAGGCTGACCGAACGAACGATGTTCACCGAGTTCGGCCAGGTGCTTGGGACGATGGAGTACATGAGTCCCGAGCAGTCGAAGTTCAATCAGCTCGATATCGATACCCGTAGCGACATCTATTCGCTGGGTGTAATGCTCTACGAGCTGTTGGCCGGGTCGACACCCTTCGAGGGAAAGCGGCTGCACGCCGCGGCGTTCGACGAAATGCTGCGGATCATTCGAGAGGAAGAGCCGCCCAAGCCCAGCACCAAGCTCAGTTCGATCGACACGCTCCCGTCGGTCGCCGCCAATCGGCAGACCGAACCGGCCCGGCTGAGCAAAGACGTACGTGGCGAATTGGACTGGATCGCAATGAAAGCGTTGGAGAAGGACCGCAACCGCCGGTACGCGACGGCGAGCGGCCTGGCCGCCGACATCGAGCGCCATCTGCACGACGAGCCGGTGGAGGCAAGTCCGCCCTCGGCGGCATACCGCTTCCGCAAGTTCGCGAAGCGGAACAAGGCGGCGCTTATCACGACGACCGCCGTGGCAGCAACGCTCGTGCTGGGAACGCTCATCAGCGCCTGGCAAGCGGTACGAGCGACCCGCGCGCTCGAGGCAGAGAGTGCGGCCCACCACGAAGCAGTCGAGGCTCGCAACCAGGCGCTGCAAGCTCGGCATCAGGCCGAGGTTGACCGCGCGCGGGCTCAGGCTAATCTCACCAAGGCCCGTGAAGCGGTTGATCAAATCACACAAATTGCCGAGGAGAAGCTTTCTAATGTTCCGCAAATGGAAGGGGCGCGGCGAGAACTTCTGGACGGTGCCTTGCAACTATACCTGGACCTTCTCCGGCAAGAGAGCAATGACCCTGAAATCAGACGCGAGACGGCGATGGCCTACGGACGTGCTGCCGAAATCCACGGATACCTGGGGAACAAGAGCAAGGCAAATGAGTTGCTTCGCGAGTCCATTGACAGGCTCGAGAAACTTGCGGCCGAGCCCGTGGGCACGCCGGCCGATCGCGCCGCCCTCGTGCACGAGTATATCGGCTTGTCGGTCTACAGCTCCGCGACGCAGGACGAGGTTGTGGCAAAACTGCGTCGGGCAATTCGACTGGCTGAGCAATTGGTCAAGGAGTTTCCTGATGAGCGGAAATACAAGCACGACTTGTCACGAAGTTACGGAAGCTTGGGGCGGCGGCTGGTTCCATTTCAACTGGAAGAAGCTGAGAGCTCCATCCGTCATAGTCTGCGCCTCGCCGAGGAATTGGAGGATCATGTCGCTATTGCCGCCGCCTGTTTGGATCTCGGCCACGTAATGATGAACCAGGCAAATCCCGAGGCAGAGCAGTGGTTTCGTCGCGCACTCGCCATTTGGGAAAAACAGGGAACTCAATCGACTGGGCACCGTTTTGATCGGGAAATGACCGCCCGTTCCCTGTCCGAATTGGGCCATTCTCTAGTCTCTGTTAACAAGCCTCAAGAAGCCGCTGAAGTCTTCCGCCGAAGCGTGGACATTTGGAAGACATTAATGAACGACTACCCGTCAATCCGCGAGTGGCGAACGCAATGTGCCTACAACTATTCGCAGCTTGGCAAATCGCTCTCTGCCGCTGGCCAGGGCACACAGGCTGGCATAGCTCTCCAGGATGCCTGGGAATTGTCGGCGCAGGACGCCATGCAAAACAACGACTTAGCACGGTTTCTGGTCACTGCCTCGGACGCGAAGCTCCGCAATCCTGGCCGAGCGGTACAACTGGCCAAAAGGGCGGTCGAGTTGGCGCCGCACGACGAGAATATCTGGAACACTCTTGGCGTTGCGCATTATCGCGCAGCCGAGTGGCAGGCCGCTATCGACGCTCTTGGGAAATCAATCGAACTCCGCGCGGGAGGCAACGCATGGGATTGGTTCATCCTCGCGATGGCTTATTGGCAATTGGGCGATAAGGAGCAGGCGCGCGTTTGGTACGACAAAGCCGTGGAGTGGATGGAAAACAACAAACCACAGAACGAAGAACTCAAACGCTTCCGTAGTGAGGCGGAAACACTGCTGCAGATCGCCGACGAAAAGCCG
>JBIOWO010000337.1:0-6252 GCA_044868555.1 Lacipirellulaceae bacterium | reverse complement strand
GCCGAGAATCTCGGGGGCGTTGCCCCAGCCACCCAGTACATAAAAAGGAAATTTGCTCTAGAACTCGGGGTGCCACTGGCTCGACTCGACTGAGCTCGCCGAAGTCCGCCAGTGTGCTTCTTTCCCGACCCTTGCGGCCCATCAACGTATGCAAGGATTCCAGCTCGCTAAGGTCCAGTGCAAGCCGCAGCCAAATCGGTCCGACACGCAGCAAACCGTGAGGCCAACACCAGCACTGGCAAAGCCAGTGGCACCCCATGGCAACCAGCCAAACAATTTCAAAACACGTTCTAAGAAGATCCGCAGTCTCAGCCGACTCAGTCGCGACCAACCAGCTTGTTCCTAAGCCGCCGCCCGCCGACGCCCAACCCAATCACGCCGCACACCAAGGCGCCGAACAGGAGCGCGCCCGGTTCTGGAATGGCCGACAGCGCCACGCCACGGAATTTGAGACCGCTTGAATTCGCCAGCGTGGCAAGCGTTGTGAATGTCGACAACGCTCCATTGTCATCTGTTATTTGCTGCAGCCGCGTGTTCCCGCCACTCGCCGAAGTTTCGACCGACGTGAACAGCGTAATCAACCCCGTGGCCGCATCAAGTTGCCCGGCCAAGCCTCGATACTGCGGACTCGTGAGTCCCGCGTCCTTCAGCGTGTACTGGAGGTTCCATAGAGTTCCATCCCAGGTCCATTTCTGAATACCGCCGGACGTCGAAGTACGATCGTCCGCAACGTAGGCCGTGTCGAAACCCAGATTCAGCGGAGAACCCGTGCCATTGTCGAATCTTGGATCATCAAACAAGGCAAACTCATAGGCGCTGGAAGTGCCACCCGTGTCGATGTACAGCGTCGCCGGGTTCGTGCCCGTCGGATCGATCACGTGCAGTCCGCGAGTGCCCGAACCGGTGGAGCCGAACAACCGGCCGTTCAGAAGCTCTACGGTGCGAACATTGGTTTGAGTCGCGTCAAGGAGCGTGCTGGTGCCGGAAGCAAAGTTTCTCCATCCGCCAGTCGCACCCGTAGCGGTTGCGGCGTTGCCGGCCGTGTATTTCGCAGCTCCTGTATCGTCGCCGACCGCACCTCGAACGTTGGCATTGCTACCCGCCGTACCCCGATAGGCATCGGTTTGGGTCTGTGTTTTCAACACAGTCGCACTACTGGCCACATTATTGGTAACGTTCGTCTGCCCGAACGACCGCGGAGCATTCGTAGTTGATGTTCCGACGTCCGCAGTCGCATTGGCAGCATCGTAACCAGCACTGTAAACGTACTGGGTTCCACCATAGGGCGCGCCCTTTGCAGCCGCGTCGGCGACGCCCGGGTTGTTCGTCAGCGAGCCTTCCGAAGTGGCCGAGCCACTTGTTACGAGACGCGGACTGTTGCCACCATTCAGAAATGCTGTGGACGAAACCGGCGACGCCTGACTAGCTACACTATCAGCATAGATGTAGATCGATGTTATGTAACCGGTATCCGTCGCCAATGCACCCGAGCCATCGCCGACAACTGTTACTACAGGATCGTAAACCAAAGCGCCGTCGGCGGTCGTTGCAGCTAGTACGGTAGCGACGGCAAATGACAGGAAAAAATATCGCATCATTTTCTCACTTTCGCAGTCGACGGAATGCAACCGCCCGCGCGACCAACAACCTGCGCGGCCGCGGTGCGCCCCCCTCCAAGGTCTGGTCCGGTCATAGTATGGGAAGCTGGTGACAGGTTGTCAATGAAATTTCACCATAATTTCATGGCAACTGATCTCCAGTCACCCCTTTTTTCCCGCCTGCAATTAGTAACGGGAATTGTCACTTGTAATAAGACGGTGCCGCAAAGCCGCCGGACGTCATTACTAGCAACGGCAAAGCGATGGACCAGTCCAAACGGTCACGCCCGCTTTCTACTGCGCCCCCGGGCTGGGCTACCAAGGCAATCCACAACCCGGGATCGTACACGACGGACAGGCTGAGACTGGCAGAAATTGACGGTGCTACAGAGAAAACGAAAAAGGCCCGCCGAAGTCGGCGGGCCTATCTTGAAGATTACTAGAACCAGTTTCAAAACCGGGGCTAGCGCCCTGCGGCTAATGAAATCAGCCGGAACGCGCTAGCGTCCGGTTCGTTTCGGCGGTTCTGAAACTGGTTCTAGTTTCAGCCGGCTCAGTCGCGACCAAACAGCCTGCTCTTAAGCCGCCGCCCGCCGACGCCCAACCCAATCACGCCGCCCAGAATGATCGCGCCCGGCTCAGAGATAAGAGCGAACGAACCGATGCCACGAAATGGCGATCGTCACCTGGGCCAACACCAGCCGGGCAAACTAGTGGTCTGTCTGTCGTGATCTGATGTAGCTGAATTCGCAAGATTCAGTCCTCATGCAAGAGTCTGAAGTCTTGCGACATCAGCTACGCATCAAAACAGGCCTGACAGACCACTAGGCCGCCTTTACGCGACGCAGCCGCCGAACCAACAATGATCCGACGCCCACCAGTCCGACAAGCAGGAACGACGAAGCCTCCGGTATTACTGCGGAAACCAAAGCGATGGCCGTGCCGCCATTGTACGCATAATCGATCGAGTACCCCAAAGGTAGACTTGTGACCGAGGCGAAGGCCGAGCCGACCAGCGTGCCGTAGTTGGCGAACACATAGGCAGGGCCGGTGAGTGGATTGGCGTTTTCGGGTAGGAAGGTGAGCGATCCGGCCGTGATGTCCAGCGTTTGGCCCGTTGCATCGACGAGGTCGATGGACCCAACCCCCGTGCCGTCGTAATCGATATCCAAATCACCTTCCAACGTGAGATTGCCGCTAAATGTGAGCGTGCCGATCGACGCGCCCGGAGCGAGGGTGGCATTGGCTGCGACTGTCGTTGCCCCGACCGTGCCCGTGCCCATCAGCGTAGCGGTTGAGTTGACGTTGGTCTGCGACGAGCTGGCGATCGAGCCGTTAACGACCAGCGTCCCGCCGCTCACGGTCGTGATGCCGGTGTAGGTGTTAGTCCCGCCGAACGTAGCCTTGCCGCTACCAGTCTTCGTCACCGCCAAGGCCGTTGAGCTGGGGGAGATGGCGCCCGTGATCGTGGTGTTGCCCGTGCCGGTGATGACGAGCGTCGCCCCGCCGATGGTGTTTCCGCTGGTGAAGCTCGCGAAGGTCGTCGTTCCGGAGGTGTTCGTGTTATTGAGCGTTACGGTCGCGGCAGCCGACGACGCCGGACCCGTGACAGCGCCGACCGTCAGGCCGGTATTATTGGCGCCCGTGAAGTTGACCTGAAACGTCGCGGCCACCGACGATGGCGAAATGGCCCCGATGGTCATGGTTTTCGCGCCGGTCCCGGCGACCGTGGCGCGATCGACGTTGATCGTCGAGCCGTTGCCGGTCGGAATAACCGTGTAGCTCGAGCTGTCGCTCGCCTTGACGAACGACGTGGAAGCGTCGCCCCGCAGACTGAGCGTGGACGTCCCCGCCAGACTGACGCCCGTGGTGCTGCCGAACGCATTGGCGCCGATGCCGACCAAGGTGCCGGCCGCACTGACGACCGTGGCGCCCGAATAGGTGCTGCCGGTCCCGATTAAGTTCAATGTGCCTGTCCCGCTGTAGGTCAGATTCTGGTTGAAGGTACCTCCGCCGTTCGTCACGGCGCCCGTTATATCTGCCGCGCCGGTCCCGGCGATACTGAGGGTTCGCGTGCCGGTGGCCCCACTGGCAGCCAACGCCAGACTACCCAGGCTGTACCTGCCGTTGCTGCTCGCATTGAGGGTTATGGTGCGGTTCGTATCGGTATTGTTACTTGCGCTGGAAAGCGATAGCGTTTTTCCCGTCGTGCTGCTGTTGTTGAATGTCTTGCTGTTGCTGTCATTAATCGTAAATGCGCCGAAGGCGAGATTGTTCGTCCCTATGAAGGTCAGCGTATTCCCGCTGCCGAGCGTCAACGAATTCGACAAGACCCGGTCTCCGCCCACGGCGTCGATCTTCGAAGCGCTTTGTGCAGTGTTAACGGCGCCACTGCTCAAGGCCGTATTGCTGCCGACATTAACCGTGCCCGTTTCGATATCCGTCGTCGTCGCGCTCCAAGTGTTGTTGCCGGTAAGTGTGACGGCTCCGGGGGCGGATCCGGAGGAACCGGTCAAGTTGAAGACGAGCAGCGTGTTCGTACTCGAAATGTTGCCAGAGATCGTAAGGTTGCCGCCGGAAGCGCTTCCGATACTCTGTTCCAACCCGGCAGCCGCCCCAAGTACGACATTGGCGCTAATCGTGTTCGTGCCGGAAGTGTTGGCCCCAAACAGGGAGGCGGACGCGCTTGTGCCTGTGCCGATCACGGTCAGCACTGTCCCGGCATCGCCAGAGAGCGTGTAACCCGGCGTCGTCGACGTGAAACGGAGGGCCGTGAAGGGAGCTGGCGAAGCGCTCAGATTGGGATTGGTACCCGGCACATTAGGAAACAACGCGGTGTCGCCTGTACCAACGGTGCCAGGCGGACCGCCGGCCTCCGTCCAGCTTGCGGCCGCGTTGAAGTCCGTCCCGGTGTTGTTCCACGTGAATGCGGCCCCATAGGCCTCACGATTAGACGAGCAGATGAGAACGCAGCAAGCGGTCAGGATTCTCAAGATACCGACGAAGCCGACAAAACGCGCAGATACGCAGTGCATGATCTCACTCCCGCCTTACAAGGTGCGCGAAATCGAAAAGCTAAAAGCCAGTCGACGAGAAAGACAGCTACCGACCTCACATTCCTCATGTTAACTCAGCTTGCAGAGGGCCGAAGCAATGTTTCTTGCAATATGTGTCCTAGAATCCGCAGGTTGTGCTAAAATCCGCAACGCCTACGGACGCATTTTGCAATTCGATATCCGGGAGCGCGGGAAATGGGGCTCGCCGCGGCGTCGCCACCTCCGACCACCAGTGCCCTGTCGGAGCCGGCTGCCAGCGACACCGGCCCATGAAAAAAGGCCCGCCGAAGTCGGCGGGCCTTTTTTGAAGATTCGTAATTTCGGCCGGCTCAGTCGCGACCAAACAGCCTGTTCTTAAGCCGCCGCCCGCCGACGCCCAACCCAATCACGCCACACACCAACGTGCCGAACAAGATGGCGGTCGGCTCGGGAATGGCTACGCCGGAGGCTTCGGCAAATGTTGTGGCAACAATCAAGTTATCGGCTGTAAGCGTAGGGCCAGTCGTGCCCGAACCCTGCCGAAAATTACCGGAGCTGACGTTTGCGGGTTCAGCCGTCGCGCTGGTCCAGGTATGGGTCAGGTAGGGGGTGTTACTGCCTTCTGTAGCACTTGTCGGATCCACGTACAAACTAAACGTGTCGTTCGTTGTACCTGACACAAAATTCCACGCGATGGCGACGCGATATTTCTGACTCAAACTTAGCACAGTTGTACCCCAGGTCGTGGTTCCCCCCGACGTTTCCAGCAAGCCCAATTGGTATCCACCTGTCGCCGATCTGGCAAACAAGCGCTGATAAAAACCACTTGTTGAGAGGGCGGGGTCGCTCAGATGAGAAAAGTAATCACCAGTGGCCTGTGCAACGCTCAAATTGATATCCAAACCGCTGAAAACCGATGTTCCGGCCGTGTTTGGAACTGATGCCGAAAACTGCGCCCCGGCATCTTGAAAATTCGATCCGGCAGACACGGGGAGCGCGTTGCTCGTAACAGTAAGCGGGCTCAAACTATTCGTTCCGATTTGCGTCCAGACGCCAGTTCCGACATCGGGCGACTGACCAACCAGCGCGCCGTTGGTGCTAAAGTCATCGCTAAGTACGATCGTCGCCGATGCTAGCGAGGGAAGGAATACGAAACAGCAAATCAGTGATAAGGCAAGAATTACAGTTCGCACGTTCGGCTCCTTCACGAAACTCGCTCTAGGTGCAGTCGCCTGAGTTTCTAATTCAACGTCAAATAACCAGCATGGCCACGGGCAGTCCGCCGCCCGAGGTCCGACGCGCATTATCCTAAGTGAGGTCGATAGCACCGTCAATCAATTTCACGCGAAATTCACCAAACTTCCCGCGAAAGCCGCCCCTCAACCAAACTCACCCCACGTTTTCCACCGAAAATAAGACGCCTCCCGCCGGATTTCCCAACGAGTGGAAGTTGTCAGTCGTTAGCCTGGAAGACGGCCCCATCCGCACGTTTTCCCACCCGGCCCGACGTCGATTCGTACTCATCTCGCTCCGCGAGATACCCCAGCCCCCAATCCCCAATCCCCAATCCCCAATCCCCAATCCCCAATCCCCAGCCCCCAGCCCCCAGCCCCCTCCTC